>CAZRLK010000005.1:0-65718 GCA_964600555.1 uncultured Bradymonadales bacterium
GATGACCCGTCCAACGCGGAAGACGCATTGTATGCGCACCGCGCCGCCTGTCAAGGACAGACCTCGGCTCCGGCGCAAAGCCGCGAGCCGCGAGCCGCCGAGCAGGGGCCACTTTCGGGTGGCGCCGCGCACTCGGCGGAGCCGCCACCGTACGGAGGGACCTCGCGGAGTCAAGTCGGGTTTTGCAATTCGGCAGTTCGGGGTATGCTTCGGTCGGGGAGGGCGACGAGATCTTCCGGGAGGCGGAGGCAGCGATGGAGAGCGACTCGGCATCCGAACTGGTCGATCAGTTTGGGCCGGGGATGTTCAGGGCGGTCCACCGAAGCGACCAGGACGGACTGGTGTATTTTCGGGCCGACGGCACGGTCGAGTACATCAACCGGGCAGCGATGCGGCTGTTTTCGATCTCGGAGGAGATGATCGGCGAGAACATCCTGGAGATGCGACAGCAGGACTTCGAGTCGCTTCCGGTCGAGGTGATCTACCCGTCCGATCATTTCGCGAAAGCGCGCGCGACGTATGAGTCGGGCCGGGCGACGCGATCGGAGATGGTGGTCATCGACGACGGCGAGCGCCGCGAGATCGAGGTGCTGTGGGGGCCGGTCGAGCAGGACGGCGAGATCGTCGGAGTCGTCGGAAGCTACCGGGACATCTCGCCGCGCCCCGACATCCACGATCACCTCGCCGAAGAGGCCTCGCAGCTCGAAGACGAGCGGCGGTTTCTGGCCTCGATCATCGACGGGCTCGACCGGGGGGTGGTCGTCTTTGACGGCCACGCCGCCGTCCAGCTCGTCAACCCGGCGGCGGCGGAGATGCTCGGACTCGAGACCCCGGTCGGCGAGATGCCGCTCGGCGAGTTTCTCGACGCCGCCGCCCTGGAGCATCCCGATCGCTTCGCCGATCAACTCCGACGCACGACCAGCGGCGGGGAGTCGACGCGGCGGACGCATTCCACCGGCAGCTCGGGGGAGATCGGCGGCCGCCTCGAAGCCGCCATGCGCCGGGCAGGCCTCGAGCAGACCCGGATCGTGTGCACCCTCGCCGATCCCGGGGACCGGCCCGAGATCGAACAGATGAACCTCCTCTCGCGGGTCGCCTCGTTCAGCACCGAACCCGGGGAGGTCGACCGGCTCGCCGAACGCATCGTCGAGGCGATCGCCGGTCGGCTGCCGATCGATTTCGCGGTGATCACCCGCCGACGCGGCTCGACGCTCCGGCCGATCGCCTGGCGGGGCCTGATGCTCGACGAGCAGACGCTCCTCGAGCTCGAGGAGCGTCCCGCGATCCGCGACCTCCTCGATGCGGGCGGGGCCCGCCGCCTCGACGAGGGGGGATGGCAGGCGGACGGAGGCGAAGCGATCGGTGAGGTCGTCGTCTCGCTCGCTTCCTCCGGCGAGCCGATCGGGACGCTGCATCTGGGCGCCCAGGGAAGCGTCGGGCCCGCCAGATCGACCGGTCCGGCGCTCGACGCCGTCGACCTCGCGTTCATCGAGGCGCTCGGCAACTACGTCGCCGGCGCGATGGAGAATGCGATCTTGTTCGAGCAGAGCACCCGGAAACAGACCCGCCTCGAGGCGACGATCGAGACGTTGCCCGAGGGCGTGATGCTGTACAACCGGCGCGGCGAAGTCCTGATGGCCAACTCGGCCGCCGCCGAGATCACCGGGGTTTCGGAGTGGAGCAACCTGAACACCGAACCGCGCCCGTACCGCGTGCTCGCCCCGGACCGCAGGCCGCTGGGCCGCTCCGAGTGGCCGTTTTTTCGGGCGGTGCAGACCGGCGACGCGTGCCGCCGGGAAGTCATCTTCGATTTCGGGCGAAGCGAGCAGGATCTCGTGCTGGAGGCGGCGCCGATCGACTCGGGGGCCTCTTCGCCGGAGATGTTCGTCGGGCTGTTGCGCGACATCACCGACCGTCGGGAACTCGACCGGCGCAAAGACGAATTCCTCTCGATTGCGAGCCACGAACTGCGCAGTCCTCTGACGCCACTGACGGGAGTGTTGCAGCTGGCACGCCGTCAGCGCGAACGCGGCGATCAGGTCGATCTGTCGCTCTTGCGCCGCGCCGAGCGCCAGGTCACCCGACTGACCCGCCTGATCGACGGGCTGCTCGATTTGACGCGCATCGAGACCGACCGCATCGAACTCGAGCGCCGACGCCTCGATTTTGGGGCGTTCGTCCGCGAACGCATCCGCCCCTGGGAGCTGAACCCGAAGGGCATCGAGCTGGAGCTGTCGATCCCCGAGCAGCCACTCGAAGTCTCGCTGGATCCCGATCGGTTTCATCAGGTGCTGACCAACCTCGTTGACAACGCCATCAAATACAGTGATTCTGACCAGGTCGTCCGCATCGAGGTCCGGGATCGGGGGGAGACGGCCGAGCTGGTGATCGAAGATCACGGCGTCGGAATGGACCAGGAGACGATCTCGCACATTTTCGACCGCTTTTTCCACGGCCACGACGCCGCCGAGGGACCTCGAAGCATGGGACTCGGGCTGTACATCTGCCGGCAAATCGTCGAGCAGCACGACGGCACGATCACAGTCGACAGCGAACCGGGCGTCGGGACCCGAGTCGAGATCGTGGTGCCGACCGCGCCCGAGCAATGACCGCAACGCATTCGAGCCGCACGAGACGAACGAGGCGCAACCGATGGCGACTGCAGTGTCACAGGCATGGAATTCCCTGCAATCGGGCCGAATCGACGACGCCCGGGAGGGATTCCGCCAGGCGATCGACGCCCAATCCGACAGGCAGACGGGGTATCTCGGCCTGGCGGCCACCGCCGTGGCGGCAGGCGATCTGCGCGATGGCCTGTCGTTTGCCCAGAAATCGCTCGAAGCGGGGCCGAGCGCCGAGGCTCACCTGCTGGCCGGAGAGCTGCACTCGAGGCTCGGCAACCGCCGCCAGGCCGAACAGCACCTCGACCAGTATTTTCGCGCCGGCGGCAACGCCGCGTATGCGCGGGCACTGATCGGCGAGCAACGCATCCGGACGGCCCGCTGGGACGAGGGGCTCGAGGATTACCTGCGGGCGCTCAGCACCGACGTCGACGGGCGCGCCCGGCGGCAGTTCAAACGCGTGATGTCGGATCTGTCGAAGGTCGTCGCCGAGGGCCACCTGCCCGCCCCTCCCGCCCGGGAGTTCGTCGACCAGCTCGACCAGAAGCTGGCCCAGCCGCCCCCCGATCTCCAGAAGTTTTTCGGGACGATCCGCCGCGCCCTCGCCAACGGAGAGGCCCTCTCCGGGCCCCCGAGCGGCAATCCGGTGCTCGACGTCCTCGACAAACGCCAACTCCCCTCCTCGACGTCGAGCGCGACGGGCCCCTCGAGCTCGAGCGAGACAGGGCCCGCACCGACCCGGGAGGAGGCCTCGGCTCCGGAGACCGGACGCGAGGCGGCACGCGAGGAATCGAGTGAAATCGCCGGGATCGACCCGAAACAAAAGGATCTCGCCGGAGTCATCCAGCAGGATCGGCGTGAAAACGAGCAACTCCAGGAGGCGATCGGCGCCATGCCGCCCCCCGACTGGCCGTCGGATCCCGACTACGGCACCATCGATCCCCTGCCCCGGATGGCCTGGAAACGACAGTCGATCTTCGCCGGCGATCCCGGCATGGACGCGACGGATTTTCGGATCACCAGCGGGAGCGTCCGCGCCGAGATCTTTCTGGAGCGATGCCTCCAGAACTTGCTGGCCGGAGCCAGCCAGGATCGGGCGGTCACCGTCCGATTCCGGCCGGAGGAGATCACGCGCATCGAAGTCAACTGCTGGGACGGCCTCCTCGAGCGTCTCCCCGCCATGAGCGGGATCTACGAGGAATTTCACGAGTCCGGCGATTACGGCATGCTGGCGGTCGGACGGTTTCTCGGCGAGTGCGTGGCGACGCCGTACGACGGCACCTGGGATTTCGCCGATCCGCCCGACGAGTCGTCGCTGATCATCGGCGAGACGACTCTCGATCCGTTCGGGTTCGCCCGACGCTGGCGGGAGGCTTCCGACGTCGATTCGGTGCACCTCGAAAAGCTCGCCGACCAGGCTCGGCGGGCCGCCCGGGACAGCTCGTCGTTGACCGTCGAGCAAAACTACATCGATCCGACCCGCGAGCTGGAGGGGCAGTCGCTCGGGGTCAAACTCGCGGAACTGTGGGCGAGCTACCTGTTTCGGCTGGCCGATGCCTCGTTTTCGGACCTCGCTGAAACGATCGAGCCGCTCGAGATCGATCCGTCGCTGATCGTCTTTTCACTCGATCCGTCGTATTGCCCCGACCTGGCGGTCGGCCCGGAGGGTGGAGCGATTCTCGAAGGGGGCAAAGTGGCGGTCGGATACCGCCGAGACACCGGGCAGTTTTTGTTGATGGCGAGTCGCAAACACGCCGCGCGGGCGGCCGCCAGTCGATTCGGGGAATTGAGCGGCGAGACGGCCCCCGAGATCGCTCGATTCCTGGCGAAGTTTCACCGGCCGCGCTGGCAGTTCGCCGGCGACGAATCGGCCGCCTCGAGGCTCGCCTCGCGTACGGGGGCCGACCTCGGACCCCCGCGGCTGGCGGCCACCGACGGCGGGCAGAGCCTCCAGATCGATGCCGTCGCCAACGGAAAGCCGGTCCGGCTCGTGGTCCGGGCCCCTGCCGGCGGCTCGGAGTTCGACTGGCGGATCGAGCTCGAATCTCAGGCCTGAGCGGAGTCGCCCGACTGAAGCCACTCCGAGGCCCGTTCCCGGAGCCTCGTCTCGAGCGATTCCGGCTCGTGGACCCGCACCTGCGGGATCATGCCCAGCAGAAACGACTCGAACTCCGGGCAGATCCCCATCTCGAGGTGCACGTGCAGCGTCTGCGCCTCGTCGTCCGGCTCGTTTTGCTGCGAGTGATGGATGCGGTAGCGGTCGAGATAGTTGCGCCAGCGGCCCTCGACCTCGAGATGGATCGACTCGACGGGGCCGTTGTCGGCGTAGATGCCGTAGGCGTCCTCGAAGTACGCCTCGGGGTCGTCGTCGAACTGCTCGAGGTAGGCGGCGAGCCGATCGTCGCCGTACTCGACCGGGTGGGGTTGTTCCGGCGCGCCCCCGTCGGCACCGGCCGCCGTCTCGTAGTGGCGTGCGCCGTGCTCGGCGGGGCGGTAGCGCTCGAGGCGCTCGAAGCCGGCCAGGTCGAACAGTTTCAGCTCGTCGCGATCGAGCGCCAGAAGCCAGAGTCGGCGCTGGTACCAGACCAGCCGCCGGGGCAAAAGCAGGTAGTCGTCGCGGGCGCCGTCCGAGCGCCGATACCGCGCCACCAACCAGTCGTAGCCCTCCTTCCAGATGGCGTCGAGGCCGACTTCGAGGTGGCCGAGAATCTCGTCGGGCGAGGTCGGCAGCCAGGTGCGCCGCAGGTGCAGGGCTTCCGAGAGGCGCTCGAGGCGCGGGTGGTGGTGGGCGGGGATGCGGTCGCGGCACTCCTCGACCAGCCCGCGGATCGCCTCGCCGTACGGGGTATCCTGAAAGATGTCGAGCGAGATGGCGCCCAGTTCCAGGGCGGCGACGGTCCCGACCTCGATGTGCTCGATGTCCTCGTCCGACCACGTCCAGACTTTGACCCGCCCGTCGCGGTGAGTCGGCAGATCGTACAGCTCCTCGAGCAGTTTCAGATCCTCGCGGGCCTGCGGGTACTGAATGTCGAACGCATCGACGACGTCCTGGATGCGGACCTGCCGGCCGTTTTGTAGCCAGCCGAGGATCTCGTGGGAGCGACGACTCGCCGCGAAGGTGTTGCGTGAAGACATAATCGACCGGGGTCTCAGCAGCGAAGAAGCGAGGAGGTCGGACGAGCGCTCGAGTCTACACGGAGAGCGACTGGTCGAACTCCTCGTTTTGATCCTGCGTGATCAGCACCGCGGTCACGATCGCCGTCAGGGCAAAATACCCGGCGAAGGCTCCCCCGAGGGCGACGTTCCCGCGCGTCAGAAACACCCCGGCGGCGATCCCGATCGGCGTGTAAAAGCAGACCGTCGTGACCAGGGCGAGCGCCCAGGAGGCGGGACGAGCGTACGAAAAACCGATGAACGGACCGAGCACCAGGCTCAAAAGCACCGAGACGACCGTGCTCTTGGGGTCGGTCCTGGACGTACTGACGAAATAGTACGGGAGCCCGAGATTGAGCGCCAAACCGAGGATCACGCCGATGACGATCAATGCGATATTCGTCATAGTGCCAGTCTCCTGGAGGTGTCGTCGAAGCGAATCGTGCGAGCCGGAAAAGATGCGTCGTCGTCGCGCGCCATTATCGCCGGGGATCGAATCCGGCGTCAAGCAGCCGCGTCCCGAGAGGCCGCCGGCTGGCCGGTCCGTTGTGAGACGGTCTCGTAGCCCGGGCCGAAGGCGACCCGTGGGAGCCGGAGGCCGGGGAGTTGCAGCGGTCGTGTGACTCTCCAACGGTTGACAGTCCAGATCGGCTCGTGTAGTTGAGCTTGTTTCTGCGAGCAAGCGACCTCTCCGTCGTCGACCTCAGTTCCGCCAGGAGCCTTCGATGTTTCTGATTGCCGCAATCACGGGCCTTTTGATCTGCATCGCCATCGTCTCGTTTGTCTACGGGACGATCCAGTTGGCGAGATACGCCTTTCGCGTCAGTACGGGTCGCGGACTGGCGACGCTTCTGGTCCCCCCGTACACGCTGTATTTCGCCTTTGCGGAGCTCGACGAAGAGGACAAGGCGATCCCGACGGCGAGCTGGGTGTTCGGCCTGTTCGTGACGGTTCTGCTGGGGGCGATCTTCTGGCAGCCGATTAGCCTCCTGGCGACCGGACAGACCGACCAGCTTGTCGCCGAGGGGCCGGGGAGCATCGCCGAGCGGGGAGAGGAGGAATCCTCCTCGGAGGAGCCGAGCGCGGAGGCCGAAGAGCCGACCGAAGAAAGCGAAGCCTCCGGCGATCAGGAGGCCGAAGAGTCGAGCGACGACGACAGTGCCAGCGACGACGAGGAATCCGCCGACTCGGAGGGAGATTCCGAGGGCGACTCCGACTCCGAGGACGAAGCAGACGACTCGGAGGACGACTCGTCGGAATCCTCCGAATGACCGGAGCGACCGCCGGCGTTCGGTCCGACTTCAGCTCGCCGACCAGTGATACAGGTCGTGCAGCCCCTTGAGCGTCAGTTGCTCGTCGACGTGATCGACGAGTTCGACCTCGTCGGCCAGCAGACCGGCGAGCCCGCCGGTGACCACGACCCGCGCCTCGCCACCGAGTTCCTCGCGCATCTTGCCGACAATCTCGCGCACCAGCCCGACGTACCCGTAGGTCAACCCCGCCTGCATCGACTCGACGGTCGTCTCGCCGATCACCGAGTCGGGCCGCGACAGCTCGACGCGCGGAAGCATGCTCGCTCGCTGCACGAGCGCCTCGCTCGAGACCGTCACGCCGGGTGCAATCGTCCCCCCGACGTAGGTCCCCTCCTCGGAGATCGCATCGAAGGTCGTCGCCGTTCCGAAATCGACCACGATCTGGGCCGTCTGCTCGAGGTTCCATGCCGCCAGCGCGTTGACCAGTCGATCGGCGCCCACCTCCTCGGGGTTCGGCACCCCGACTTCGATCGGCGGGTCGACGTCCCGGCCGACGATTCGGAGGTCGACCTCGAGGTACCGCCTCGCCATCTCCTCGATCGAGGCCTCCATCGGAGGGACCACACAGCTCATGATCGCGGCGTCGAGCCGGTCGGTCCGGATGTCGGCGTAATCGAGCAACTCGCGCAGCAGACTGCCGTGCTCGTCGGCGGTCCGCCCGTCGTGCGTCTGCAGACGCCAGTCCCGCACCAGAGTTCCCTGCTCGAAGACCCCGAGGACGGTGTGGGTGTTGCCGACGTCGATGACGAAAAGCACGGCGGAGTGGCGGCCCGATACGAAGCGATGAGTGCCGACGGGGTTTTATACCGCACAACTGCTCCTTTATCCATGTGTGCGTCTGCTGTATCCGCGAGGGCGGCATAGGCCCACCACGGTGAGGATAGCTCCTCGATGCTCAACTACCTGATCCGACGACTCGGTGCGCTGGTGTTCGTCGTCATCGGCGTCGTGACGATCGTGTTTTTCGTCGTCCGCGCCGTCCCCGGCGACCCGGTGGCCTCGATTCTCGGCGAGCGGGCGATGGCCGCCGACAAGCACAGCCTCAGGGAGTGTCTGAATTTCGTCCGAACCGAGCGCCGCTGCCTGGACCCCGGCGTCGACGCGCAGCAATTCGTCGACGAGCGGTACGGACCCGAGGCGTACGTCGTCGAGACGACCACCGGGTGCCAGGGCCGCCGGGGCGCGACCCGCGCCTCGATCTCGGTCCCCGTCCCGACGCTGACCCAATACGAGCTGTACTGGGAGAGCGTCCTCGACGGCAGCTTCGGGGAGCTTTGCGGCCAGCGCGGCACGACGGTGATGGAAAAGCTCGCCGCCAACATCCCGGCGACGCTGCAACTGGCACTGGCCGCCCTGGCGATCGCGATCATGATCGCCGTGCCGCTCGGCATCGCGGCCGCCCTCCGGCCGTACACCTGGATCGACAACCTGTCGATGGCCCTGGCGATGATCGGGATCTCGATCCCGAACTTCTGGCTCGGCCCGATGCTGCTGATTTTGTTTGCGATCAGCCTCCAGGCCCTGCCCGATCCGGGAAGCCAGGTGACGGGCCTGCGGGCGCTGGTGTTGCCGGCGGTGACACTGGGGACGGCGCTGGCGGCGAAGCTGACGCGGATGACCCGCTCGAGCATGCTCGAGGTTCTCGGCCTCGACTACGTCCGCACCGCCAAGGCCAAGGGCGTCCCCCACTGGCGCGTCGTGCTCAAACACGCGCTGCGCAACGCGTTGATCCCGGTCATCACGATCCTCGGCCTGCAGTTCGGCGCCCTGTTGACCGGCGCGATCATCGTCGAAAAGATCTTCGCCCGCCCCGGGCTGGGGACGTTGCTTTTGGATGCGATCCAGCAGCGCAACTACCGGGTCGTCCAGGGGTGCGTGATCTTCATCTCGCTGAGCTACGTGGTCGTCAACCTGTTGACCGATCTGATCTACGCGGAAGTCGACCCGCGGATCCGCTACGAGCAAAAGCCGTTTCCGCTCGGAGCCTGGGCGGCCTTTCTCGGGGTGTGGCTGGCGGTGATCGGTCAGGGAATGCTGGCGGCGGTCTTCGGGGCGGGCGCGATCGCGTTTTGGATATGGAAGTCTCGCGACTCTCACCCCGGGTGAGATCCCGATGCTCGATCCGGCGACAGAGAGCGCCCAGCGGGGGGAGCGAAGTGACGGGCTCGGAACCCTGGCGTGGGTCGGTGCGGCGGTGCTGGCGGTGATTTTGCTGGTCGCCGTCTTCGCGCCGTGGCTGGCGCCGTACGAGCTGCAGTACGTCGACGTCACGCGGCAACTGCAGCCTCCCTCGCCGGCCCATCCGCTCGGGACCGACGAAAACGGCGCCGATCTGTTGACTCAGGTCATCTACGGCACCCGGGTGGCGGTGACGGTCGGATTCGGGGTCGTCGCGATCTGTTCGACCGTCGGTATCGTCGTCGGCAGCATCGCCGGGTATCTCGGCGGCTGGGTCGACGAGCTGGTGATGCGCGTCATCGACATGCTGATGGCCTTTCCCGGGATTTTGCTGGCGATTTTGCTGATTTTCATCACCCAGGAGCCGAGCATCCCGGCGGTCATCGGGGCGCTGTCGGTGACGGGGTGGACCAGCTACGCGCGTCTGGTGCGCGGCGAGGTGTTGTCGGAGCGCGAAGAGGAGTACGTCGAGGCGGCCCGGGCGCTCGGATTTCGCACGCCGCGGGTATTGCTGCGCGAGATTCTGCCCAACGTCATGGCGCCGGTGATCGTGCAGGCGACCTTCGGGGTGGCGGCGGCAATTTTGGCGGAGGCGGCGCTGAGCTTTCTCGGGCTCGGCCCCCAGGACGTCCCCAGCTGGGGGGCGCTGCTCGACCAGGGGGCGACGTACTTTCTTTTGACGCCGCACCTGGCGATCTTTCCGGGGCTGGCGATCATGATCACGATTCTGGCGCTGAATTTCCTCGGCGACGGGTTGCGCGACCTGCTCGATCCGCGGAGACTGGAGGAGTAGCCGCTGGGCGGCTGGGCAGCTGAGCGGCTGAGCAGCTAGGCAAACTGCGTGGGCAAACTGCGCAACTGTCGAGGACCACCCGAGACCACTGGTTCGACGGCCAGTGGTGCAGGGACGCAAACGTGCCGGAGCGTGAAACTCCTGATGCGGAGTCGTAGAGATGGGAGACGCTGAGTTCGACGAGATCGAACGTGCCGCCGGCCAGATGCTGGTCGTCGGCTTCGAGGGGGCGGACCGGGAGCCGCCGGCGGCGATCGCCGAGGCCCTCGAGGCGGGCCGGATCGGCGGCGTCATCCTCTTTTCGCGCAACGTCGAGACCCTCGAGCAGGTCGTCGAGCTCAACCGCCGGATCCACCGCCTCGCCGCCGGGCAGGCCGAGCCGCCGTTCGTCGCCGTCGACCAGGAGGGCGGCCCGGTGATGCGCCTGCGCGACGGCCTCACGCCGATCCCGCCGATGCGCGAGGTCGGCGGGCACGGCGATCCGGGGCATATCGCCGACGTCTCGGAGGTGATCGCCTCGGAGCTGCAGGCCCTCGGCTTCAACCTCAATTTCGCGCCGGTGCTCGACGTCGACACCAACCCCGACAACCCGGTCATCGGCGAGCGGGCCTTCGGGGACGAGCCCGACGAGGTGGCCCGGGCCGGCGGCGCCTTTTTGTACGGCCACAACGTCGCCGGCGTCGTCCCGTGCGGCAAGCACTTCCCCGGCCACGGCGACACCGACACCGACAGCCACCACGATCTGCCCGTCGTCATGCACGAGCCGGCGCGCCTGCAGGATGTCGAGCTCCGGCCCTTCGAGACCGCCATCGGCGCCGGCGTCCCGATGATCATGACCGCCCACATGATGGTACCGGCGCTCGATGCGATGCGGCCGGCGACGTTCAGCCCCCACCTCATCGACGATGTACTCCGCGAGCAGCTCGGCTTCGACGGGGTGGTCGTCACCGACGATCTCGAGATGGACGCCGTCGCCGACGAGTATGCGATCGAAGAAATGGTCGAGCTGGGGCTCGCCACCTCGATCGACATGTTCCTGGTCTGCCACACCGAATCGCGGTGGCAGCGCGCCCACACGAAGATCGTCGAGATGGCCGAACATGACGCCGACGTCCGCGAGCGGGTCCTGGCGAGCGCCGAGCGCATCCGACGGCTGAAACGGGATTATTTCGGGCATCAGCCCCGGCCCTGGACGCCGGGGGACGACTGGAAGAGCCGGCTCGCCAGCACCGCCCACCGCGAGAAGGTCGAACAGGGGTAGTTCGGGCGGGACCTCGGATCTCAGACGGCCTCTCGGAGCCGGCGCGCGGCGCTCTCCGGATCGGCCCGTCCGACGACCGCGCGAATGACCGCCACCCCGTCGGCCCCCGCCTCGACGACCGGCGCGGCGTTGTCGGCGTCGATCCCGCCGATGCCGACCACCGGCACCTCGACCGCCTCGGCGATCCGGCCGATCTCGGCCGGCCCGCGCGGCTTCGAGGCGTCCGGTTTGCTGGGCGCCGCGTCGTAGACCGCCCCGCATCCCAGGTAATCGACGCCCTCCTCGACCAGCGCCCTCGCCCGCTCGAGCCGGCCCGCCGACCCGCCGACCAACAGCCCCGGCGCCACGCGCCTGGCATCGGCCACCGAGACGTCCTCCGGCCCGAGATGCACGCCGTCGGCGCCGGCCGCCAGAGCGACGTCGAGCCGGTCGTTGACGACGAACGTCGCCTCGAACTCCCGACAGACGGCCTGCAGGCGCCGCGCACGCTCGACGAGTTGCCTCCCCGTACTCTCCTTGTCGCGCAGCTGCACGAGGCCGGCCCCGCCCCGCAGCGCGGCGCGAGCCGTCTCGTACAGGTCGTTGTCGGGGTGGAATCGCCGCGGATCGAGGATGACGTACAGCGAGTAGTCGGGCATCGCGCCCTCCGCACCGGTCACTCTTCGTCTCGGAGCTTCTGGACCTGCTGGTCGGCCCGGTAGCTCGAGCGCACCAGCGGACCGGCCTCGACGTGCCGAAAACCCATCTTGTCGCCCCGCTCGGCGAGTTCGTCGAATTCGTCGGGATGCACCCATCGCTTGACCGGCAGGTGCCGGGGGCTGGGGCGCAGATACTGGCCGAGATTCAGGATCTCGACGCCCGCCTCGACCAGATCCTCCATCGTCTCCAGCACCTCGTCGTTCGACTCGCCGAGCCCGAGCATCATGCCACTTTTGACCAGGCCCTCGCCATGCTCGGCGGCGTGCTCGAGGACCGCCAGCGACCGCTCGTATTTCGCCTGCGGGCGGACCATCCGGTGGAGGCTGGCGACGGTCTCGAGGTTGTGGGCGAAACAATCCGGCTCGGCGTCGAGCACGGTCTGGACATCCTCCATGTCGCCCTTGAAATCGGGGGTCAGCACCTCGATGCCCATCTCCGGGCACGCCTCGCGGGTCCGCCGGATCGTCTCGGCCCAGATCCCGGCGCCGCCATCCTCGAGGTCGTCGCGGTCGACGCTGGTGATGACGACGTAGTTGAGCCCGAGCCCCTCGAGCGACTCGGCCACCCGCCTCGGTTCGTCCTCGTCGACGGCGTTCGGCTTGCCGGTCTGCACGTCGCAAAACCCGCAGCTTCGCGTGCAGACGTTGCCCAAAATCATGAATGTCAGCGCCTTGTTCGACCAGCACTCGCCGATGTTCGGACACGAGGCCGACTCGCAGACCGTATGCAGCTCGGCCTCCTCGACCAACTGCTTGGTCTCGAAGAAGTCCTTGTCCATGTGCATCCGCTTGCGCAGCCAGTCCGGACGCTCACCGGCCTCGTCCGGCAGGTGCTGGTAGTCGGGCCGCGCCGGCCCCGAGATGCGCTGGGTTTGCGTCGGCTCGTGGGTGCCGAGCACGCGGTGCGAGCCCCCGCCGCCGCCGCACGCCGGTGCGCCGGCGGGCTCGGGCTCGTCGTCGTTCGCGTCCTTTCCTGCCACGGGAAGTGAAATCTTGTCGCTCATAGTTCGGTCTCGGTTTCTACTGAAAGAGTCGAGGGCGACGTGACGAGTAGGTAACAACGGTTCACCGCCTCGACAAGAGAACAAGAGACCACGACACCCCAGCAGTCAAGAAAGTATGACGCCCGGCCTCGATAAACCGAGGCCGGGCGCGGATGGTTCTCCGTCGGTTCAACTTAGTCGACGGTCAGGAAGTAGGGTCCACTGGCGGGGGAGGATTCTCCCTTCGCATACTGCCGCCAGACGGTGAACATGTAGGTTGTTCCACTCTCGGCGTCGAACGTGACCGTCGCGCGATTATCCTCCTTCGCACCAGAGGCCAGTCCAAGATCTTCGCCGAGAAAGTTGCGACCACCACTACTCGTCACTTCGTGGACCTGGAGGCCGAGGTCCATCAAATTGTTGTTCATCTGCAGGGTTGTCGTCACCTGATTTGTCGAACTAGAGGGTGTCCAGGTGAAGTAATCGTCATTTCCACATGCGCCGAGCGTCTCACGCAACGGCAAATCGGGATGATCGAGCGGTCTCGCTTGACCGGGATTGTCATTGACCTCGTATCCGTCTTCGGGACAACTGGACGCTGGCGAGTCATCCGTCCCGAACGCACTATCGACCGCGATCTCCAGGTTGTAGGGAACGGCCCCGCTCCCCATGTTCTTTACGCCAAGATAATAGGTCCCGTCAGAGCTCGGCTCGAAGGAGACCGTCTCGTCGGCGGTGGTGGTATTGTTCCCGAAGCTGATGTCGTCCCCACTGTCGTCGGAGAGGAACCCGGCACTGCCGCCCGGACCGTCCCGCACCTCGATGGCGAGGTCGGAGGTATCCTCGTGGAAGACATCCCAGTGGTAGGTCGTCCCGCCGTCGAGTTCGATCTGATACCAGTCCGTCTCAGCTCCGCAGGCGATCCCCTGGGTGGTCTGGAGTACCTGGTCGGTCAGACTCAGCGGCTCGGCGTCGTCGGTCGTCCGCTCGTCGTTGCGCTCGTAGGTGTCCGGGCACAGCGGCTCGGAGGGCGTGCTGCCGCCGAACGACGCCCACAGGTCGTAGGCGTTACGGATGATCGCATCGCCCGACGGGTGGACCCGCAGGTAATACGGGCCGTCGCCGGTGACTCCGGTCTCGTCGATCATTTTGATGTTCGAGCCGAACTCGGAGTGGTCGTCGGCGGTGGCGACGACGTTGCCGGCGTCGTCCTGCAGCTCCATCTCGATCTCCTGGGGCGCACTGCGGTGCTCGAGCGCGAACATCACGTCTCCCGGGTCGGTTCCGACCTCGAACCAGTCCTCGCCGGAGTACGAGCCGGTCGCCTCGCACAACATCAGCCCCGACTCGGACCCGCCCGACGTGCCGTCGTAGTCGACCGCCGAGAGGGGTTCGGCATTCGACTTCGAGCCGTTGCTGCCGCCGAACTGATCTTCGTCACAACTCCCGGCGAAGCTGAGGCTGACGTCGAGCGTGTAGTAGTTTTTCTCGAAGGTGTTGTTGCCGTAGACCATCAGGTAGTAGGTCTCGCCGGAGTCGTTGTTGGTGTGGGTGATCTCCTCCACGCCATCGCCCGGCGAGGATTGCTCGGAGGGTGAGTTGCCGGCCCGGTTGCCGCCGAACTCCGGATCGGTGACCGACCCGCGCATCAGCGACATGTCGATGTCGCCATCCTCGTGGGTGAAGGTCGACTCGACGGTGATCGTCGCGTCCTTCGGCACCAAGATCTCGTAGATGTCGGCATCCTCCGAGGTGGCGTTCTGGTCGTTGCAGACGTTCAGATCCTCGTAGGTGCCGACGTTGATCCGGGTCGCCTCGCTCTCGGAGTCGTTGTCCTCGAAGCGATCCGGGCAGACCCGGTCGGCCGGCCCCTCCTCGCCGTCCTGGATGTCGTCGTCGCCATCCTGGTCGGCGTACAGGAGGAGCTCGTAGGTAGTCCGGGCCCGATCCTTGGTCGTCACCTCGACATAGTGGGTCCCGGTGGTCTGGGCGGTGTACTCGAGAGATTCGTCGTCGTCCTCGCTGGTCGCGGTCTTTTGCTCGACCGGCGACGAGCCCGTGCCGTCGTAGATCGCGAGATCCAGGTCGGCGTAGGTCGCATCGTGCGGGACGAACGCTTCGAACTCCTGGCCGTCGTCGAGCTCGATTTCGTACCAGTCCGAGGCGTCCTCGCATTTTTGCTGGTTCGCGACGATGCCGGGCACCTCCACCTGGGTCGCCTTGTCGTCGGAGCCGTTGTCGACCCAGCCGTTCGAGCTGGTTTTGCACTGGGTCGGCGAGGTGGTGTCAACGGCGATGTCGTAGTTGTTACTCTCGGCGTCCCCGACGACGTTGTAGTAGTAGCACTGCTCCTTGTTGCTGTAATCGGAGACGGTTTTGGTTCCCGTCGCGGTGGTCGAATCGACCGTCTCGGAGAGGTCCGTAAAGTCGGCATGCTCCTCCCAGAGGAACGTGTCGATGTTACCCGCTCCGTCGACGAAGTCGGTCTCGACCGACAGCTCCTGGCCCGGCTCCACGCAGGTCGTGTACCAGTCGTCGTCGTTCTGGCACGAGAGCAAGTCGTCGGTGTCGGTGCCACTCGACAACTGCTGGGCCTCGCAGTCGTCGGTGTCGGTGCACGTGTCGTTGTCCTCGTAGATGTCGGGGCACTGGCGGTCTTCGGTCCCCTCGCCGTCGATGAAGGTCAGCAGGTCGTAGTCGTTGCGCACCGGACTCGCGCCTTCGATCCGCACGCAGTACTCGCCGTCGGAGCCGGCGGTGTGGGTGAGGTTTTCGACCCCCGGCTCGGGGTCGCTCGAATCCTTGGTCGAGGAGGCGACCTGGCTGCCGCTCGGGTCGAAGGCGTAGGCGTCGAGATTGCCGAGGGAATTGTCGAAGCGCGCCTCCCACTCGACCTCCTCGCCACTCTCGAGATCCGTGCAGTACCAGTCGACGTTGTCATCGCAGATACGCTGCTCGACCAGGGCCGCATCCCGACCGCCATCGACGATGTCTTCGTCGTCGAGCTGGGTCCCGGAGCTTTGATCGTCGTTCGGCTCCAGGTCGTCGTCCTGGCAATTTTCGGCTTCGATGCTGATGTCGAGCTGGTGGGGGATCGGAGGCTCTCCCTGGAATTTCTGGACGTTGATATAAAAGGTGCCGGCGTCGTCGATCGGCACCTCGTGCACCACGCTCAGCTCCTCGTAATGAGCTCCCTCGTCATCCGTACCGGTGGTGGAGCTGCTCGTCGAACTGGGCGGCGTTCGGGTGCAAATGTTCGGTCCGTAGAAATTCAGTTGCATCTCCGCATTCACGTCGTCCGTATAGTACCGTGCAGTGACCTCGATGCGATCCTTCGGATTGAGATCGATAGCGTAGAAATCACGGTCGTTACAGACGCTCAAATTGTCGATCGTGGTGGTCGTGCCGACGTAGTTGTCCCGGACCAACTGGTAGGCCTGGGCGGGGTTCTCGCAACTGTCGTTGACCTCGTATTCGTCGGCGCAATTGTTCTCGCTTTGCGACCACTCGAGGTTGTAGTCGATCTGGCCGCGATGCTGGACGACCTCGACGCCGACATAATACGTCGCCGCCTCGTCGGAGACGAACTGCAGCTTGTAGTTGCTTTCATCCTCCAACATCCCCGACTCGCGGATGACCTCTCCGCTCGACGAAATCGGGCTTTTGTCCTCGTCGAACAGTCGAAGCCGGATCTCGCCGAGCCGCGGCGGGATATCCTGGGCGGTGACATCGACGATCTGGTTGGCGTCGACGTCGAGCTTGTAGTAATCCTCGTCGTCTCCGCAGACGACGAGATCCTGGAAGGCCTGGCCGGCGGGCAGCGGGTCGTTGCCCTCGGCGGTGTCCAGATCGTCGTTTTCCTCGAGGCTGTCGTCGTTCGAGTCGTTGCAGGGAGCCGGCTCGCGGGCGTCGACCTTCAGGTCATACGGGAGGTTGTCGCCGGCGATCTCACCGCGCACCTGGATGAGAAAGTCGGTGGAACTTTCGACACCGTACACGATCCGCTCCCGATAGATCCCCTCTTCCTCGTCGACCACCGTCTCCTGCGACGGGGGATGCTCCGAGGTCATCAGACTCGTCCCGGAGGTGTTCCAGAGGGCGACATCGAGGTTGCTCCCCTCCTCGCCCCGCTGGTACTCGAGTTCGACCTCGACGACCCGGCCCTCCTCGCCGACCTCGCCGAGGTTCAGCCGCCACCAGTCGTCGCCGTTGTGCTCGTAGTCGGGCTGGGTGTTCGGCGTGTTGCAGTAGCGGGGCGGCATGTCACCCGAGGTGGTGTCGAACGGAAGGTCGTCGCTTTCGAGCACGTACGGGGCGTCGTCGCCGTCGGAGTGGTTGTCGCCGTAGCCGTCCTTTTCGCAGGCCGGCGGCTCCTGGATGCACACCTCGATGTCGTCGCCCTCGCTTCGCGGCTCGCAGATGCGGCCGGCGGGACACTGGTTGTCCTGGTCGCACGGCTGACAGTAGCGGTCGTCGCCGCCTTCGTCGGTCCGGCAGGCGAAGTTGTCGTCGCAGTCGCTGAACGTCTCGCAGGCGTCCTCGCAGACGTTTTCGATGCAGACGCCGTCGTCACCACACTCGGCGTCGGTCTGACAACCCTGCCTGCATTCGTTGCTGTCGTTGCAGATTTTGGCGCCGAGCCCGCAGGGGCGCTCGCATCCGCCCTCGTGGTCACATCGACACCCGGGGCGACATTCGTTTCGGCTGTCGTCGTGCTGGACGCAGATCTCGGCGCTGCCGCAATCGGCATCCTCCTCGCAGGGCGGCTTCTCTTTGCATTCGCCTTCTCCGTCTTCGATGTCCTGACACGAGTACGGCACGTCGAACCCTTCCTGCGACGCGTACTGATCACAGTGGACGTCGCGAGCACAACTGCCGGACCAGCGACACTCCGAGGGGCCGTCGCCGTCGAGTTCCTGGCAGCTCTTGTGCGGGTGGTCGCAACTGGTCGGCGTGCATGCGACGCCCTCACACAGATTGTCGTCGTTGCAGGTCTCGTCGGTGTCGCAATCGGAGTCGCCCCGGCAGCCCGGCACGCAGGTTCCGTTGTCACAGATGTTGGTCTGGCCGGAGCCACTGGCGGCACAGTGGGCGTCGTCCTGGCAGGTGGCGGAGAGGCAGGCGCCTTCCGCACAGTACTCGGTCGCGGCGCAGTCGCCTTTGACGGTACACGAATTGAACGAGGTCCCGTCGATCCAGCAGGCCCCGGTCGTCTCGTCGCAGCTATAGCCACTGTCGCACTCGCCGCTGCCCTCGCAGGTCTCGATGCAGAGCCCGCCGAGCCCGCAGCTTTCGCCGTCGGCACAGTCACTCCCGGAGGTGCATCGAGCGAGACACAGCCCCTTGCGGCACGCCTCGCCGTCCTCGCAGTCGTTGGTCGTGGTGCACTCGGTCAGATCTTCGCCCTCGTCGGGCGGACCGCAGGCGACCAGGCCGAAGATCGTCGACAAAGCCAGAAGCGCTCGAACCAGATAGCGTGTGCGCATCGCATTATCCTTGGATGTCTTACCCATTGCGTCCCCCCGACTCGGGATTATTGCGGGACGGCGAGTCTGCAGCGAGTCGGATCGCCGCAGCCTCGTCGCATCCTCAATTCGGACCGTGTTTATGCAGGGGGATTCGTCCAACGTCAACCACCCGCCCCCAAGCACCGGCGCATCGTAACAGAATAGACACCACGATCTAAAGTGATTGTTTTCGAACGATCGCTCGCGGCCGACACCCATAGTCACTCCCGCGCTGGCATCGCCTCGAGCGCGACGGTTCGGGGGCCGAGTATCGATGGCTCGAATCGTGCCATGATCGCCGAGGTCGCGCCTGGCAATCGTCTCTCGAACCGGCACACACGAGGCCGGAGGAGCCGGCACATCCACCACCGGCAACTCCGTGGTCGCGACCCGGCTCGCCCGGGGATCGTCCGAATTGTCCGAGGGGAAGGGCAGGGGCCGGCCAGATGGCCGGTCGGGGGATGGGCGGAGACGCGTTTCGGGAGGAGAGCGCTCCGGTTATTCGTCGTGCTGGCGGTGGTACTTTTCGCTTTCACCCGCCTCGGCATAGGCCTTCAAAAGCTCGCCTTCGCTGAGGATCCGCGAATCGTAGTTGCCCCAGATGTCGTTGACGGCAACCAGTTCTCCCTCTTCGAGATCCTCGGTCAGGTAAATCGCGTAGTAGTTGCCCCCGTCCTCCGATCCCATGCCGGGGATTTTGTCGAGGGGCTCGCCGGTCTCCGGCACCGTCAGCTCGCAGCGCTCCCCCTCCTCGAAGTCCTCGGTCCAGACCTTGCTCGGATCGCCGAAAAAGGGGCTGAGGACGACGTCCTCCTCGACGTCTCCCTGTTTGACGTGGATCTTGATGCCGGGCTCACCGCTGAAGCGCGGGCCCTCGTGGTCGATCAGATCCTCGCCGTTCGGGCCGAACGCCCGGGTACAGACGACGACGTAGCCGCGCCCCTCGTCGGTCAGATCCTGCAGACGCGTCTCGGTATCCGGTGCGTCCGAAAACTCGTTGGTGTTGTCGCTCGACATGGGCATCTCCCGATTTTGACGATCGATTCCAGCCCCTACCTATCGCAGCCATCTGCTCGTGACAAGGGCGGGCGTCTCACTCGTAGTCCTGCTTGATCATCTTCGCGATCGTCTGAAGCTGCATGTTCGACGTCCCCTCGTAGATCGCCCCGATTTTGGCGTCGCGGTAGAATTTCTCGGCGGGAAACTCCCGAGTGAACCCGACGCCGCCGTAAAACTCGACGCACTGCGAGGCGACCTTCTCGGCGACCTGACTGCCGCGCAGCTTCGCCATCGCCGCCTCCTTGCGAAACTCGTCGCCGTTGTCCTTGCGGCGGGCGGCATTGTAGACGAGCAGCCGGGCGGCCTCGATTTCGGTGGCGAGCTGGGCGTACTGAAACTGCATGCCCTGGAAGTCGGCGACCGGCTGGCCGAACTGCTCGCGATCGCAGATGTAGCGCATCGCGTTGTCGAGCGCCCCGCGGGCGAGGCCGACCATCTGGGCGCCGATCCCGATACGCCCCTCGTTGAGCGTCAAAATCGCGACCTTGTATCCCTTGCCGACTTCGCCGAGGACGTTGTCTTTGGGCACCTTGCAGCCGTCGAGGATCAGCTCGCAGGTCGACGAGCCGCGGATACCGAGTTTGTCTTCCTTTTTGCCGACCGAAAAGCCCTCGAAATCGCGCTCGACCAGAAAGGCGGTGATGCCCCGGTATCCCTCGCCGGGATCGAGGTTTGCGAACACGACGAAGACGTCGGCCTCGGCGCCGTTGGTCGTCCAGAGCTTGGTCCCGTTGAGTTCGTAGTGGTCGCCGCGGTCGTCGGCGCGGGTCTTGAGAGCGAAGGCGTCCGACCCGCTCCCCGGTTCGCTGAGGGCGTAGGCGCCGACCCACTCGCCGGTCAACTTGCTGAGATACGTCTCTTTTTGACGCTCGTCGCCCCAGCGGGCGATGGCGTTGTTGACCAGGGTGTTCTGGACGTCGACGAACACCGAGACGCTCGGGTCGACGAAGGCGAGCTCTTCGATGGCGAGGATGGCATTGAAAAACGAACTGCCGGCGCCGCCGTATTCGGCGGGGACCTCGATGCCCATCAACCCCATCTCGAAGCACTGCTCGATGAGGTCGTCGTCGAGTTGTTGCTCGCGGTCCATCTCCTCGACCAGCGGCGCGACTTCGCTGGCGGCGAAGCTGGCGACCTGGTCGCGAAACATCTCTTCTTGTTCGGTCAAGTCGGTCAGCGAGCGCGGGGTCGACGACATGGTGGCCTCCCTGGATTGCGAGAGTGACAAAACAAATGATCGCGGCGGCACTGATCGCCGTCGCCATCAATAGCCGGAGCGTGGCGCGACCGCAAGGGAGGCGGGGCGCGCCGGGCCGCCGCTCGATTGACGCCCCCGAGGCTGCGTCTATCGATTGCGGCGAGCTTTCACTTCGTCTTCATCTCGACGAGACATCCATGCCCCAAGGAAGGGTAGCGCCATGACGAAAAAGCATGCGAGTGGAAAGGTCCGCCCCGGCGACACGAGCGAACGCGTCGGGATCGAGTCGATCCGGCAGCGCGGCGTCGACGTCGACGAGTTGCTCGACAAGCTGCTGGCGGCCGCCGGGGCCGAATTCACCACCTATTATTATTACACCATCCTGCGGATGTATCTGGCCGGAGAGGAGGACTACAAGGAGATCGCCGAGGATGCGCGTCTCGAGGACCGGGCGCATTTCGAGCTGATCACCCCGCGTATCTACGAACTCGGCGGCGAACTCCACCACGACATCGGAGATTTCGCCGACCAGGCCGGTTGCCCGCACCCGAAACTGCCGGACAACCCGACCACCGAGAACATCCTCGAGGCGCTGCTCGAGGCGGAACGCTGCGCGATCCGGACCTGGAGCGAAATCTGCGACATGACCCACGGCAAGGACCCGCGCACCTACGATCTCGCCTCGCGCATCCTCCAGGAGGAGGTCGAGCACGAGGCGTGGTTCATCGAACTGCTCAGCAAGGAGCGCGGCGAGGGACCGGAGCCGAGCGGCCACTTTCGGCGCGGCGAGCCGGGCGATGCGCCGTACAGCAAAAACCGGCCGTTTTACGTGCCGTGAGTGAAGCGATGACGAGCCACCGGGTGGTCTTCGTCACACCGGAGGGGGACGAATACGTCGCGGAGGCGGTCGACGAGGAGGAGTACCTGATCGTCGCCGCCTCGCGGGCGGGTCTCGAGATGCCGTCGTGGTGTCTGCAGGGGTGGTGTCTGACCTGCGCGTCGAAGTTGCTCGACGGCGAGATCGACCAGAGTGAGGCGCGACGGTACTTCGACGAAGACGAGCAGGCGGGTTTCATCTTGCCGTGCTCGGCGAAGCCGCGATCCGACTGCCGGATTCTGGTCGAGCAAAAGGAGGCGATGGAGGCGAATCGCGACGCCTACGATCTACCCTACTAACGGACGTTTGGAGGTTTCCTCCAGACATCTCGCGCTGAGCGACGGAGTTCGGGAGGATCCCTCCCGAGATCTCTCGGTAAATGCGAGATGTTAGGTGATGGAAGACGGGGGTCCGACGACTTCCCACCGAGCCCCGCTCGGACCCACGTCGAATCCGACGGCCCTGGCGCCGAGGTGAGAGAGATGACGGCGTCGGCGAGATCTGTTACACGCTCGGGATGCGAGCCTGGCACGATCCCCGACGTCCCGAGAGGCCGACGATGACAGACTACGCCGACTCGCCGCAGACCGGTGCCGGCCGCGTTCCGATCGGCGTGATCGGAGGGAGCGGGCTGTACGACATCGACGGCATCGAGATCGTCGGCGAACGTACGATCGAGACGCCCTTCGGCCAGCCGAGTGGGCCGATCCGGATCGGCGAGCTGGAGGGGCGGCGCATCGCCTTTTTGCCGCGCCACGGCGAAGGCCATCGATTCAACCCCTCGTCGGTGCCGTATCGCGCGAACATCTGGGCGTTGAAGAGCCTCGGGGTCTTCTGGCTGGTGACCGTCAGCGCCGTCGGGTCGCTCCGCGAGGAGATCGAGCCCGGCGATTTCGTCGTGCCCGACCAGATCATCGACAAGACTTTCCGGCGCGCAAACACGCTGTTCGAGGACATCGCCGTGCACGTCGGCCTCAGCCAGCCCTACGAGCCCCGTCTGCGCGAGGTGCTCGCCGAGGTGACCGCCGCCGAAGTCGACGAAACCGTCCACGACGGCGGGACCTACGTCTGCATGGAGGGGCCCGCCTTCAGCACACGCGCCGAGAGTCACATGCACCGCCAGTGGGGCGCCGACCTGATCGGCATGACGGCCATGCCGGAGGCGCGACTCGCCCGGGAGGCGGAGATGGCCTACGCGACGCTCGCGCTGCCGACCGACTACGACGTCTGGCGAGAGGAGACCCCGCGGGTGGAGGTTGAAAACGTCCTCGAGATCCTCGAGCGCAGCACCTCCCTGGCGACCGAGGTCCTCGAGGCGCTCGTTCCCGAAATTCCGCTGGAGGCCGAAGCCGAGACCGTCGCCGACGGCGCCCTCGAGACGGCGATCGTCACCTCGCCGGAGGCGATCCCGGAGTCGACCCGCCGGACGATGGGGATCGTCCTCGGCGATCATCTCGGCGACTAGCCGGCGCGGGCTCGAGCCGTCGAGCAGTCGAGCCGTCGAACGGTCGAGCGAGCCGGACCGACGGGCCTCGTTTCAAGTTCGAATCCACCCACGACTCGAGATCATCGCAACCACGAGCGACGCCGAATCGACCCGAGAGGTATCCCGATGAGCGACGACGAGACGGACGATACGTACATGCAGGCCCTGTTGTGGACGTGCCAGACGTGCGGCTTCGTCAAACAGGGCCAGCAGCCGCACATGGAGTGTCCGATCTGCGAGGGCTACAAGTCGAATTTCATCGACATCCCCCAGCACATCGACCAGAAGGTCCGCCGGGAGCACCCGGACAAAAACCCCAACCACCGGCTGTGCCGCGAGATGCGTCTCGATTTGATGCACGAGGAGGAGGCCGGCGAGAAGAATCGCTACGCCGGCCGGGTCCTGCCGACGGAGTCGGGCTACCATTCCGATCCCTCCTGAGGCGCCGGGCGCCGAGCCGATGAGCAACTCCGACGACAACACACCGCTCGCCGAGCGGATGCGCCCCGACTCGCTGGAGGATTTCGTCGGCCAGGAACACCTGCTCGGGGAGGGTCACCTGCTGTCGAACATCCTCGAGACGGGCCGGCTGGTGAGCCTGCTGATGTGGGGACCGCCCGGCACCGGCAAGACGACGCTGGCGAAGCTGCTCGCTGACCAGATCGACGCCGAGTTCGTCCGGATGTCGGCCGTGATGAGCGGCGTCGCCGACATCCGCCGCGAGGTCGAGCGCGCCGACGACGCCGGCGAGCTGTTCTCGCGCCAGACCATCCTGTTCATCGACGAGATCCACCGCTTCAACAAGGCCCAGCAGGACGCGCTCTTGCCGCACGTCGAGCAGGGGACGGTCACGCTGATCGGGGCGACGACCGAGAATCCGAGCTTCGAGGTCAACTCGGCGCTTCTGTCGCGCTGCAAGACGCTCGTGCTCGAGCCGCTCGACGAGGAGGCCCTCGGCGAGATCGTCGACCGGACGATGGCCGACGCCGAGCAGGGGCTCGGGGCTCTCGGGCTCGAACTCTCCGAACCGGCCCGGGGGGCAATCGTGCAGGCGGCGAATGGCGACGCGCGAACCGCGCTCAACACCCTCGAGATCGCCGCCGAGACGGTCGCGGCGAGAGACGACCGCGACCGGATCGGCGAGGAGGACGTCGAGGAGGCCCTCCAGCGCAAGGTCATCCGCTACGACAAGGAGGGCGAGGAGCACTACAACGTCGTCAGTGCCTTCATCAAATCGATGCGCGGCAGCGACCCGGACGCCGCTCTGTATTACATGAACCGGATGCTCGAGGGGGGCGAGGAGCCGCGGTTCATCCTCCGGCGCATCATCATCTTCGCCAGCGAGGACGTCGGCAACGCCGATCCACGGGCCCTGCAGGTCGCCGTCCAGGCGAAAGAGGCGTTCGAATTCATCGGCATGCCCGAGGGCGTGTTACCGATGACCCAGGCGGTCACCTACCTGGCCTCCGCCCCGAAATCGAACGCGGTGATCGAGAGCTACGGGAAGGCCCGCAAGGACGCCGTCGAGCACGGCAACCTCGAGGTGCCCGACAAGCTGCTCAACGCGCCGACCGATCTGCACGAGGAGCTCGGCCACGGCCGCGGCTACAAGTACCCGCACAATTTCTCGGGGAACTACGTCGCCGAGGAGTATCTCCCGGAGCCGCTCCGGGGGCGGCGCTACTACGAGCCCTCCGACAACGGCTACGAGGCGACGATCGCCGAGAGGCTCGCCGCGTGGCGTGACGAAGGCGGGGAGTAACCCGCGGCGGCCTCGGGCGCGGATCGAGCGCATGGCTCAGTCGTCCAGCCCGCTGCCTTTTTCGACATCGTCCGAGGGGTCGGGCTGCAGCCAGGTGCTGTCGTTGCCGATGTTCGTCTGGTCGATCTGCGGGCGATCGTAGGTGTCATCGTCGCCGCCGACGTCGACGAAGACGCCGACCGTCTGCACCTCGTAAAGCGGCTCGCCCATCGCGGCCCCGTTGTCGGCCGAGCCCCAGCCCGACGGCGACCCGAGTTCGTGCTGGTCCTCGCCGCCATCGAACAGCGCGAAGCCGAGCCCGCCGTCGAGCCCGACCCCGCCGCCGGGCGTCGAGTAGACGAGCTGGTCGTCGCCGCCCATCTCGGCGAGGACGCCCCACCCGTAGTTCGTGCCGTACCCCTGGCCGTTGCCGCGCAGCCGGACGCCGCCCGTGTTGTACTCGTCGTTCCCACCGGACTCGCGCACGACGCCTCCCCCGAAGTAGCGTCCGACGCCCTGGACGAGCGCCCGGCCGGTGTAGACGTCCCCGCCGCCCCCTTCCGACAGCACGCCCACCCCGCCGGCGCTGCCGATTCCCTGGGCGGAGGTCCCCGACGTGTAGGTGTCGTCGCCGGCCGTATCGCGCAGGAGGCCGAATCCCCCGGCGAGGCCGGTCGTCGACGCATCGGACAGGAGGCCGGCGCCGGCTCCCTGCGAGAGGTTGCCGTTCGAGGCGCCGCGATCGGCGGTCGACAGATACAACACGCCGTCGCCACTCCCCTCGCCGGGGACGGCCTCCCAGCTGTCGGCCCCGCCGCGGTCGAAGGCGACGCCGGTGCCGGAGGCGGCGCCGAAGCCCTGCCCGGCGCGCCAGACGCGGTAGTCGTCGGGGCCGCCGGCCGACCACAGGACGCCGAGCCCGCCGAGCGCACCGCCCTGGGCGAGGGCCTCGGCGTCGTAGGCGTCGTCGCCGCCGCCGTCGAACAACAGCCCGACGCCGAACACCGACGCCCCCTGGCTCATCCGCAGGCTCTCGTAGGCGTCGTCGCCGGTGCCGTAATCGTGCAGCATGCCGATGCCGACGCGGCCACCGCCCTGTCGCGCGCCGGTCGACAGCGAGACCGGCCCGTTGTTCTGAGCGAGCGGCCCGGAGGGCTGTTTGCGGCCGTCGGCGTCCGAGGTCAACAAATGCTCGGTGTCGAGCGAGTGTTCGTCTTTCGGATAGCTGTAGGTGTCGCTGCCGCCCAGGTCGACCAGAAGCGAGACGCCGTTCGAGACGCTCTCGTTCGCCCCGGCCTGCACGCGGTAGGTGTCGTCGCCGCCGACGTCGATCAGGACGGCGATCTCTCCCGAGAGGTCCCCGGTCGGCTCGTAGGTGTCGTCCTCGTTGCCTCCGATGACGATCTTGCCTGCGGGCGTGTCGACGACGTACTCGAAGCCGCTCCAGCCGCTGGTGTCGCCGATCCCGTCGACGGCCTCGGCGACGGTGGCGTTGAGATCGCCGGCCGCGGCCGCGAGCTGCTGGTCGGGGAACTGCGCGTAGGTCTGGCGGACATTCTGGTCACCGAGATCGGGGGCGTTCATCTCCTGACCGCTCGTGCCCGGCAAAAACAGGTACGGCGCACCCTCGAAGGCCTGCTGGCGCTGGTTGGTGTCCCAGCCGGCGGCGTCGAAGGCCTGCTGGCGGGCGGTGTAGGCGTCGGCGACCGCCGCGACGATCGGCGCCACCGCATCTTGCACGTCCGCCGGCACGTCCTGCGCCTCGTCCTCCAGATCGCCGGTGTCGGGCGTGCCGCCGGCGGCGTTGATGAGCTGGGTAGCCGCCTGGGTCAGCTTGGCGTTCGAGCCGCCGAACGAGTAGTCACCGGCGCTCGGCGAGATCGACAGACCCGCCGCCTCGGCGGCGTGTTCGAGGACGCTCTCGGGCGAATCGGAGGCGTCGTCGAGGCCCGAGGCCGAATCGGCGGCATGGCGCTGGCCGA
This sequence comes from uncultured Bradymonadales bacterium, assembly GCA_964600555.1. Taxonomy (GTDB): domain Bacteria; phylum Myxococcota_A; class Bradymonadia; order Bradymonadales; family Bradymonadaceae; genus CAJXPB01. The sequence goes on from CAZRLK010000005.1 coordinate 26,851, forward strand.
CGAGCGGAAGCTCCAGCCACTCCTCGAGCCGCTCGGAGGCCAGGGGCGTCGCCGACAGCTGCTCGAGCCCGCCGGCGGCCCGGGCGTCGACGGCGACTTCGCACTGGTCGAGATCGACGTTGTCGAGTGCCGAGCGCAGGCCCGTGCGAAGCGATCCCGAAAAGCCGACGTCGGCGGCGCATTCACACTGGGACGGCAGACAGATCGAATCGCCGTCCGGGCCCGACCCGCAGCGCTGGGCGCCCGAGCAGTCGGTGTCCGACTCGCAGCTCGTCGAGCAGAAGCCGTCGATGCCGCCCCCGTCGATGCAGACGTCGGCGTCCCCGGAACAATCGCCGTTCGAGCCACATGGAGCGCCGACCTGTGTGCCGTCGCGCCGGAGCGTCCCGCAGGTTCGGGGCCCACCGAGATCGCCGGTCAGACACATCCCTCGGAAATTCGTCTCCACGCAACTCGTCCCCTCGCCCGGGCACTCCGAGTCGTCGTCGCAGATCCGTTCGCAGCTCCCGGTCGTCCCGGAGCGATGGGTCGTGCAGGTCGTCGCCACGTTGTCGCAGTCCGCCGCCCAGGAGTCGCCCGAACAGCTCCGGCCGACCGCCACGCAATCCGTCGACTGCGGGTCGCAGACCTCCCCGTCGCCACATCCGGTCACCGTACAATCGCGGTCGATCGGCGAACACATGCCGCTGGTCGGATCGCAGACACCGTCCGGATAGCAGTCCGTCCCTTCGCATTCGTCACACCGCTGTGACTCGGGGACGCAAAACGCCCGGGTCGAGTTGCTGAGCGAGGTGCACGCATAGCCCGACGGGCAGGTCTCTCCGTCCGAACAGTCCGAGTAACAGTGGCTTCCCTCGCCCTCGAACAGGTTCAGACACCAGTCCTCCTGGCCGCCGCACTCGGCGTTGCTCTCGCAGCCGGCCTCGCAGGCGCCGTACTCGGCGGGCACGCACTCGCCGGTGATCTCGTCGCAGTTTTCGTCCTCCCCACACTCCGCGTCGGCGCAGCGATCTTCGCAGGTGCCCCGCAGGGGAAAGCAGACCCCGTCGCTCGGGTCGCCCTCGGGGTCGACCTGCACACAGCGGTGGTCGACCGGACACTGCGAGACGTCTTCTTCCGGGTTGCAGCCGGTGGCACAGATGCGCTCCTGGACCGATTCGTTGTCCGGAAAGAGCGAAAGACACCGGTCCTCGGGACCGTCGCCGCAGACGCTGTCGATGGTACACTCGGTGTCGCAGAGGCCGAGCGGCTCGCGACACTCCTTGAGCAGCGGATCGCAGACCAGTCCCTCCTCACAGCTGGTCTGCTCGCAGAAGTCGTTGCATGTCAACTGCTCGGGGATGCACTGGCCCTGACTCGAGTCCTCCTCGACGCGGGCGCACTGATAGGTGTCGGGACAGGGATCGTCGGCCTCCAGATCGCAGGCTTTCGTGCAGACGTCCTCGCCGTCGAGCGTGCGGCACTGGTCGTCGTCGCCCCCACAATCGGAGTCCTCGGAACAGGAGGTGCACAGGAACGTCTCGGTGCCGACATCGGCGTCCGAGGTGTCGGGCTCGGCGGCGTCCTCGTCGCCCGGATCGTCGGCGTCCCCGCCGGTATCCGCCGGATCGGCATCCATCTGGCCGGCATCCGCCGGCTCGCCGTCGCCATCGGAGGGACCGCCGGAGCAACCTGCGACGACCGCCCCGACGATGAGAGACGCGAGCAAGACGACCGGAATCGTCGAACGGAACGAGCGGGAAAGCCAAAAAACCATGGGACAGGTGCCTTCGTGCATCATCGAATGATAGACCGGATCGCGCGAGACGGCGCGAATCATAACGAAACCATGCTCGCGTTACCACTCGCACGAAGCTCCCGGCAAGCCCCCGCACCTTCCCGACGCCCGGATCGAGGCGGGTTGCGGCGACGGCCAGTTCCGCCCCCGCCGGCCCTCCTTGCAACGGATCTCGAAGACGGGTAGTTTTTCCCCGTCGACATGCTCCTTCTTTTCCTCTCTCACCGCGAGACGATGGACAGGACGTTTATGATGTTGGCCAAACGCACGATGACGAACCTGACGGCGATCGGGCTGGTGGCGGCGGCCGCCGTCGCACTCGGCGCCTGCGGCTCGGGCTTCGGGTCGGATCAGATCGCGCAGGTCAGCCTCGCCTCTCCGGACAATCGGGCCATCAGTCTCGACGAGGGAGACGGCATCCAGCACGGCGACGTGGCGTCGGTGCTTCTTCGCAGCAACGGCGAGCGCGACCTGGAGGTCACCTCGCTCGAGTTGGTCGACGTGCCCGAGCAGGTCTACCACGTCGGCGGCGAGAGCCTGGGCGAGTGCACCTTCGACCCCGACGCCGCACCGACCTACGCCCAGGACGGCAACTGCGGGAGCGGGCAGGGCCGGTACTGCACGGACACCACGAATTCCGACGGGACCCACGTCTGCCGCGACGGGGCCCTCCCCGACACCCCGATCAGCCGGCCCAGCGGCGAAACCGTCCAGTTCGAGTTTTTCCTCGGCGCCAACTCCCAGGTCAGCTGTCCCGAACCCGGCGACGACGTCCCCGACGGCCTGCGCGAGGAGTACTGCGGCAAGCTCGAAATCGAGACCAACGCCGAGACCAGCGATTCGACGTTCGAGAACGGCAATACGACGCTGTATTTCCAGATCGTCGACCAGAGCCAGATGGGGGAGATCTCGATCGACGACAGGAGTCTCGATTTCAACGACCTCGCGCCCGGTGTGATGGCGGAGAATTCCTTCGCCGTCGACAACACCGGCCAGGCGTCGCTCGAGCTGACGGGCATGTCGATCAGTGAACACACCGACATGATCGACATCTCCCCGTCGACTCCGGTCACGATCCCTGCCGGCGACGACAACACCCGGACGTTCGACGTCTCGATCGACATTCCCGAGGAGTACGACATCAACGAACTCGCCGACCGGGTGTTCGTCAACATCGACTGGGACGGGGCCACCGGCACCGGCGAGACGGTGACGCTGAATCTCAACGCCGCGCCCGGCTTCGGCGCCGCTCTCGCCTACGAGCCCCACGCTCTGTCGTTCGCCGATTCCACCACCCAGACGGTGACTCTCTCGAACGTCGGCACGGCGGCGCTAAGCATCGACGGCGCCTCGCTCGAAAGCGACGACTCCGAGACCAACCTCCAGGAGGCCTACTCGGCGACCCTCGCCTACGACGGCGACGAGTACGACCTCTTGGCCGATGACATCCCGAACATCTCGGCGCCGGACGACGGCGAGGAGTCGACCGACGTCGAGGTGACGGTCGAGTACACCGGCAGCGGCGGGGAGACCGGCGCGCTGGCGATCGAGCACAACGACCTGGCCCACTTCGAGGAGACGACGATCGGTCTGTTCGCCGACCAGAATCCCGGCCAGCCCGAGATGTACACGCAACGGCAGTACAACTATCGGTTCGGCACCGAGAGCCAGCGCCAGTTCGCCATCTACAATGCCGGGACCTCCGAGGTGACCGGAACGAGCGTCGACAACCCGAACCAGGAGTTCACCATCGAGGGCGTCGACGGCGAGTCGATTCCGCCGGGAGGCATTCTGGCGGGCACGATCACCTTCAGCGGCACCGACGGGAGTCAGCAGTCCGAGACCGACATCGAATTCAGCTTTGACGACGCCTCCTCGGTGATTCTCACAAACGTCGTCTCGCCGGCCGACGGCTCGAGCCGAACGGCGGAGATCGAGCAGACCAACGGCGACGGCTCGGTCGAGGTCGGCGATGTGGCGAGCTTCGAGTTGGCCGGCGAGGATTTGAACGACCCGAACACCATCCGGTGGTTCCTCGTCGAACGGCCCGATACCAGTAGCCTGTTTCCGGTCCACGAAGGTGAGGATTTTCACCTGCGCCCGGACGCCGCCGGCACCTACACCCTGGTCGCCACCGCGCGGGGCGGTGGAGCGCCGGAACACCAGGCGAGCTTCGAGTTGACCGTCGAGTGAACGAAGACGGAATGGGGGCTCCCCGCCCGCTCTCATTCGTCGAACAACGTCGGCTGAATCTTACCCTGCCCTTCGAGCGGCTCGACCTCGGCGCGCTCCGATTGCGCCAGGCCGAGCCGCTCGCAGTGCGTCTCGAACAGGGAGGCGACGATCTCCCAGCGCGGCCCTTCGCCGGTCATCCGATCGCCGAACTCCGAGACGTTCAACTCCCCCCCGCGCATCTCGCGAAGAGCGCCGAGTACCCGGTCGGCCCGTTCCGGGAATTCCGCCTCGAGGCGCTCGATGAAAACCGGCTCGACCGAGCCCGGAAGCCTCAGCAGCACGTGAAACGCGTAGTCGGCCCCCGCCTCGGCGGCGCGCTCGAGGATTTCGGGGATCGAGCTGTCGTTCAGTCCCGGGATGATCGGGGCGACGGCGACGCCGGTCGGAATCCTCGCATCGGCGAGCCGGCGGATCGTCTCGAGACGCTGAGAAACCAGCGTCGCGTGCGGTTCGAGCGCCCGCCCGACCTCGTCGTCCGCGAACGGCACGCTGAGATACACCCGAAGCGGCGCTCGCTCGCGGAGAGCCTCGAGGAGGTCGAGGTCGCGACGCACCAGAGCCCCCTTGGTGACGATGCAGACGGGGTTGCCGATCTCGGCGCACACCCGGAGGCAATCCCGGGTCACCTCGTAGGATTGCTCGAGCGGCTGGTAGCAGTCGGTGACCCCCGAGAAGGTGATCGGCTCCCTCGCCCATTCTGGATCGCGCACCCGCTCGCGAAGGAGCTCCGCGGCGTTGGTCTTGACGACGATCCTGCGCTCGAAATCCGTCCCCGCCCCGAAATCCAGGTACTCGTGAGTCGGACGGGCGTAGCAGTAGGCACACCCGTGATAGCAGCCCCGGTAGGGATTGACGCTGTAGCGAAACGGGATGTCGGGCGAGTCGTTTTCGGTCAGGATGCTGCGCGCCCGCTCCTCGTAGACGCGCAGCTCGACCTCGGGCGGCTGCCCGAACCACTCGACGTGGCCATCCGCCCAGGGATTGGGGGGATTGGAGACGCGTTTCATCGGGTCGCGATCGGGAGGATCGTCATTTGCGCAGATCGGAGGGCGGAACCGCCTCGCCGCTGGTATCTTCGCCCCAGCACTCGACCAGCCCCTGGTCGTCGACCGCACAGGCGTGCCCGCCGCCCGCCGAAAGATCGATGTAATCGGTCTCGTCGGGGACGGTATTGAGCTGCCCGTGGTCGTCGGCTCCCCAGCACTCGATCCCGCCGGAAAACAGGAGGCCACAACTGAACTGGTCGCCCGCCGAAATCACCGAGTATTCCCCGTCTCTCGGGGTACTCTGGCCCTCCTCGTCGTTGCCCCAGCAGTCGACGGACCGGTCGCTTTCGACGATCGCACAGGCGTGGTCGGTGCCGACGCTGACCTCCGTGTAGCTCGCCCCCGAGGAGGGAGTCGTTCGATTGTGCTCGTCGTTGCCCCAGCAGACGACCTCGCCGTCCTCCGAGAGGATCCCACAGGCGAAGCCGTCGCCGGCGGAGATGCGGTCGAACGACTCGCTCGAAGAGACCGGCGTATCCTGGTTATGCTGGCTGGCTCCCCAGCAGACCGGGCGGCGACTACTGTCGATGCCGCAGGTCAGCCGCGTCCCGGTCGAGATGCCGATCAGCGACTGGCCGAGCGGCCCGTCGACCTGCCCGTCGCTGCTGCGGCCCCAGCACTCGGCCGTCCCGTCGGGGCGAATCCCGCAGGTGACCCGCTGACCGGCCGTCACCGTCGTCAACCGCGATTCACGTGCTCGACTCACCTCGCCGTCGCCCTGACCTCCCCAGCACTCGATCGTCCCTCGGCGCTGCAGCAGACAACTGTGCGCATCGCCGACGGCGATCTCGAGCTGCTCGCGTTCGACGACATCCTCCTCGTCCGGATCGGCGACGTCCACCACGGGCCCGGCATCGGACTCCCCGCCGGCATCCTCGGGCCCGCCATCCGGCTCCCCATCCTCCCCGTCCGCCTGCATCTGAGTTCCCCCGTCGCCCTCGTTCCGGTCGGTCACCTCGGGCGAGGAATCTCCGCACCCGACCACCAGCCCGACCAACAAGACGGCCACCGCACTCGCACGCAACCTCATCGTCATCCTCCGTTCATCCGCTTCATCCCGGCGCGTCGTCGAGGGTGCGATACCAGACGACCCTCGTCAACTGCGGGCTGCCGGTCGTCTTGACACCCCATCAGTGGCTCCATATAGTTCCGCGCCGGTCTGATTTTCGGCATTTCGATCGGCCGTTCAAAGACTCACAGAACCGAGTCGGTAGACTGGATCTTCACATGAGCCGGCCGCCGCGCCGGCACGAATGGAGCGACTATGGCTGACGTGTACGCCAACGAGGGAGAGCTGTTCTCGGAGGAGCGCCTCGAGGAACTCGACACCTACGAAGAGTGGGACTCCGAGGAGGTCGAAGAGGCTCGCCAGAAACTCGAAGAGCTGTACGAAAAGCGCGAAGCCCAGCTCGACGAGGGTCTCGAAGAGATGGAAACCCGGTATTTCTGGATCAGCTACGCCCTCCGGGCGCTTGGATTTTCGTACAGCGTCGCCGAACTGACGCCGGATTTCAGCGAAGACGTCGATTTTCGACCCGACTTCACTCTCTTTGCCACCCCTGACGAGCTGCGAAGTGCGATTCCCCACCGCGGGGAGCGGGACTTTTTCGTGCCCGCCCTCGGGATCATGCGGGCGATCGGGTGGGAGGAGTCGATCGACGAATACGAATCCGACGACGAGACGTTCAACGTCGCCTACGAAGTCGACCGACTCGTCCGTTCGACGGGTGTGCAATGGGGCCTGGCGACCAACGGGCGCAAGTGGCGCCTGTACCACCGCGACAGCGTCGGCCTGCTCGACACCTACTACGAGGTCGACCTGATCGACGCCCTGCACAGCAAGGACCCCGATTCGTTCAAGTATTTCTGGATGGTCTTCAGCCCGATCGGACTCGGCGGCAAGGGAGGCGTCCAGCCGGTCGTCGAGCGACTCCTGTAGCGGCCCCACTCGGCCGTTGTTGATACGGCCGAGCGTTTGATTACCCTACATTGATCGAAGCGGCCGCCGTCTCCCGGACTCGCCGGGGGTCGGGGCCCGCCACAGACCCATTCCCCCTCGAGACGAACTTCAGCACACCCGACGACGGAGGCATCGACCATGGCACGACGTGACGAACTGGGACCCATCGAGGTTCGCGTCAAAGACGGCAACATCAATCGCGCGATCAATCGGCTCAAACGCGAGATCGGCCGTGAAGGCATCAGCCGCGAGCTGAAACGGCGCCGATTTTACGAAAAGCCGAGCGAAAAGCGCCGACGCAAACGCCGCGAAGCAGAGCGACGTCGACGCAAAGAAAAGCGCCGCAAAGAGCGCCGCAAACAGAAGCGCCGCCAGAAACGCCGGCGGTGACGATCGGTCGGCCTCCGCCGACGACTCCAGCCATCTCCATCAAAAAAGCCCGCCCGGATCGGCGATCCGGGCGGGCTTTTTTGTGTCCGGTGTCGGTCGCCAAAGGCCGTCCGATCCCCTCGGCTCTCTCCGGTCAGTTGACGATGCACTCGCCGAAGTCGTCCCCGCCTCCGCCGGTACACGTGCCGCTGCAGCACTGACTCGACTCGTTGCACGTCGCTCCCTGCGGTCGACAACCGGGCCCGCAGACTCCCTCGTCGGTGCAGTTGCCGGCACAACATTCACCGTCCGACGAGCAGGATTGGCCCTCGATCTGGCACTCCGGACAATTCTCGTCGATCGAGCCGTCACAGTCGTCGTCCTCGTCGTTTCCGCACACCTCTTCGGTGCACTCGCCGCACTCCTCGTCGACTTCCCCGTCGCAGTCGTTGTCCTCGAAATCGCAGATCTCCTCGTCGTCGCTCTCACACGTCGACGGGCAGCCGAGCACGACGTTGATCGACATCTGATCCTGGTCGCGGGCCTCGGCCTGTAGCTGGGTGCAGACGTTGTCGCTCAACGTGATCGTCTTCTCGGAGTCGTCGTAGACGTAACCGTTGTCGGTATTGGTGTCGGAGACTCGACTGAGCCGTCCGCTCTCCGGGCGATACAGGTCGTTGGCCTCGACCCAGATTTTTTCCGGGTCGATCCGATCGTCCCCGACGTCCGAGATGTCGTATTCGCACTGCAGGGCGATGTCGGTGATGGCCGCGACGAGCTGCTGGGTGTTGTCCGCCGAGAAATACTCGCCGCCGTTTTGGTTGGCGACGCGCTGCAGGTGAGTGGTCTGGCCGCCCTGAAAGCCGATCGTGTAGACGTCGACTCCCTCGGCGTGTAGCTGACTGGCGGCACTCTCGGTGTTGGACTGGCTGCTCGGCGCCCCGTCGGTCACCGAGATGACGATCTCCTGGTTATCCGGCGTGTCGGCGGTGTGATACAGGTTGTTCGAGCGGACGTGATTGAGAGCTTCGGCGGTGTTGGTTCCTCCATTCGGCGCTTCGTAGTGGGGGGCCGAGGGGTCATACGAATCCTTGATCTGCTGGGCGGTGTGATTGCCGATCCTCAACCATTCGGTCGGATCGTTCGCATAGGTCAACAGCCCGAAATACAGCGAGTCGCCGAGTTCATCGGCGATCTCGTCGAGCGCAGCGGTCGCCTCGTCCCACTTGTCGCCGCTCATCGAACCGGACCGGTCGAGCACGATGTAGATGTCGGGACTGGCCGCTTCGACCTGCTGGCTCCTGCATGCACAGATCTGGTCGTTGCCCCCGCCACCGCAGATGTCGCCTCCCGACTCGGCTCCGGGCGGAAGTTCCTCGCAGGCATCTCCCGTCCCGTCGTCGTCGGTGTCGGTCTGCTCGGGGTTCGGCGTGTCGGGGCAATTGTCGCAGATGTTGCCGACCCCGTCTCCGTCGCTGTCCTCGTGACGGTCGGCGTCGGAGGCTTTCGGCTCGTAGGGACATCGATCCTGGATGTCCGGCACGCCGTCGCCGTCCGAGTCGCACTCGGGATCGTAGTAGTTGCGCTCCTGGAAGGCCTCGGCACACGTCTCCCCCTCTTCGCCGCCTTCTCCCTCCTCCAGGCTCGGCTCCTCGCAGACGCTCGGATCCTGATCGACGTTCGGCGTCTCGGGGCAGTTGTCACACGCGTCGCCGATGCCATCTTCATCGGAGTCGGTCTGCTCCGGGTTTTCGGTCTCCGGGCAGTTGTCGAACCGACACGGCACGCCGTCGCGGTCGCCGTCGGTCCACTCCTCGCACGGTAGATCGTCTTCCTCCCCGCCCTCACCGTCCCCCGACGTCCCGTCGGCCATCGACGAGGAGCCATCCTCGTCGTCGTCCTGCTCGTCGGAATCGGCGAACTCTCCGGCATCCCGGGGGCCACCTCCTCCGTCGACCGGCACGCACGCCTCGTCGACCATCGTCTGCCCGCTCGGACATCCGTCGTCGCCGCCGCTTCCTCCCTGGTTGACAGAGGTCTCTCCGGTACATGCTCCGAGGACAAATCCGACTCCGACGACCGCCACCAATCGTTTCAACGCCCTGCGCATCTCGATCTGCTCCCGCACCTTGGAGACTCGTGCCGATGAGCGCGATCCCGCGGGCTGCGGTCCGCTTCGCGCGGACCCCGGCCCCCGGCCGACAATCGGTTCTTCTACGAGCACCAATGTGCCGAATTTCCCGTGCAGTTGCAAGTAGATCCCCGGCGCTCAAGGGGCGTTTACCGGCCGAGCACGCCGAGCACCGAAGTCGGCAACAACACGAAGCAGGTGAGCAGGCCGAGCCCGACCAAGATCGAATACACGACCGCCTTGCGCCCGTGGCGAAAGCGTCCCGGGACTTCCCGGCGCCAAAACAGCATCAGTGCGACGGCGCCCGCGAAGTTGAACCCCGAACGTACGGCCTGCAACGCGACGTCCGACCAGCTCGACGCCAACATCACGGTCCCCCCCTGCATCCCACACCAGACCGCCCCGCAGATCCCGAACATCACGGCGACCCGCCGGACGGTCAGATCGCGCGGCCCGACCATCAGGCTCGAGCCCAGCGCGGCGAGCGGGCCGAGGAAAAAGCCGGCGTACAGGACGAGATACGGCGACAGCAACGCCCCGCCTCGAGGCCGATCGTTGCCGCCGTGCTCCGGGGAGCCCGGCCGAGGCGAGAGGCCGGCCTCCTCCCTGGCGCGCGCCCATTCGCGTTCGATCTCGAGCGGCTCGGTGTTGGTCTGTTCGTCGTCCACTTTCCTCCTTCGGCAACTCCCGGTTGCGTCGCCTCGATTCTAGCAGAACGGCCGGTATTTTCGGACCCGTCGACCCATCTCAAAACCTTGACGCCCCCTTCTGCGAGGGTTATTGGTTCGCTCGCGGTGCCGGTCGCAACCGCAGACGACGCCCTGGCGATCGACGAGCCATCTTCCCGTCCCGGAGCCGATCACGATGAATGACGATGCCCTGTTCGAACTCGACGAGGATCTCGCTGCCCAGGTCCGCGAGCAGCTCGACGACGAGCAACTCGTCTCGATGTACGAGGACATGACCCTGATCCGGCGGTTCGAACAGGAGGCCGGGCGCGCCTACCAGACCAAAAAGATCCGCGGATTCTGCCACCTGTACACCGGTCAGGAGGCGGTCGGCGTCGGCGCCATTCGTGCGATCGAGGAGGACGATTACATCATCACCGCCTACCGCGACCACGGCCACGCGCTGGCCGCCGGCATGGCCCCCGACGTCGTGATGGCCGAGCTGTTCGGCAAAGCAGCCGGCTCTTCGAAGGGCAAGGGGGGCTCGATGCATCTGTTCGACGTCGACAAGAATTTTTACGGCGGCTGGGCGATCGTCGGCGGCCAGATCCCGATCGCAACCGGCGTCGGATTCGCCCTCGACTACCGCGACGAACAGGCCGTCTGCCTGTGCTTTTTCGGGGAGGGCGCCGTCCACCAGGGCGTCTTCCACGAGTCGGCCAACATGGCCGAAAACTGGGACCTTCCAGTCATCTACATCATCGAGGACAACAGCTATGCGATGGGGACGGCGCTGGAGCGAGCGAGTGCCGTCACCGACCTGCGCAAAAAGGCGGCCAGCTACGACATGCGGGCCGACAGTTGCGACGGCCAGGACATCTTCGCCGTCTACTCGACCGTCCGCGAGGCCGTCGAGCACGCCCGCGAGACCGGTGAACCGTCTCTTCTGCACATCGACACCTACCGCTACGAGGGACACTCGATGACCGACCCGGCGACCTACCGGGATCGCGAGGAGATCGAACAAGAACAAAAGCGCGACCCGATCCAGCGATTCAGCAACTGGATGATCGATCACGATGTATTGGGACAGGACGAACTCGACGAGATCGACGAGCGCATGAAGTCGCTGGCCAAGGACTCGGTCGAGTTCGCCGAGCAGGCCGACTTCCCCGATGACTCCGAATTGACCGAAGACGTCTACGTCGACTGGCCCTGGGAGATCCAATGACGCGAGAGATACCGTATCGACAGGCACTCAACGAGGCGCACTTCGAAGAGATGCGCCGCGACGAGGACGTGTATTTGATCGGCGAAGAGGTGGCCGAATACGAGGGGGCCTACAAGGTCAGCAAAGGGCTGCTCGAGGAGTTCGGACCGAAGCGCGTCGTCGACACCCCGATCACCGAGGCCGGATTCACCGGCCTGGGTCTCGGCTCGGCGATGGTGGGCCTGCGGCCGATCGTCGAGGTGATGACCTTCAACTTCGCTCTTCTGGCGATGGATCAGATCGTCAACAATGCCGCCAAGATGCGGTCGATGTCGGGAGGGCAGTTGAGCTGTCCGGCCGTCATTCGCGGCCCGACCGGGGCCGGGGGAGCACTCGGCGCGACGCACTCCCAGTCGCTCGAGGCCCACTACGCGCACGTGCCCGGGCTGAAGGTGATGGTGCCGGCGACCCCCTACGATGCCAAAGGCATGCTCAAGACGGCGGTGCGCGACCCCGACCCGGTGATCTTCATGGAATCGGAGGTCATGTACAACGCCACCGGCGAGGTTCCCGACGAGGGGTACACGATCCCGATGGGAGAAGCCGACATCAAACGCGAGGGGGCGGACTGTACGATCGTCACCTGGGGCCGCGTCTTCCACTACTGCATGGAGGCCGCCGAGCAGCTCGCCGACCGTCACGAGATCGAGGTCGAGGTCCTCGATTTGCGAACCGTCCGCCCGTTCGACCGCGACGCGATTCGCGAGTCGCTCAAAAAGACCAACCGGGCCGTCGTCGCCGAAGAGGGATGGCCTCACTCGTCGGTCGGGGCCACCATCGCCGATTTCATCCAGCGCGACCTGTTCGACTGGCTCGACGCCCCCGTCGAACGCGTCCACCAGCGCGACGTCCCGATGCCCTACGCCTTCAATCTCGAGGAAAAGTCCCTGCCCTCGGCCGACGATGTCGTCGAGGCGGTCAAACGGGCCACGTATTTCGAGTTCTGAGTTCAGTGTTCAACATTCAGATTTTCGTAGCTCATTCATTGTTTTTTGCGCAGCTGCTCAGTTGCTCAGCCGCGCAGCTGCTTAGCCGCCCATTTTTGGAGATGCCATGGCTGAAGTCGTCAACATGATCGCGCTCAGTCCGACCATGGACGAAGGGACCCTCGCCGAGTGGCGCAAACAGGAGGGCGATCCGGTCGAGGAAGGCGAAATCATCGCCGATGTCGAGACCGACAAGGCGACCATGGAGATGGAATCGTGGTACGACGGGACGCTCCTGGCGATCCTGGCCGAGGCGGGAAGCTCGGTCGCCGTCGGCGAACCGATCGCAGTCATCGGGGAAGAGGGCGAAGAGATCGACGATCTGCTCGCCGATCTGGAGAGTGGCGCCGGTGCCGAAGCTCCGGCCGAGGAGGCCGAACCGACGGGAGCCGACCAGGAGCCCGCCTCCGAGGCGCGAGACGCCGAGCCGCAGGCAGCCGCACCAGCCGACGAGCGCGAACAGCCGGAGCCGGCGGTCGACGAGGACGAGGAGGGGCGACTCCGGGCCAGCCCGCTCGCCCGCCGCATCGCCGCCGAACAAGGACTCGATCTCCGAGCCGTCGAGGGGTCGGGACCGGCCGGACGCATCGTCAAAGACGACGTCGAGCGCACACTCGAAGCCGGTGGTCCCGAGCCCGCCGCCGCTCCCCGCACCGCGGCGAAAACACAGGCCCCGGAGACGGTCGCTCAGCCCCCCGATATCCCGGGCGAAGAGATTCCCCTCAGCCAGATGCGCAAGACCATCGCCGAGCGCCTGCGGGCCTCGTGGCAGTCGGCGCCGCATTTCATGCTGACCGTCGAGATCGACATGGCCGACGCCATGCAGCGGCGCAAAGAGATCAACGAGGCCCTGGAGGGGACCGACCGGGGCGGGAAAATCTCGGTCAACGACTTCATCGTCAAAGCCTGCGCCCGCGCTCTTCGCGAATACCCGAAGATGAACGTCTCCTATCAGGGCGACCACGTCGTCCAGTTCGACGAAGTGCACATCGGCGTCGCCGTCGCCGTCGAAGACGGGCTGGTGACGCCGACCATCCGCGACGCCGACGAAAAGAGCCTGATTGCCATCTCCAGCGAATCGCGTAGCCTGGCCGAAAAGGCACGCAACAAGAATCTGATGCCCGAGGACTACGGCGGGAGTACCTTCACCGTCAGCAATCTCGGGATGTACGGCATCGACCACTTTACGGCGGTCATCAACCCGCCCGAGGCTGGTATCCTCGCGTGCGGGGCCGTCAAAGAGGTCCCCGTCGTCGAGGACGGCGAGTTGACGGTGGGGACCCGCATGAAGGTGACGCTCTCTTGCGACCACCGGGCGGTCGACGGCGCGATGGGCGCCGAGTTTCTCGACAAGGTCAAATATCTGCTCGAGCACCCCGTTTTGCTGACGGTCTGAGCCCCCCGGCCCGCCTCAGCCATCCTCCTGCGGAGGGCGACACTGCGGGGACGGGCATTCCCCCTCGATCTGGCTCCACTGGCGCGTCTCGCGCGCCAGGTCGAGGGCCCCGTTGCACTCGGCGACGGCCAGTTGTCGGGCGGACGAGCGCTCGGAGTGGACGCCCCAGCCGCAGATGACGTCCCGCTCGCCGCCGCTGCAGTCGGCGTCGCCGCTCGCTTCGCTCAACGGACAGATCCGGACACACGAAAAACATTGCATCCCGCCGTCGGGAGCCGCCCGTCGATCCGCCTCGTCCGGCGGGTCGGCCTCGGCGGCGCGCACCCCCTTCTCCGAGGCCTCTTCGGACTCGTCCGATGGATCGTCCCCCTCGCCTTCCTCGGGCCCGATGTACCCCGACGATTCGGCCTCGACGGCCTCCTCGGGCATCTGTACCACGTGGTACGCATCGTCGGTCTCGGACGGGGGCTTGCCGACCATCGATTCGTCGGCTTCCTCGTCGGCGGTCTGCGCACTGCCGCACGCCGCAACCAGCCCCCCGAACACCAACCCCGCCGCGAGCCAAACCGTGATCTTCGCGTCCAACTTCACGCCTCCTCGACTTCTCGAAACGCCCACAGGTGCCCCCCGACGAAATTCAGGATCATCCCGCAGGCGATCCCGGTCAGCAAACTCAGTCGCGGGGCGAGGTCGATGGCCGGGATCGCCACCTCGAGCCCGGGCACGACTCCTCCCGGGAACGTCCAGCCGATCGGCCCCCAGATCCACTCGAGACTCAACCAGAAAACGACAAACTGCACCGCCCCGGCCACCGAGGCGGCGACATAATAGCGGGCCATTCGCTGCAACCAGCCGGCCACGCCGCCTCCCTTGCGTCGGTCTCCCCAGGTCCAGACGTCGTTGAAAACGAAGTTCGTCAGGATGCTGACCGCGATCCCCAGCACCACGCCCGCCCCGTAGGCGATCCGTTCGCCGAATCCACCGAATAGCCAGATCCCGAATTCGAAGAACATCCAGTTCACGCCGACCCCGACCCCCCCGACGAGGCCGAATTTGACGAATCGCACGAGATTCTCCCGGCGGTACCAGAGGCCGCTCGCGGAGGGATCCCCAGAGGGCTCGTCGAGTGGACGGGTCGTCATACGGACGCCAATTACTCCTCGGGGGCGACGAAAACGGTCTGATAGTCGGTTTCGTAGGCGAATCCGACCTTCTCGTAGACGCGTCTGGCGGGCTCGTTGTCGTGATTGACGTAAAGCACCACCCGCGGGAATCCCTCCTCGAAGAGTCTCGAGCAGATGTCCCAGATCCCCCGGGTGGCGATCCCGCAACCGCGCAACCTGGGCGTCGTGTACACGCCCGACAACTGCACGCCGTAGCGGCCCTTCGCCGAGATGTCCGTCTTGAAAATCAATCGCTGTCGATCGTCGAACCAGACGAAACTGCGATCGGACTCGACCCGATGGCGCACATGTTTGCGAAAGCCGTCGGGGTCCCGATCGAGCGGATCCTCGAGCGTCTCCTCGCGGTGCATGCGAGCACTCGCCAAAAAGAGGGGATCGAGGTCCCGCAGCGTGGCGTAGCGAATCTCGGAGGGCTCGGGGCGAGGCTGGCGTTCGACGATCCGATCGGACCACTCCGATCGCTCGAGGACGTACATCGTCTGGTGGCGATCGAGTCGGGTCTTGTTCTCGCGCGAATCGGGAGCGGCCTCGCAGTACGCCTGCCAGAACGGTTCGACGCTACTCGCCCGCGAGACGACGTGGTCGAAGGCGACGTTCTGGTTGAAACACCACCGTCCGAAGCGGCGAGCGGGGGAGCGGGCGGAGGCATCGATCAGAACCAGCCGATCGGTGATCGCCAGCGAGACCGCCCGAAGCTCCCCGTCGGAGCCGCGAATCCCCCGAAAAGCAAACAGATCCGGGTCGGACAGGGGCCGCACCCCGTGGTTTTCGAGCCAGCACAGGCAGAATAGATTGGCGGGGACCGAACGGCTCAAAAACTGGACGATCTCCTCGTAGTGCCGCTCGAACAGAAGCTCCGGCGCGCGCTCCCCCTCGCTGTCGAGACGTTGAATCGCCATGGGAAAACGAGGAGGGAGACATCGAAGATCCGGTTGCCGCCCTACACTTATCGCTCGAGCCGCAAGTTGCCAAGGGCTCCCTCCGGGAACCGATGGCCTCGCCGGCAAACGAACATGCAACACCGGCATCCTTTTAGGTCGGATCGGGACGCACCTGGTGCAGCCGACGATCTCGCAGGCCAGTGCTCCGCCGCAAGGGGGCTGGGCACGAGCGGGCGGGGAGGAGCAGGCAGATCCGAGGCGCGAAACCCGCGGAAATCCTCCGGGTGGTTCGGCGAGCGGTCAGAATCCGCTGTTGAACGGATCGGTGTCGTCGAGGTCCAGCTTGGGTTTGTCCTTTTTTTCCTCCTGGTCGGGCTCGTCGCTGCCCCCGCCGCCCGAGCTGCTGGAGCTGGGGCTCGGACTCGGCGAGGGGCGGTGCGTCCGCCGCGGCGGCGGGTCGGAGGACTCTTCCTCTTGTTCTTCCTCCTCGGCCTCGACCGTCGTGAATTTCTTTTCAACCAGCAGCAATTCGGGCTCTTCGGGAGAATACACGGACTTGGCGTAGGTCGACTCGTCCGGGCTGTACTGCCCGGATTTCATCACGAAAATCGCGCCTGCAAGTCCCCCGCCGACGACGACGAGCCCGACGATCGTCACCACCGCCCAGCGAGGCATGCCCTGCTGGTCGGCCTCCTCGGACGCGCGTCCTTGCTGCTGCAGATCGGCGCGCTGGTGGGGCGCCGTCGCCGGTGCCTGCTGCGGCGAGCGCCCCGTCTGACCCGGGGGTCGCTGATCGGCGGCCTCCGGCGGGGGGGCGCCCCCTTCGGGATGGCCCTCGGAGGGCGGCTGCTCGCCGACCGCGCCCCCGCTCTGCATCTCTTCGGTCGGGGCCTCGTCGGCCGCCGGCTGCTCGCCGTCCTGTTCGTCTTCGCGCCGCTCCGCCTCGATCGCCTTCTGGCGTTCGGTGCGCCGCCGCTCGAGCTCGTCGAGTCGCTCGACCTCCTCGGTGATCCGTGCCTGGGCTTCGGCCCGGCGCCGCTCCTCTTCTTCCTGTTTGCGACGCTCTTCTTCGCGGCGCTTCTCTTCGATCTCGGCCTTGACCTGTTCCTTTTCGCGCTCGGCATCCTGTTCGGTCTCGTTCAACACCCCCGAGAGCAGATCGTCCGCCTCGTCGTCACTCGCCCAGTCCTGATCTTTGACCTCGTTGCCATCGCGTGCCACGGACGTTCTCCCTGGTGCAGTCGTCGAACCGCCAGCGTCTCGATCCTCAAGTATAAGCCGTGGATGCGGTGGCGACAAACCCCGCGCCTCGAATCCCTGAAGACGGGCACACGCACGACCGAACTGTAGCTTCGAGCGGACGAGCCCCGCAGCCCCTCGAGCCCTCACCCGTTCGACGACTCCCTCCCCCATGGAATAGCCGCCACATATGACGTGTTTAAGAATGGCTGTCGGCCGCTACAGTTGACACGATCGGGCGATCGGCTTAAATGACAAAGTGAGCATTCCCATGGATGGTGCGATGTTCGCAAGTTTCGTCCAGCTGTTCCCTGCAGTATGTGAGGAGTGAGATGATGTGGAGACGAATGACGACACTGTTGGCCGTAGTTGCCGTGGCTGCCTTCGCCTTGACCGGTTGTGAAGACAAGCAGGGTGGCGATCAGAAAGCCGACCAGAAGGAAGAAAAATCCGCCGGCATGGATCAGCAAGACCAGAAGGCGGGAGACGAAGAAGAAGGTGAAGACGAGGAAAACGCGGCCGAACAAGGCGAGGAGGCCCAGGAGAACATGCAGGACGCTGCCGAAGGGATGGCCGACGAGGCCGATTCCGGCAGCGAGGAAGGCACCGAATCCGAGGGAGACGACGAATCCGAGGGAGACGACGACCAGGAGTAACCCTTCCTCTCCCTCCCAGACGCTGGCGGCGGGGGCGATTCGCCCCTTCGCCGCTCCGACCCGGTGTCGCACCAGGCGGCATCGGGTTTTCGTTCAGACAGATCTCGCGCGCGACCGGACCCCGGCCCCGCGAGTTGCCAGCGGCCGCGCAGTTTCCTAGTTTGGCTCGAAGTCGACGCCGGGACCCGCCGGGCGGGCATCCGCCGGGCGGCGTCCCACTCAGCCGCGACCAAACATCGAGGCACCGACGGTGGTCGATCAGCACGACGAACATCCCGACGGGGGTTCCGAACCGGACGACAACGCGGCGCAACGCCGCTCACAGGCCGACCAACAGGCCGAGGACGAGCGCATCGAAAGCGTCATGGAGGCCTTCCACAAACGCCTCCAGGAAGAGGGATTGAAGTCGACCAAACAGCGCGACCTGATCGTCGAGCGGTTTTTCCGACTCGATGAACACATCACCGCCGACGAACTGCTCGAAGACGTCCGCGAGGAGCAGCCACGGATCGGCTACGCGACGGTCTATCGGACCCTGAAACTACTGGTCGATCAGAACTTTGCGCTCCCGAAGGATTTCGGCGACGGGCAGACCCGCTACGACCCGATCCACAACCAAGATCCCCAGCACGACCACCTGATCTGTGTCGACTGTCGCAAGATCATCGAATTCACCGACAATCTCGTCGACGAGCGCCTCGAGAAACTCGTCGGCGAGATGAACTACTCGATTCGGCGCAAGGAACTCGAGCTTTATGTCGAGTGCCGGATCGAGGACTGTCCCAATCGTCCCGAGCCCGAGGAATAAAGGCTGCTCTCTCTCCCCTGTTTCAACTCTCGAGCCACCTCGGGCTCAACCTCTCGCTTCCACCCGATCTCGGACCCGTCACCATGAAGGACGACTTTTCGATCAAAGGCGAAGTCATCTCCGCGCTCGAACAGGTCGAAGACCCGGCCAAAGAACAGAATGTGCTCGACGCCCACATGGTCGAACGCGTCGAAGTCGACGGCGGGGTCGTCGACATGACCTTCGTCGTCGAATCGGGACGCTCGCGCGATGAGCGATTTGCGCTCGAAGACGACATCTACGAGACCGTCGAGCCGATCGACGGGGTGCGCGAGGTGAAGATCAAGACGATGACGCCGAAGGCGCTCGAACGCGAGCAGAGCAGCGAGACGGAGCCGGCGGGCTCCGACGCCGCCTCCGACACGGGAGCAGAGGCGGCTCCCGGCGGAGCAGGCACGGACCCGTCGGGTGGGGCGGCGCCGGCGGCTCCCGGACCGGGCGGCGCTCAGGAGCCGAGCGTGCCGGATGCCGAGCCGCTGGAGGGGGTTGGCCACGTCCTGGCGGTCGCCTCCGGCAAAGGTGGGGTCGGCAAATCGACCGTCGCCGTCAATACCGCGCTCGCTCTCCAGGAGAAGGGTTTTCGGGTCGGCCTGCTCGACGTCGACATCTACGGGCCGAGCCTGCCGACCATGCTCGGGATCAGCGGCCGGCCGAGCGTCTCCGACCGGCGCATCGTCCCGCTCAAGGCGCACGGCCTCAGCGTCATGAGCCTCGGCTTTTTGATGGACGAGGATACGCCGGTCATCTGGCGAGGCCCGATCGTCACCGGCATCATCCGCCAGTTTCTCCGCGACGTCGACTGGAGCGGCCACGACTACCTGGTGGTCGACATGCCGCCGGGCACCGGCGATGCCCAGCTCGCCCTCGCCCAGACCGTTCCGGTCGACGGGGCGATGGTCGTGACGACCCCCTCCGAGCTGGCGCTCACCGACGCCGCTCGCGGCTTCGAGATGTTCAATACGTTGAACGTCGAGGTGATGGGCATCGTCTCGAACATGTCCCGGCACGTCTGCCCGGACTGTGGCCACGAATCGCACATTTTCGGCGAGGAGACCGTCGAGCAGGAAGTCGAACGCCTCGAGACGGAACTACTCGGCGACATTCCGCTCGACCCCGATGTCCGAGCCGGCGGCGACGCCGGCGAACCGATCGTCGTCTCCGACCCGGACAGCCCGACGACCCAGGCCTTTCTGGACCTCGCCGAGCGGACCGCCGAACTGAAACCACTCGACGAGGCGGAGGCCGACGGCGAGCCCGGCGACGACGACAAAGACGGGTTGTTTTCGTTTCTCAAAGAATGACGACCGATCGGCCGACCACCCGACCGTCCGCGACGGCGGTCTCCGATCGGCGGGACGTCGTCAGAG
Source organism: uncultured Bradymonadales bacterium (assembly GCA_964600555.1). Taxonomy (GTDB): domain Bacteria; phylum Myxococcota_A; class Bradymonadia; order Bradymonadales; family Bradymonadaceae; genus CAJXPB01. The sequence goes on from CAZRLK010000005.1 coordinate 46,863, forward strand.
ATGGCCGTCGGTGTGAGTAAACACGACGAACATTTCGAACGAGTCCGCGAGCTGAAGACCTTCGAGCGTCGGCTCATCAAGTTGGTGCTCGACCAACCCGACGCCCTCGATCGGCCTCGGGAGGCACTCTTTCGCTACGCCACGAACCTCGCGCGCACCCGGGCCCTCTCGACACCCGACGGCGGCGAGGTCGCGATCGTCGACGAGGTCGCCCCGTTGCGCCGCTGGATGCGGGACTCGCTCGTCCCCCTGTTGCCCGACGAGCGCCCCCCGGACGTCGAGACCCTCCGCCAACTCGCCCCGGTCCTGGCGTTGCGGCTCGACCGCACCCGCCAGAAACTCCTGGACCATCACCGCGACGCTTTCGGCCCCCTGCACCTCGACCGCGAACTGCGCCAAAAACAGCTCGTGTTGGTACTCGGCGGGGGAGGAGGTTCCGGTCTGTACCATCTCGGAACCTTTTCGCTGTTCGACGAACTGGGCGTCACCCCGGAATTCATCGTCGGCAGCTCGATGGGCAGCGTCATGGCCATCCTCCGGGCCCTCGACCGCGCCTACGACCCGTTCGCGACGGCCCTCGCGCTCCCGCGCGAACTCGAGTACGGTCACCTGTTTCGTCCCTATACCGGCTACTCGCGATACGGGTTTCCGGGCGCCTTCCACCTCAATTTGCTGCGACTCGGCCGCGAGATCTTCGAGAACCTGTACGACAATCCCGACATCCGGTTCAGCGACCTGCCGATCCCGGTCGAGATCGTCACCTGCGGGATCCATCGCGGCTACCAGATCGATACCGAGGAGTACGAACAGGCCGCCCCCGAGCGCGACGAGGCGACGCCGATCGCACTGCGCGACCGACTGAAGCTGTTTTTCAGCGCGATCCGCCAGTTGTCCCGCAACCCGCGGTTTCTCCAGGAGGTCGTTTTCGGGCGCGAGCCGTTGACCGACGAGTTTCCGGTCGTCGAAGCCGTCGGGTTCTCGTGCGCCGTCCCGGGGCTATTGCACTTCGACGTCTTCCACGACGACCCGGCGACGATCGATCCGCTCGAGACGCTGTTCAACCGCCACGACCTGCTGCGCCTCTGCGACGGCGGCGTCGTCAACAACGTCGCCTCGAACGTCGCCTGGGAGAGTATCCAGCGCGGCAAGATCGGCTCGCGCAACACCTTCATCGCCTCGTTCGACGTCTTCGCCCCCGTCGCACGCAGCCGCAACGTCATCTGGCTGCCGATCCAGCAGATGGTCCGGCCGACCGTCCTCGAACACCGCCCGTACTCGGACTTTCACAAAACCTTCGAGTCCCCGCCAAGTCCCCTGAACGTCCTGGCCAACAGCTACAGCGAGATCAAAACGCTCGTCCAGCAGGCGCGCGCCGAGCTGGAGGCGGACATCCCGTTTTTGCGCCGGGCGCTCGAACAGTTGCCTCCGTACGGCATCTGGGAGATCGGGGAGGGCGAGTGACGGGGCGTCATTCGGCCAGGGCCCGCTCCAGGAGCACCGCCGGATGCTCGGCCTCGCGGTCGGTTCCCGCCGCGATCTGGCTCCGACACGAGGTGCCGGGCGCCGCAATCGTCGCCTCCTCGGCCGCCTCCCGCACCGCCGGAAACAACACCAGTTCGCCGATCTCCATCGACAGCTCGTAGTGGTCGTCCTCGTAGCCGAACGAACCCGCCATGCCGCAGCACCCGGAGGCAATCGTCTCGACTTCGTAGCCGGCGATCTCGAGTGCCCGTTCGGTCGGGCCGGTGCCGACCAGCGCTTTCTGGTGGCAGTGGCCGTGCAGGTGCACGGTGCCGGGCGCCTCCTCCCCCCAGGGCGCTCCGAATCGGCCGTCGAGCGACGCCTGCTCGACGAACTCTTCGAAGAGCATCGCCCGGTCGGCGAGTTCGTCGGCGAGGTCTCGGCGCTGCGGCGGGGCGAGATCGGGGGTCTCGTCGCGGAAGGTCAAAAGGGCACTCGGCTCCAGGCCGACGACCGCACGATCCGGATATTGCTCGAACAGCGGCTCGAGGCCCTCGAGATTTTCGGCGGTGATCTCGCGGGCGCGCTCGACGAGCCCCTTCGACAAATGGGTGCGGCCGTCGTCGTCGATCGGCAGCAATTCGACGCGCACGCCGGCCGCCTCCAGGACTCGGACCGCCGCGCGCCCGACCTCCGGGTCATTGAATTCGGTGAACGGATCGACAAACAGCCAGACCGTCTCCCTCGTCTCTTCGACCGGAACTTTCTCGCGGCCGGCGAACCAGCTCGAAAATCGCTGCCCGGCGAATTCCGGCAATTCGCGCTCCGGCGCCGTGCCGATCCACCAGTCGATCACCCAGCGCGTCAGCACGAACGACGCGAAGAAATTCGCCAGCCACGGGACGAGCGCCGCCAGCCGGGCATACCGCCGATAGTTGCCGAACACCTCCGCCGACCGCGGTTTGCCGTGCTGGTCGTGATAGTGCTGGGTGAACTCCGATTTCATCCGAGCCATGTCGACGTTCGCCGGGCATTCGGTCTTGCAGGCCTTGCACGAGAGGCACAGATCGAGCGTCTCACGGAGCGTCTCGTCGGTGAACGATCCGGCCGGATCCGCCTCGTACAACACCTGCCGGAAGACGTTGGCCCGCCCGCGGGTCGTATCCCGTTCATTCGAGGTCGCCATGTAGCTGGGACACATCGTCCCGCCCGCCTCGGCGTGCTTGCGGCAGACGCCGGCCCCGTTGCACTTTTCGACCGCCCGCACCAGCCCCCCGTCCGCCGACCAATCGAAATACGTCTCGAACTCCGGCGTCCCCCGGCCCGGCGTCACACGCCAGTCCGCCTCCAGCGGCTCCGGATCGACGATCTTGCCCGGATTGAAAATCCCCTCCGGGTCGAACCCCCGCTTCACACGCCGAAAGACCTCGAGGATCTCCGTGCCGTAAAACCGCTCCAGAAGTGGCGATCGCACCCGTCCGTCGCCGTGTTCCCCGCTGATCGACCCCCCGTATGCGTCGACCAGGTCGGTGACCTCCCGGGCGATCCCCTCGAATTTTTCGGCATCCTCCGGCTCCTTGAGGTTCAACTCCGGCCTCAGGTGGAGCTCACCGACCGAGGCGTGCGCATAATAGACGCATCGAGTGTCGTATTCGGCCATGATCCCGGCGAAATCGTCGACGTACTCGGGCAGATCCTCGAGTCCCACGGCCGTATCCTCCACGACCGTCACCGGTTTGGTATCCCCCTCGATGCCCATCAGGATGCCGAGACCGGCCTTGCGCAGCTTCCAGACCAGATCGTCGTTCGGTGGCCGGACCTCCGGGAAATGATACCCGAGCCCCCCCGCCTCCAACGCCCGGATCGTTTCCCGGGCCTGGACGTCACACGCCTGCTCGTCTTCGCCGTAAAATTCGATGACGAGGATCGCCCCCGGTTCCCCCTCGACGAAAAAGCGGTGTTCTTCGAGTTCGGGATGGCGTTCGGTCAACTCCAGAATCCGGCGGTCCATCAGCTCGACCGCCGCCGGATCGTGCTCGACCGCCACGACGGTCGCCTCGAGCGCGGCCTGGAGTGTCTCGAAGTGCGCGCACACCAGCAGATTCGTGCCGGGCTGCTCGACGAGATTCAGCTTCGCCTCCGTCACCAGCCCGAGCGTCCCCTCCGACCCGCAGATCAGACGAGGCAGCGAAAACGCCCCCGCCTCGCCGCCGAACACGCCGCTGGCGAGCAACTCGTCGAGGGCATACCCCGAGTTTCGACGCAAAATTTCGGGATCGGGATACTGCTCGCGGATCGCCTCGCGATGCGTCTCGAGCTCGTCCTCGAGCACCGCCAGCGCCTCTCCGAGCCGGTCGTCGCGCTCGCGGCGGCGTGCGAACTGCTCGGTGTCCCAGTCACCGAAACGCACGCAGCTGCCGTCCGAGAGGACAACCTCGAGCTCCAGGACGTGATCGCGCGTCGTCCCGTAGTAGACCGAGTGCGACCCGCAGGAGTTGTTGCCGATCATTCCTCCGATCTGGCACTGATCGGAGGTCGAGGTGTCGGGGCCGAACATCAGCCCCGTCCGCGCCAGGTGGCGGTTGAGATCGTCGAGGACGACACCCGGCTCGACCCGGACCCACTGCTCGTCGGGGTCGACCTCGAGGATGGAATTCATATGGCGGCCGAGGTCGACGACCAGTCCCTCGCCGACACACTGACCGGCGAGGCTGGTGCCGCCTCCCCGGGGAATCAGCCCGATTCCCAGATCGTCGGCGAGGCGAACCAGCCGCTGGACGTCCTCGGTGCTCCGCGGATAGGCGACTCCCGCCGGCTGTTTTTCGAAAATCGAGGCGTCCTGGGCGTACAGCCGGCGGTGGAGCTCGTCGAGACGAACCTCGCCGTCGAGCTCCGTGCCACGGGGGGCAATCTCGGTCCGTAAGGGATCGTCGTGTGCCATGAGAAAAGCGGGACCCCTCCGGCGCTACATCGCGACGACCCAGACGAACACGTGGGCATTGATACCGCTGGCGAGTTTGATCGGAACCCGGTAGATCCCGAGCTCCCGGATCGGCTCGTCGAGCAACACGTCCCGGTAGGCGACCTCGAAGCCCTCCTGCTGGAGGACGTCGGCGATATTCCGCGAGGAGACCGAGCCGTACAGCCGCTCCGATTCGGCGACTCGCTCGGGGATCGAGACCGACACCCCGTCGATCTCTTCGAGCACCTCGCGCGCCGCCTCGCGCTGCTCTTCTTTTTGGCGCTCGATCTGTTTGCGTTTGTGCTCGATCTGCGCCTTCCGCCCTTCGGTCGCCTGCGTGGCCAGCCCCTGGGGGATCAGGTAGTTCCGGCCGTAGCCGTCGGCCACCTCGACGATGTCCCCCATCTCCCCGAGCTTCGGCACGTCGTCTTTGAGAATGACTTCCATGGTTGTTCCTCCTGGTCGACCGACTCCCGCCCCCCTCGCCGGGCCGGTCCTCTCGCCGCAGTGCTCATTCGCTGTACGGTAGCGTCTCGCCCTCGCCCTGCTCGACCGGCTCGCTGAGCCGCTCCTCGGGGATCAGGTCCTCGTCGACCTTGACGGTCAACGACTTGAGCTGGTCTTCGATGAACTTGAGCTGCTCGTCGACGACGCTCGCCTCCTCGGCGGGCACCATATAGCGGTAGTACTGGTAGCGCGCCCGCTCGTAGTTCTGGCCGCTCGCTTCGTCGTAGACCTCGTAGGCGGTATCGCGCAGGCCCCAGTCGTCGAATTTCAACACGTGGCCGCCGGCCTCCTCGATCGCCTCCGAGAGCCGTTCTTTGGCCTGCTCTCGTTCCTCGGCGTTGAGGTCCGGCCGCAACAGATAAACCGTCTCGTATTCGCGCTGTCGTGCTTTCATCTTTCAACCTCGTGGATGACAGCCCCGCCCACCATGGGACGGAGCGAGGTAATGGACTCGAACTCGTCGACTCCGTAATTGTACCGACCTGAGGGGCGGTGTCACCCCTGATCGTCTTTGTGCTCGTCGCCTGCGGCGGCCTGCTCGGCCTCGGCGCTCCGATCCGCGTCGACGGACTGCTCGACGGCCGCCTGATCGGCATCCGCCTGGGCACCCTCACCGGCGCCCGGGAGGGCGATGACCGGCGCCAGCACCAGCGCGGTGACACTCATCAGCTTGAGCAGGATGTTCAACGACGGGCCGGCCGTATCTTTGAAGGGGTCGCCGACGGTGTCGCCGACGACCGAGGCCTTGTGCGCCTCACTGCCCTTTCCGCCGTGGTTGCCGGCTTCGATGTATTTTTTGGCGTTGTCCCACGCCCCGCCGGCGTTCGACATGAAGATCGCCATCGCCACCCCGGAGGTGGTCACCCCGGCGAGGATCCCGCCGAGCATCTCGGGACCGAGAAACGGCACCAACCCGGCGATACAGACGACGCCGATCGCGAGCAGACCCGGCAGGATCATCTCCTTGAGGGCCGCCTCGGTCGAGATCGCAATGCACTTGGTGTATTCGGGCTCGCCCTCCCCGGTCTCGATGCCGTCGATCTCGCGGAACTGCCGGCGCAGCTCGGCGATCATCGCCGAGGCGGAGCGGCCGACCGCCTCCATCGTCAGGGCGCTGAAGACGAACGTCGTCGCCGCTCCGATGAAAATCCCGGTGATCACTCGCGGCTCGAGGATGTCGATCGCCTGCAGATTCGCCTGCTGGGCGTAGGCGGTGAACAGCGCCAGGGCCGTCAGTGCCGCCGACCCGATCGCAAAGCCCTTGCCGATCGCGGCGGTCGTATTTCCGACCGAATCGAGCGTGTCGGTGCGATCGCGGACCTCGTCCGGCAGCTCCGCCATCTCGGCAATGCCGCCGGCATTGTCAGCGATCGGCCCGAAGGCGTCGACGGCGAGCTGGATGCCGGTCGTCGCCAGCATGCCGACCGCCGCCAGTCCCACGCCGTACAGCCCGGCGAACCAGTACGAGACGCCGATCGCGGAGACGATCAACAGAACGGGGATGCCCGCCGACCACATCCCGAGCGAGACCCCGGCGATGATGTTCGGCGCGGCGCCCATCTCGGATTCCTCGGAGATGTTTCGCGTCGGCGAATAATGATCGCTGGTGTAATACTCGGTGACGAGGCCGATCAGGACGCCGGCGACCAGTCCGCCGATCGTCGCGATGAACGGCCCGAGCTGCGTGTAGGTTGTGTCGCCGACGTTGAAGCCCCCGGCCGGAAACGCCCATTTCGCCAGAAAGAACGTCGCGATCGCCGTCACGACGGCCGCGGTGATCGTCCCGGTGTGCAGGGCATTCGACGGGTCGCCGTCTTCGTCGACGCGGACCAGAAAGGTACAGGCAATCGAGATGACGATCCCGACCGCTGCGATGACCAGAGGCAAAAAGACCGCCTTGTTGTCGAGCTGGGGGGCCGCCGCCCAGGGCAACGCGAGTACCATCGCTCCGATGATCGAGCCGACGTACGACTCGAACAGGTCGGCGCCCATCCCGGCGACGTCCCCGACGTTGTCGCCGACGGCATCGGCGATGCTCGCCGGGTTGCGCGGGTCGTCTTCGGGCAGATCGGCCTCGACCTTCCCGAACAGGTCGCCGCCGACGTCGGCGGCCTTCGTGTAGATACCGCCGCCGACGCGCGCAAACAGCGCAATCGAAGAGGCCCCCATCGAGAAGCCGGTAACGATGCTCAAAAAGCCCTTGAACGTCTGGAAATTCTCACCTCCGGCCGCCTGAATCCACCCCGCCTCCGACAGCTCGACCGGCAACAGGCCACCGTACGCAATCGACAGGACGCCGAGCCCGATCAGAGCCAGCCCGACGACCGACATGCCCATGACCGTCCCCCCGGCAAAGGAGACCTCGAGCCCCGGGGCCAGCCCGGTCCGTGCCGCATGGGTCGTCCGCACGTTCGCCAGCGTCGCCACGCGCATTCCGATGTAGCCGGCAAGCCCCGAGCAAATCGCGCCGACGATGAACGAGATGGCGACGTAGCTCATCTCGAAGGCACTCAGGGCTCCGGTCGCGCCCGTGCTGTAATAGATCGCGCCGAGCAAGACGGCGACGATCAGCACGAACACCGACAACACCCGGTATTGTTTGCCCAAAAACGCCTGCGCACCGTCGCGAATGTGCCCCGACAGCTCGTTCATCCGGTCGGTTCCGTATTCCTGTTTTTTGATCCAACTCGCTCGCCACAGGGCAAAGCCGAGCGCCAGAAGACCGGCGACGGGGATCAAATAGACGATGGTCTGAAGCACGACACACTCCTACTTCTTGTCTCTGGGTTCACTCTCGATCTCGTAGAATCTCTCGAAATTCGTCGGGGCACATCGCCGGCGATCCCCCTTCAGCCGGCGCACCGCCCGTGAAACTGGTTTTGCGCCTCGGACGGACCGTCGCGCAAGACGACCTCGACGGCGTCGGCGGCGATCTCGATCAGCTCGTCGGCCACCGGTCTCTCCTCGGACTCGAACCGTCCGAGCACGTGGTCGGAGACCGAACCGCGTTCGGGACGTCCGACGCCACATCGCACCCGGACGAAATCACGCGAGCCGAGTGCGTCGACGAGGCTTTTGAGCCCGTTGTGCCCGCCGTGGCCACCGCCGCGTTTGACCTTGAGCCGACCCAGCTCCAGGTCGACCTCGTCGTGGACGACCACAATCCGCTCGGGCGCGATCTCGTAGTAGCGGGCCGCCGGGCCGACCGACTCGCCGGAGCGATTCATGTACGTCTCCGGCTCCAGCAAAAACACCTTGTGCCCGGCGACGCGCCCCGAGCCGAACCGGCCGTCGAACTTTTCTTGCGACAGGCCGATGCGGTGGCGTTCGGCGAGACGATCGACGACGGCAAACCCGATGTTGTGGCGGGTCTCCCGGTATTTCGACCCCGGATTTCCGAGGCCGACGACCAGCGGCGTCTCCACGGCGAGTGCCTCCGTGCGCGATGCCTCTCAGGCGGGGGCCGAGGCGCGAGGCGTCACTGGGCGCCCGGAGGGGCCGCCCCTTCGGGCATGCCTCCCTCTTCGCCCTCTTCTTCGCCTTCGGCCTCTTCGGTCTCCTCGCCTTCGACCTCTTCGCCTTCGACTTCGGCCTCTTCGCCTTCGACTTCTTCTTCTTCTTCGGCCTCCGCCCCTTCCGGCTCGAGTCCGATGACGCCGGTCCGCGGCATCATGATACGGACGACCGGAAAGTCCGTCTCGGCCGCCGATTCGACGCCCTCCGGATACTCCAGCTCGCTGACCTTCTTGGAGTCCTCGGCGCCCAGCTCCGAGACGTCGACTTCGATGACGTCCGGGATCGTCTCCGGCGTGCATCGCACCGGTACTTCGGGGCGCACCAGCTGCAACTGGCCCCCCATGTGCACCCCCTCGGCCTCTCCGTACGGCGAGACCGGGACGTCGACGACGATCGAGCGATCCGGCTCGACGACGAACAAATCGACGTGGGTCAGCGTCCGCTTGACCGGGTCGAACTGGAAGTCGCGCAAAATCGCGTGGTCGAAACGCTCGTCGGCCCCGTCGACGTCGATGCTGAAGACGGTATTTTTGCCGTGCACCGTCTCCAGCACGTCGCGAAGAACCTCCGGATCGAGCGCGACCGGAAACGATTCGACCCCGGATCCGTAACAGACGCCCGGAATCTTGCCCGTCTCGCGCAGGCGCCCGGATGCCCCCGATCCCGTTTCATCTCGCACGCTGACCTGCAGCGTCGGTGTCTCAGAAGCCACCTTTGCCTCCTTGCAAACTCGTTGGTGCAAACCACACAGCCCGACCGATCCTCGACCGACCGGGCTGCCGTCGGCGGATTGGCGACGTATTAGGGCATCTTTCCGCACTCGTAAAGGCCCGCCCGGCATTCGAAATCACCGGGGCCCCGGCGGCGGTTCGTGCGGAGCCCATTCACCCGTCGTCGGCGTATTGCGGGTGTTTGTCGAAGATGGAGCTGACGGAGTCGCCGCCGTGGATCCGGTCGATCGCCTCCCCGAGTAGTTGTCCGACCGAAACGACCTCGATCTTGTCGCAGGCCTTCGCCCGATCGTCGAGCGGCACCGTGTCCGTCACCAGCAGGCTCTCGAGCGGCGAGGCCTCGATGCGGTCGAGCGCCGGTCCGCTCAAGATCGGATGGGTCGCCGCCGCATAGGCCGACTTCGCCCCTCGCTCGCGGATCGCGCTCGCCGCCTGGGTGAGCGTCCCGGCGGTATCGACCATGTCGTCGAGGATGACGGCGTGTTTACCCTCGACCTCGCCGATGACGTTCATCATCTCGCTGGCATTCGGCGCACACCGCCGCTTGTCGAGGATCGCGATCGGGGCTCCCAGCACCTTCGAGTAATAACGCACCCGGTCGACGCCCCCGGCGTCCGGCGAGACGAGCACCATCTCGTCGGCCGGAATCCCGAGGTTTCGCACCGCCGAGATGAACACCGGACTGGCATACAGATGCTCGAAGGGCTTGGTGAAAAACCCCTGGATCTGGCTGGCGTGAAGATCGATGGCGACGACTCGCGAGATACCGCTCACTTCGAGCATGTCGGCGACGAGCTTGGCCGTGATCGGCGTGCGCGGCTTCGGCTGCCGGTCCTGGCGGGCGTAGCCGAAATACGGGATGACCGCCGTGACGTCCTTCGCCGACGAGCGCCGGATCGCGTCGGTCATCGCCAACAGCTCCATCAGATGGTCGTTGACCGGCTCCGAGAGGCTCTGCAACACGAACACGTCGCTGTCGCGGACGCTGGTGTGGACCTCGACCTGCACCTCCCCGTCCGAAAATCGGCCGACGAACGCATCCCCGAGCGGCACGTTCAGCGATGAAGCCACCCGCTTTGCGAGCTCGGGGTGGGAATTCCCGGTGAACAAAAGCAAGTTGTCCTCCATCCTCGACTCCGTCCTGGCTAAACAGACGAGAAGAAATGATATGAAGAGGTGTGCGCGGGATGCCGTCGCGTCTGATACAGCGTCGCGGGAAAATCCGGAGCCGTCGAAACTGGGGTGCCAGGATTCGAACCTGGGGTCACGGGACCAAAACCCGATGCCTTACCGCTTGGCTACACCCCATCGAACGTCACTGCCTCCGGCGCGTTCGGCGCGCCAAAAGAGGATCGCGACCCGCTCCCCGACAACGTACCCGGAAATGCGGGTCAAAACGCGCCGTGAGCGCTAGCACGAGGTTTTCGACTATGTCAAGTTCAAGGCGGCGCCCGGTGGCGTCCGCCTCGCCGGAATTCGCGACCTACTCCTCCGGCAGACACGCCCCGTGCGAGAGGCTGCTGACAGGTTCGCAGCTTCCCGTCTCACAGGGATGCTCGTCGTCGCACTTGGGATAGCAGCGCTTCGAGTCCGCCCCGGTATCGCCACTCGCCCCCCCGACCTCGAGGCAGACCTGCCCGTCGTTGCAATCGCGTGATCCCTCGCACGGATCGCCGCGCTCGGCCCCAACCTCGAACGCCAGACACCGGGTGCCCTGCCGGCGCGGGTAGCAGTTTTTCCCGGCCCCGCAATCGTCGTCCGGCCACCGACTGCATTCGTTGCTCTCCGGCACACACACGCCCCAGACCAGGTCGTAGCCGTGGGAGTTCATCCCGACACACACTTCCCCATCCTCGCAAACCCGCCCCTCCGGCTCGCCCGGATCGCAGATCCGCCGGCACGTCTGCTCGAAGCACCGGGCCCCGTCGCCACACCCGTTGACCTCGCTGCACGCCTCCCCCTCCGCCCGGGTCGGGTCGTACGGCATGCAGAGGCGCTCGATCCCCCGATCGGTCAGGTCGGAGTAACAGTTTTGCCCGCTGCCACAGTCGTCGGGAAAGACCGTACACTCCCCTCCGTCGCGCCCGGCCTCCCCCCCGCCGGCGTCGGCCGCCCGGCCCCCGTCCTCGATCCGCTCGCTGACGCCGGCGTCGTCCCTCGGCCCCAGATCGCCGGCCGGACACCCCGCCAGGGAGACGACGCCCACGGCCAGAACCGCACCCATCCCCACCGCCCATCTCCGCACACCCGCCTCCATCACCGGCACAGCCCCTCGTGGCACTCGAATCGACAGGGAGAACTCCCGCCGCAGCAATCCTCCTGGACGGTCGACATCTCGCAGGTCCGGCGACATACGTCGTCGTGGCAGGTCATCCCGTCTTCGGTGCAATCGGCGTCCGTGCGACAGCTCGGCTCACAGCGTCCGACCCGCCGCACGCTCCCGAACACGTAGTTGTTGCAGGTCGCACTCGTCGCAAAGCGCGGCGGCGCCGTCCCGACACAATCCCCCGAGTTCCGACACCATTTCACACACGTCGCCTCCTCGCCCCCGACACACCGCACCGCATGATCGCACATCGCGCCGTTCGTGCTGCAGTCGGCAAACGGCTCCGAACCCGTCGCGTCGACCGTCGGATTGCAGTAGCCCTGACGGAAGCTGATGACCGAGAGGCCGTCCGATCGCTCCTTGAACAGGCTGCACCGCGTCTCCGACCCGCACGACGAACTCTCCGCCCACGGGTCGCACAGCCGCCGGCACGTCCCCAGCGACGAGCCATCCGACTCTCGGATGCAAAACGCGCCGGGCTCACACAGCTCGTCCCCGGACGACAGATCACACGACTCCCCGATCGCCTTCTCCCCGGAGCTGACGCACCGCCCGTGCCCGTTGATGAATTTCAGACACGTCCCACTCTGGCAATCGTCGTTGCCGGCACACTGGCTCGGCGCACACACGAGCATCTCTTGCTCTTCGCCCGACAGCACGTCGCGACACAGCCTCCCGTCGCGACACTCCTGGGCGGACTGCGCCTCCGAACAGCTCTCGTAGCAGCGCGGCCCCTCCCCGAGATCGACACACTGCTGTTCCGGGCGGCACAGCGGCCGACACCGCGAGACACACTGCCCCTGCTCGCAACGCTCCCCGACGCCGCACTCGTCGGGACATCCCGGCCCTCCGCCGTCCGACGGGTCGACATCCCCGCTCGGCCCGGCGTCCCTTCCCGGATCGTCGGCATCGCCGCCCGCTACATCGCGCCCCGTCCCCGCCTCCCGCGCCCCCTCGCCCCCGGCGTCGCTCGCATCACTCCCCGGCAGCAGACCGCCATCCGCCGACCGACACTCCCCCCGCACACAACGCGCCGCTCCGGGACACTCCTCGTCCCCCGAACACTCGTCCCCGCCGAGTTCCCCGGCGGCACATCCCGCCAGCACCACCATCGACCAGGCGATCAGGCCGATCGAACTCGCTCCCTCCCACCACCTCTCGAAGCTCCTAACAGGCATCGTTCACTCTCGGTCGCATTCGCCGCTCGCTCCCCGCATCGATGAACTGTCATTCACTCTCGCACCGACCGATGTCGCGCGCAAATGGATGACAGTTGTAGCCGTCGGGACAGGTGCTCTGAGGCAGCTCTCCCTGCACGTCCGGCCCCCGATACTCGCAGAAGCGCATGCAGACCGGATCTCCCCCCTGCTGGGCCGCACAGATCGAATCTTCGCCGCACGAAAGCCCCGGATTCTCGCACGGCTCCCCCGGCTCGAGGCTCCGCGTGATCGCCGCGCAGTGGCCCACCTCCCCACTCCACGGGTAGTTGAACAGACACGTCTCGCCGGACCCGCAGCTCACCGCCGAGTCGTCCCCGTCGAACGGATCGCAGCGTCGCCGGCAACTCGGCGTCTGGCCCGAGCCGCCGACAAACGGCGAGACGAGCGAGTTGAGAAACTCCTGCTGCTCGGAGCGCGGATACATGCAGACCGACTCCGGCCGGCAGTTTTGCGCCCGGCAGACCCGACCGGGCTCGACATCACCGGAAGCCGAGCAAAACGACTGCTCGGTTTCGACGACCGGCGGCGTGTTGCCCTGCCCGGACGAGTCGTACTGCAGAGAGGCGGCCGGCCGGCAGCTCTTCAACCCCGCGGGACAACTCGAATCGGTGTACCGATCGTTCGGCTCGCAGGCGACACCACACTCGCCGATCCCGAAATCACTCGTGTAGCTGATCGGTTGGCACGCCTCCCCGGAGCCACAGCTCAGACCTCTCCCGCCGCCCGCTCCCTCTTCGTCGTCGACGCGACACAACGAATGACACAGCCCGCGCGGATCCCCCTGCTGATAGCCGGGCCGGGTATTTCCGTACTCCAGACAGTAGTTCCCCTCGGCACACTCCCCGACCCCGGCGAACGGATTGCACGGCTCCCCGACTTCGCCCTCCCCGACCGGACCGCAGCGATGCTCCCAGGCCTGCGTGCTCTGGTTGAGCACCGGTTTACAGCCCATCGACTCCCCGTCGCAGATCCCGCTGCCGTAATCGCGGGCACCGCCGGAACAGGTCTGCTGGCAGTACCCGAAGGCGCGCTCCTGGTGTTCGACGCAGGTCATCGGCGGCTCGTCCGCCCGCTCCCCCGGATTGCTCGCTGCCTGCAACACGACCGCCGGATGCGTCGGATAGGCGTCGTCGGTCGCGTAGGTGCCGCGAAGGTGCACAGCCGCGAACTCCGTCAGCTCGAACTCCTCGTAGGTCAGCAGGGGCTCGGCCTCCCCTCGGTCGGTCCCCGCCTCGAAGACGAACACGTCCCAGCTTCCCGCCGGGATCACCGACGAGTCGCTCGCCGCATCGACCCCGAGCTGCTCGGCCAACAGTCGCTCCCCGCCGTCCGCCCCCGGCGATTCGCCGGGCGGGACCGCGACGACGTCGACCGCCTCGAGATCCGGGATCGTGTGGACCACGCGCACCGGCGCCTCCCCACTGCCGGCCTCCGGCTCCCCGGGAGCCGGCAGCGAGACCGGCCGGATCTCGGCATCGTCCTCCGGACCCGGGGCGGCCAGCACGAACACCCGCCCCTCTCCGGCGCCCATCCGCTCGGTCCATTCGGCCACCGGCACATCCGTCGCCGGCGCTCCCTCCGGCAACACCGAAAAATCGTAGCTCCCCGGCTCGACCCGCGCATACGCCCCGCCGTCGTGCTCGCTGCTGCTCCCCGCCGCCAGTCCCTCGGCCACCGCCGTCGAGGCGCCGGCGCCCCGGTACACGTCGACTCCCCCGGCCCCCTCGGCCACATGCGCCACCCGGTACGACGCCTCCGCCCCCTCCGGCTGCGGACAGGTCGCATCGCGGCGGTCCTGCTCCTCGTCCGGCAATTCTCCCTCGTCGTTGCGGTCCCCGAGCGTGGTGTCGCAGATCGGGTGACAACGGGCCACACGATCGAGGCCGAGCTGCGAGTCGGCCTGCTGGTGCTCGATGCACGCCAACCCCTCCTCGCACTCTCCCGCCCCCGGCTCACAGGCCGCAAACGCCGACTTGTCCCCGGCCGGCACACAACGTCCCGTCTCGCTGTCGATCGGCCGACACGTCTCGCCCTCCCCGCAGGCATCCTGCACAAACGGGGTACACGTCGCCGCACACTGGCCGACACCCTCCCGGACGACGTCACTCTCCACCCCCACACACTCCCGATCTGCGTCGCAATCATCCTGGCTCCGACACGCCTTCACGCACGTCCCCGACTCGCAGGCGAGCCCGATCCCGCAGGTCTCGGCAAACTCCCCCTGCTGGGCCGCCTGATCGACTCCCGTACACGCCTCGCCGCGCTCGCGGCTGCCGGCCGGCAGACAAAACTCCGCCCCGTTGCTGACTCCGTAGCATTTGGCGCCGTCGGGATACTGCTCGTCGTCGTCGCCGTACAGCTCCTGGCAGGTCGCATCGCCCTCGAGAAACCCCTCGCATTCGGAGGGCCGACAGACCGCAAACCGACACCGCCCCTCCGAGCAGGTCTTCCGGGCCGAACAGTCCGACGAGCTGCTGCACGGGGCGTCCCTCAGCGACTGCGTCAACACGCACGCCGACCCCTCCGCACACGTACTCCCGTCACTGCAGATCCTCGCACACTGGGCATTCGACCGGTCCCCACTCCACGGCACGCACAAAAACCCCTCTCCGGTGGCCGTCGTTACATCACACGACTCCCCGGCCGACTCGCATTGCCCATCCTCGCCGTCGACACAGGTCCCGTCGCGACAGATCTCGCCGGCCCCACAGCCCCCCGGACATTCCCCGGCCGCCACGCATTCGCCCCCCTCACACACCTCGCCGATGCCACAGGGCGTCTCCGGACACGACCCTTCGCCGCATCCCGACACCCACACCACCACCGCAGCGGCGACAAAAAACCAACTCCCCACCGATGCCCGTCGACGAAGATCGTGCGGTTGCATCCGGACTCCAAACCGAGATTCCACCTGGACGATCCGCATCATACAGATTCGTTCCCCCCGATGGAAACACCACCGCCCTCCCCGACTGCGATCCTGACCTGGCGGTTCGCTCGACTCCTCCCCGAAAGCCCCGCCGGACCTCGTGAGATCGCGTCCGAAAAAGAACGCTCATTTCGAATCCCGACCTCACTGCGGCTCGACGCACCGCCCGACCCCGCCGGCGTACGGCTCGCAGCTCGTATCGCCCGTGCATCCCTCGCCGGTCTCGGCGTCACAAAACTCGATACAGGTGACCCGCTCGCCGGAGCGGACACAGTGCGAGTGCTCCCCGCACATCGTCCCGAGATTCGCCTCCGTGCAACGCGTCCCCGTCTGCTGGTTGTCGAGACACTGGGCCTTCTCGAGGCACAGCCCCGCCTCGCTGCTCGCCTGAAACGCCAGATCGACCCCGCAGGCCGTCCCCTCCGGACACCCCGGATCGTCGGCGAACGGATCGCAGGGCTCCTTGCAGGTCGGCTCCTCGTTCGCGCGCCTCAAAAACGGTCCGACCAGCGGCTCCGCATCGGTCGCGTTCTCGTACGCGCAGATCAATCCCGGCTGGCAGTTTTGCAGCAGGACGTCGCGGTCCGACGATCCGCCGCACTCGTCGCCGAGTTCTCGATCATTCGACGGCGAACACGTCGCCCTCTGCGGCTCCCCGTCGCGCCGCGACTGCGGAATGCAGGTTTTCCGCCCCTCCGGACAATCCTCGTCGATGAAGCGGTCGTCGGGGCTGCACGACTGCTCGCAGGTGCCGAACGAACCGGAGCTCTGGGCCGTGCACGTCTCGCCCTCGTCACAGTTCAGCTCCGGATTGTCGCTGTCGCCTCCCGTACAGTAGGCGTGGCAGCGGCTGGTCCCATCGCCGTACTCCTCGCAGGTCGCTCCGCCGACACAGCTTCGGAAGCGATTCTGATTGCACTCCTCACCCGGCTCGTTGTCGCCGCGCGGGGTACACAGCTGACTGCCGTCCTGAAAGCGGGTGCATCCGTTGCCGTCGGCAAAGCAGTTGCCCTGCCCGTAATCGGCCGCCTCGCATCCCTGCAGACACAGGCCCGAGGCCGGCGCCGGATCGACCTGCCCCTGCCCCCAGCACGTGTAGTCCGGCTGCTTCGGCGCCTCGGCATAGGCCACCTCGACGACGTCGAGCTCCGCGCCGTCGCCCCCGGCGACCGTTCCTTTGAGATACAGGCTCGTGCGGCTCCCGGCCTCCAGCTCCAGCCCCTCGATCACCTCCAGAGCCTCGCCGGCCTCCCGGTCCGCCCCCTGCTCGAGGATGTGCAGCGCGTAGGTCGCATCCCCGGGAATCTCGACGAACTTCCCGACGTCCCCGCGGCTCGCCTCGTCGGCAAGCTGCATGCCGTCGTCCGCCAGAGTCCCCCCGTCCGGGACGAGCAACACCTCGACCTCCGTGCCGAAATCGGGCACCTGCTGGATCGCCCGCACCGTCACTTCTCCCTCCCCGGGCTGCTCCACGTCGTGCGGCACGTCGATCGCCTGCAAATCGAGGCCGGACCCGGTCTGCACGATCGCCCAGGTGTGGACCTGCCCGCTCTCGGCAAACGGGCTCGCTTCCGCCAGCGGGTTGGAGGTGTCTCCGCCCGCCGCGTCGGTCACCTGCAGGTCGAGTTGTCGCGGGCGAAACCCGAAAAACTGCGGCCCCTCGGCCTCGGTGTCGGCGTCCGAGATCACGCCGGTCGCCAGATTGTCGACCTGCACCCCTTCGTCGACGTACACGTCGACTTCGGAGGGGGCGTCAGCGAGGTGGACGAACCGCCCGTACATCATGCCGCCGCAGGTCGCATCGTTCGCCCGCTGGTCCGGCTCGTCGGGCGCGGCGGGATCGCAGATCGGCATGCACTTCGCGATCCGGTCCACGCCGCTCCCGCCCTGCTGGAAGGTGATACACTGCATCCCCTCCTGGCACTCGTCGGCCGCCTCGCAGTCCTCCATGAATCCCTTGTCTCCGATCGGCCGACAGTAACCCGTTTCGTTGTCGAGCGCCATACATCCCGTCTCCGACCCCGAGCACTGCCCACGGCTGTACGCCTCGCACGCCTCGCCGCAAAACCCGGCGTCGGCTCCGATGATCCCGTCGTTGTCGGTCCCGATACACTCGTCGTCCCCTCCACAGGTGAACGCTTCGTCGCTCGAGCCGCTCCGGCAGATGCTCCGACAGGTGCCGCCGCGACAGACGTTGCCGGCCGTACACGCCGAACAGTCGCCTCCCGAGCAAAAGACGTTCTCGACCGGCGAGGTGGCCGTGCACGACTCCCCGCCCTGTTTCTCTCCGTCGGGGACGCACACGTCGGCGCCGTTCGAGACCGACCCGCATTTGAAGTCGCTCCCCGAAAAGTACACGTGATCGGAGACCTCCTCACAGCCGTCGAGGTCGTTCGGTCCGTCGCACTGGGAGGGATAACAGCCGTACGGCAACTGATCGGAGCTGGTCAGAGGGAGACACGCCGACCCACTCTCACACGGGCTCGAGACCCGCGGATCGCACGGCCGGATGCAGGTGCCGCCCTGGCCGAGATCGGCACACAAAAAGCCGATCCCGCCCGGGGCGCCACTCGGGTCACAGGAGTCGCCGACCGACTCGCACTGGGCGTCCGGGATCTCGCAGGTGTTGTCGTCGTTGCAGACGGCGGCATCCCGCGAGCAGTGGCTGTCGGACTGGCACTCCACACAGACGTTGTCCCGGGCGTTGCAAAACGGCGTCGACCCGCTGCACTCGTCGTTGCGCTCGCACTCCCGGTACACACAGGCATCCTCCTCCGGAACGCACTCCTGGTCCCGGCACACCAGTCCGCTGCCGCAATCCTCGTCCAGCTGACACTCCGGCGCCGTGTCGGGTTCGACGCCGACATCGGCGTCGGGCGTTCCCCCGGCGTCGATCTCGAGGGAAGTGCCCCCGGCGTTCGTCCCGTCGCCCCCGCCACACGCGGCCAGACCTGCCGCACAAAAGACCGCCAGGGTCCCTGCCACTCGCTGCCACCTGCTCCACGTCATCTCGCGCCTCCGACCTACACCGTCGCGTTACGTCGGCTCTACGTCTCCGAAAATATTCCAAACTTCAACAACGTCGCCGGAGCATAGAGACTCCCCACCGGGGTGTCAATTACTCGGGTACTGCTCGAGCTTTCCCCGAGCTTCCCCCGAGCTTCCCCCGAGCTTCCCCCGATCTTCCCCCGAGCTTTCCCCGAG
>CAZRLK010000006.1:0-60243 GCA_964600555.1 uncultured Bradymonadales bacterium
CGGGTATGTCTGGCGCGGGAGCTGACGAAGATGCACGAGGAGTACCTGCGCGGCGAGGCCGGCGAAGTGCTCGAGAGGTTGCGCGGGCGCGACGAGGTGCGCGGGGAGTTCGTGGTAGTGGTGGAACCGGGGGAGGGAGACGGGGAGCGGGCCGACGACGAGGCGATCGACCTGAAGATCGAAGAGCTTCTCGAGCGGGACTTTCAGCCGCGCACGATCAAGGAGATCGTCGCCGAGGTGTACGACGTCTCGCGCTCCGATCTGTACGACCGGATCCACGATCTTCAGGAGTGAACGCCCCGGCGAGAGGCGGGCGCCCGGCCGAGTCCCTCAAAACTGCAGGGCGGCCGTCAGCGAAAAGCGCCAGGTGTTGAACTCGCTGACCCGGAAGCGCGTCCCCGGCGAGTCGTAGGTCGAGTTGTAGGCCGGGTTGCGCTCGACGCGGGCCTGCTCGTCGGTCAGGTCGACCTTGTCGTTGTCGTCGCTGGCCGAGTCCTGGCCGGTCCGGGCGTTCGTCATAAAGTGCTCTTGCTGGTGAGTCAGCGAGGTGAGCGCCTTGAGCTGAAAGTACTCCGAGGGTTGCAGATAAAAGCCGAGGTGGCCGGTGAACGTCGCGTAGCTCTCGACGGTCATGATGCCGTTGGTGCGGAACTCGTCGACCTCGTTCATCGCCGATTCGTTCGAGACGTCGTACACCGGCGAGGGTCGGGCGTTGGCGGGGCGCTGGGCGATCCAGGAGCAGCCGATGCTATCGGCCTCGCCGGTATTGAGTAGCCCATTGTCGGGGTCGTTGCACTTGCTGTTGGCCATGTGGTCGAACAGTGGGGTGTAGTCGCGGCCTTCGCTGACGTAGCCGAACCGGAAGCCGAGATCGATCGCGTAGCGCTGGCCCTCGGATTCGTCTTCATGGGGGATGAACTCCGTTCCGATGGTGATGTCCCCCTCGTGGGGCGGGTTGGTGACCGTCTGCCCGGAGTTGTTCGGGTCGATGTCCTTGAGTTCTTTGATCGGAGAGCCGCGAGCCGGAAGCTGAAGCATGTACTCGAGCCCGAAGTACGGATCGACGAAGTCGAATTGTTTCGAAGAAGCAAATTTCCACTTCAACTTGTGCATCCCCTCGCCGACGCCGTCGTTGTTCCGCTTGCGGATCTGGGCGATCGGGAGGACGTAGTCCATGCCGAGGACCATCGTCGCCTCGGTGTCGTCGCGCTGGTCGTTGAACGGTCCCCAGTGCACGCCGATCGACGGGTCGCCGAACCCGGAGCGTTCGTGGTCGCGGAATTCGCTGCCGAGGTCGAAATACCGGTGGGCCTTGAAGCGATTGAGTTTGCCGAGTTTGTCGGCGCGGCTGTCGTCGTCGTCGAACACCTGATCGGCGTTGTCTTCGATGCGTTCGTCGGACGGATCGACCCAGGAGTTTTCCTCGTCGACGCCGTCGGCGTATTTCATCCCGTGCACGGAGGTGAAGACGAACGGAGCGTTGATGCGCAACTCGAGGTCTTTGTACAGCCCCACGCGGGCGGTCAGGTCCATCCGGGCTTCCTGATGGCGGTAGGTCATCTCGCTGTTTTCGACGACGCCGACCTCGTCGCAGCGTCCGTCGTCCTGGACGCGAGGGTTTCGAAGGTCATCGGAACGATTGTAGTCTTCTGGCACACACGGAGCTTCGCGGGTGATCTGGGCTTTTCCCGTCTCGAAGCTGAAGGTCGGCTCGAGGTTGAAATCGAACGGATCGTAGGTGTCCGGATCGTAGTCGTCCTTGTCGTCGGCGGCGTCCAGCAGATCCGTAAACTCGGCAGCGTGGGCACTCGAGGCGAGGCCGACGGTTCCGACCAGGGTCAGACAGACGAGCAATCCTCGGGTCACTTTCCACATAAAAAAGCTCCTAGCTGCCATACTGACCAATCGCCGGAGCGAGTTCGGCCGGATGGTCGACATCTCGGCGCGAACCCGTCCGTGTGGGTCGCGCAACTCAACATCCGTGAGCAAGAAATCGTGCGTCCATTTCCAACGACGTGCGACCCTGAATGAACGTACGATTTGCTATCAACGACCGGGAGGGGTGTCAAGTTTACGCACGGACATCGCCCGACGATCGCCGGGGAGTTCTCGGGGAAGCCTCCCCCCACGACCGCACTCGAGTGTTGGTCGAGAGGCGGTCGTGACGCCCCCGATCGGAGCCGGTCTCACAGCGGCGGGACCAGGTGCGAGCGGTGGGAAGCACCGGTGGTTCGAGAATTTCTTCAAACATGCTGACAATGCGATTAAGCTGATCTATGCTGAAATGACAGAGGCATTCGGCGAGCGAAAACCGATGTTGCAATTTGGACGTGTTCGATTAACACGTGCCTGGCCGACCGAGTTGTTCGCGCAAAGAAGTCGCGTCGTTTTCCAAGGCCCCCGAGTAAGCGGTAATGTCGACGGATACGGATGATTCTTCGCAGAAGACACCGGGCGAGATGGTACGCGAGGCGCGCAAGTCCCTCGGATTGAGCCTGGCGGACGTGGCGGCGATGACGCGCGTGCCGAAGGCGATGCTCAAACACCTGGAATCGGACCGGTACGACGAGTACTCGGCGGACGTCTTCGCCCGGGGCCATCTGAGAAACTACGCCCGGGAAGTGCAGCTCGATCCCGAGATCGTGCTGCAGGCGTTCGACCGGTATACGGGTCGGAGCAGTCCCGAGCCGGAGCGCGAGGAGGAATTCGAAGAGCCGGTGGCGCCGGAGTCGACCGACGAGCCGTTCTGGGAGATGGACTTCGCGGCGATCCAGCGTCGCGTCCAGCCGGCCCATCTGGTGGCCGTCGGGCTCGTGTTGGTCGCGCTGTTTGTCGTCTTTGGGATGCTGACCGGAAGTCGGGCGACCGCCGAAGGGCCGAACGAATTTCCCGAAGAGTCGGGAGCGGCGACCGACGACTGGGAGATGGAAAAAGACACCGAAAAATCCCGGTGGCTGCTCAACCAGCAGGACGACGGCTCCGAGTCGTCGGGCGAGTGATCCCACCGAATCGACGACCGACAATTCATCGGGGGCGCCAAGAATTCGGCCTCGAGTCCGTCACCCGGCTGCGACGCTGTTGAGTCGGCCGGCGAGTTCTCGAGCTTCGACGATGTTGTCCTCGATCGCACAGTAGGTCCATCCCCCGTACCGTCCGATCGAGTGGACGCCACGCAGTTGCAACTTGCGGTCGAGATCGTCGTAGGCCGCGTTCGACTCCTCGGTGATGTGGACGTAGGCCGGATCGAGGATCGTCGAATGCTGGGCGACGAGTTCGTGGTCGTCGACCAGTCCCGCCTCTGCAAGCCCCTCCAGGACCGCTTCGCGAGCCCGGTCGACGTCCGGATCGGCGTCGGCGGGGTTCCCGATTTCGACGTACAGCGACATGCGATCGGTCCCCATGATGTTGTCGTAGAAGCCCACCCGGTAAAACGGGTATTTTTTTTCGGGAAAATAAATCCAGTGCACGCCCTCGGGTCCCTTTCGGTCGAAGCCGAGATTGAAGACCAGCACCTTGTTGTACGAGAAGACCCCGGGGTCGTAGTCGAGATCGACCATCTGCATCAGGCGGTCGAACGGGGCCGACGAGATCAGGTATTCGAACGAGATCTCGCGGCCCTGCGAGGTGTGGGCGATCTTGGCGTCGAGGTCGATGTCGACGAGGGCTTCCTCGAGCCGAATGCGCTCGTCGGGAACTTCAGTGGCGAGCGCCTCGATGTACATGATGGCGCCGTTTTTCGGATAGGTGAACGTCGCGTTGTACGAGTCGTCCTCCTCGCGGCGCATGTTGCCGATGATCTCGTCGAGGTCGGCGTACGGGAAGAACCGGCCCATTGCATCGCGGTCGAGTTGTTCCAGGTCGCACGCGTAGAGTTTCTCGTTGTACGGGACGAGAAACTTCTCGCTGATGCCCTTGCCGAACTTCTCGTAGAGCATCCCCTTGAAGCTCTCCGGGTCGAATTCGTCGTCGACCTCGTCGCGAAAATACACGTCGTACAGGCACTCCGCGAACTCCTGTTTCGGCAGTTGGTGGATGTTTTTCTGGAACGGAAAGTCAATCCAGTGGCCGTCGTAGATGATCTGGGCGTTTTTTTCGACGGTGACGACTTCGTCGGGGGGCATCCGCGCGCGGAGGTACTCCTCGATGTCGGGATGGTTGAAATGGAAGAAATGCCCGGAGAAGTCCCAGACGAACCCATCCTTTTTGACGGTTTTGCACCAGCCGCCGATTTCGTCTTCGCGCTCGAGGACGAGATAGTCCTCGGAGTCGATGAAGTTACAAAACGACAGGCCGGTGACGCCGGCGCCGACGACGAGGTATGTGGTCTCCATGACCGACGCTCTGACCAGCGGGATCGAAGCGAAAGCTCACCGAGGTTGGGTAGCGAAACGGCCCGGAGAGGTCAAATCGGGAAAAGGCCCCGGGTCAGAAATAAAACTGGAATTGGGCGACGGGACCGCGCCGCCAGCCGGGGGCGAGGCGGGCCTCGAAGCGCCGGGGAGGGACGGGGCGTTCGGGTTCGGCCTCGCCGCCGAGGATGCGGGCACCGCGCATGATGCGGCGGCCGAAGCGTTCGAGTTCGCTGGCCGTCTCGACGGCGTCTTCGCTGATCTGGCGGGTGGTCTCGAACAGGGCCCGGGCGCCGTCGCGAGTGGAGGGGCGGGCGAAGCCCGGCGGCGAGGTGTCGCGTTCGGTCCGCGCCGTCGAATCGTCGACGAAGACGCCGCGGGAACCGGGGAGATCGGCGAGCGAATTGCCGGTCTCGAGCACGACCTCGACGGCGGGGCTGGCGAGCGTCGGGAAGAGTGAGCGGCGGATGGGGGCGGAGTCGGCGAGGGGCCGATCGGTCGACTTGCCTGCTGCACGGCTGCGGCGAGGCGGGAGTCGCGAGTCGAGATCGGCCGCCGAATGCGCCTGGCCCGCTTCGCTCTCGGGAGGAGCCGGCGAGGGGTCGTCGGCCTGCCCGCTCGAAGGAGCGAACATCAGCCCAAGCGCGAGGATCGTCGCCGAGAAGGCTCCCCGGCGATCTGCTGAACCGCGTGCTCCGCGCATACGCAAACACCCGTCGGACGACAAGGGTCTGGTCGGGCGCACATCGCGTCGCCAGTTGCCCTCGGAACAGACTCTAGGGGTGAATGTAACTGGCTTTCGGCAAAATTCAATTGGCGGCACCTCGAGATGCTTGTCATTCGGCCCCTCAGGTGGCACAAGGAGCGGCGCCGAGTTCGGTTGTTCGCCTCTCGACGAGGAGTCGAGTCGATGTGCCGGTCGCATGCGAGTTTCGTCAGTCTCCTGGTGGTCGGCCTGGTCGGCCTCGCCGCCTGTGGGGAGGCCACCGATCGTCCCCAGGACTGTCGCGAGTCGGAGTTTTACAACCAGCAGACCGGCCGGTGCGTCTCGTGTCCGGCCATCTCGCCGCCGGAGTGTGCCGAGGGCTGCGGCTGGGAGGTGTACGAGGGGGACAACGGCTGCAAGCGGGCGCGGTGTGCACCGGAATGTCGCACCTGTGAGGTCGGCTCGCGTTACTCCCGGGAGGAGGGAGTCTGCGAGCCGTGTCCCGGCCGCCCGGATTGCGACGAGCTCACCTGTGAAGGGGAGTTGCGAGTCGTCGGCGAGTATCGCGGAGCCTGTCCCGACCCGTCGGCCTTCGCCTGCGGGGAGTGTAGGCGGCCCGGCCAGCAGTGTGGTGTCGACGAGGATGGCAACTGCGTCGATCCCGACGAGTAACCTGCAGTGAGTCGCGAAACCGAGAAGGTCGAATTCGACGGGGAGGAGATCGAAAACATCCGCGAGAACCTCGGAAGCTGGTATGCCCGCCACCGCCGCGATCTGCCGTGGCGCGGGATCGACGATCCGTACAAGACGTGGATCGCCGAGATCATGCTCCAGCAGACGCAGGTCTCGACGGTCGTCGACTACTACGAGCGGTGGCTCGAGCGATTTCCGGACGTCGAAGCAGTCGCCGAGGCGGACGAGGACGACGTGCTGGAGGTCTGGGAAGGGCTCGGCTACTATCGGCGGGCACGCTTTATCCATCGCTCGGCGCGCAAGATCGTCGACGAGTACGGCGGTGAGTTGCCGGAGCAGGCCGGCGAGCTCGAGGAGTTGCCCGGAATCGGCCCGTATACCTCCGGCGCGATCGCCTCGATCGCCTTCGAGCATCCGGAACCGGTCGTCGACGGCAACGTCTCGCGGGTCCTGTCTCGTCTGCGGGCCATCTCCGGGGACCCGAACTCGACCGACAACAAAAACACCTACTGGCGTTTGGCCGAACAGCTGGTCGACCCCGAGGCGCCGGGCGATTTCAATCAGGCGATGATGGAGCTTGGGGCGACGGTCTGTACCCCGGCCCAACCGAGTTGCCTGTTGTGTCCGGTCCGCGAGCAGTGCCGGGCGTTTGAGCGAGGGGAGCCGGAGCGGTATCCGGATGCCGCGAGTCGGCCGACCAAGCGCTCGGTGCAGGTGGCGGTCGGCGTCTGGCTGGCGGACGGGGTCGACGGGCTCGAGACGTTCGTCGCCAAGCGCCCCTCCGACGGCCTGCTCGGCGGGCTCTGGGAGTTTCCGAGCGTCGAGATCGAGGAGACCTCGGCCGGTCCGGAGCGGCTCGGAGAGCAACTCGAATCGACTCCGGGGGGCGCACGATTTCTCGAGGTCGATGGAGAGCGTGGCGGCGAGTTGACTCACCTGTTTTCTCACCTTCGGATGACGCTCGAGGTGTGGGTGCGTCGGGTCGAGATCGACGGGAGGCTCCGCGAGCCGCTCGAGGCGGTCGAGCAGGCGGGGCGAGGGTGGCTCGGCTGGGAGCAGCTCGAAGCGGTCCCGATGTCGGCGGCGATGAGGCGGGTCGAGCGGCTGATCGTCGACGAGATCGTAGCCTGACCGCCGAATATGACAATATGCCTGCCCCTGTGTTATTTTGCCCGTCGCGTCGGGCGCTGCACTGAGTGACGATTCGGGCCGGACCATGTCGAGACAACAATCCAGGCGAGGAGGGGAGACATACGTCAAGTTGACGGTGGTCAGCGGACCGGATACCGGCAAGACACTCGCGTTCGGGAAGCCGGATGTGACCCTCGGGCGAGCGCCGGACAACGATTTCGTGCTGACCGACGGGTTTGTCTCCAGCCACCACGGTGAGATCGAGTCGAATGGAAACGGCGAGGTCCTGTATCGCGACCTCGACAGCCGCCACGGATCTCTGGTGGCGCTCGAGGAGGGGACGCGCCGGCTGCACAAAAACGGGGTGCAGACGAACGCCCTCTCCGACGGCTGCGAACTGCAGATCGGGTGTACGTTGATCGAAGTCGAAGTCGAACGAGATCGAGGGTCGGAGCCGTGGGGGACCCAGCAGGAGACGGGTGAGATCGAGGGGGAAGGTGAGCGTGAGAGCGACAAGGTCATCACCCAGGCCCTCGAGCCGATCCAGTCGATCAGCCGGGGGTTCGAGACCGACGACGAGCGCCTCGAGATTTTGTTTCGGCTCGCCGGGGAACTCAACAGCCGGACGGAACTCGACGAGATTCTCGATTTGGTCGTCGACGCGACGTTCGCGGCGTTTCCGAACGCAAACTTCTTCGCGATCACGCTGGTGACCTCGCCGGAGGAGGTCGGCCGGGAGTCGCCATTTTATACGCGAGTGCGGGGAGATCTGCCGGACTACAGCAAGCGCGACGAAGAGCCGATCTTGAGTACGAGCATCCTCGAGCACGTCGTCGAGCACCAGGAGAGCATCCTGTTTTTGAAGGACTCGATCGGAGCGGAGGTCTCGGAGTCGATCGTCGAAGCCGAGATCACCTCGTGTCTGTGCGCTCCTCTGGTCGGTCAGCGCTCGTTGCTGGGCGTCATGGAGGTCGACACCCGGGGAGAGGGCGGGGTGTTTTCCCGCCGCGATCTCGATCTGTTCAGTGTCCTGGCCTCGAACGTCGCCTTTGCGATCGAGCGGGCGGAGCTGTCGCACAACATCCTCGAGATGTTCGAGAGTTTCGTCGCCGCGAGCGTCGATGCGATCGAGGCGCGGGATCCGACGACCGCCGGGCACAGCGAACGGGTGACCGAGTATACGATGGAATTCGTGCGGACGCTCAACGAGATGGACCAGGGGATCGGCGCCGAGATCCGGCTCGAGCGCGAAGAGCGCAAGGAACTTCGGTATGCGGCGCTGCTGCACGATTTCGGCAAGATCGGGGTCGAAGAGGCGGTCTTGCAGAAGGGACAGAGGCTTCAGGAGAGCCGCCTGGAGCTGATCGCGCAGCGCTTCGAGACGTTCAAGGCCCGGGCGTTCGAAAAGAAGCTGCGAGAAGCCTTCGGCAGCGAGGAGAGCATCTCGGAGACGAGATTCGAGGCCCTCGACGAGGAGTACCAGGCATTTTGTGCGAAGCTCGATCGCTACCTCGCGAAGATTCGTCGGATCGCCGATGCCCCCTCGCTGGATGACGAGCAGATCGCCTGGATTGAACAGGTCGGCGAGGAGACCTTCGTCGATGCCGAGGGGCGGGAAACGCCTCTGCTGACGGCCTTCGAGGTCGACTCCCTGTCGATCCCGGTCGGGACGCTCAATGCCGAGGAGTGGGAAAAGGTCAAGAGCCATCCGGCCCACAGCGAGCGTTTTCTCGAGCGGATTCCGTGGAGTGACCAGCTCGAGCGGATCCCACGAATCGCCGGGGCCCACCACGAGAAACTCGACGGCACCGGGTATCCCAACGAGATGGAGGCCGAGGAGTTGATCCCGCAGATGCGGATCTTGACGATCGCCGACATCTTCGATGCCCTGACCGCCAGCGACCGTCCCTACCGCGACGCCTACTCGGTCGAGCGAGCCGTCTCGATCCTTGAAGCCGAGGCCGAGGAGGGCAAACTCGATGCCGACCTGGTGGAAGTGTTCGCCGAGAAGGTTTTGCCGAAGATTCGTTCGCGTGTCCCCGATCCGGACTGAGGCCTCGATGCGACGATTTCACTGGCACCTGGTGTGGATGGCCGCCCTGGCGTTCGGGCTGGTGACTGTGTTGTCGGGGTGCCGGTCCCGAGAGTGCGCCCGGATGATGGCCTGCTGCCAGGCGATCAAACAGGTCGATGGAGTTGGCAATGCCTGTGGATCGCGCGCCAACAGCGTCGACAATCCGAAAACCTGTGCGACCATCCTGGAGACGGTCGGGCACATGTTCGAGAAACGAGACGAACAGCCGCCGGAGGCGTGTCGCTACGAGGACCGGGGCGACTGAACGCGTCCGGTCGACGAGTCGAGCCGAGCGGAGGCCGGAAAGACGGCGGCCCAGCGGCGGTGCGTGCCGGAGAGGTTCTCAGGAAATGCGTTCGATCTCGATGTTCTCTCCGGCCTGCATCGCCTCGACCCCCTCCGGCACGATCCCGAAGACGTCACATCCACAAAACAGGGCGGGATTGCCGGAGAATTGCCCCGGCGCGGGGACGAATCTCGGTTCGCGCCCCTGCTGTCGTTCGAGGCGGCCGGCCAGGTAATGGCGTCGCCGCGCCGGGCTTGTCACCTCGTCGGCGAGTCGAGCCTGCTCGCGGGAGCGTTCGAGGAGCTGCTCGGGGGGTTCGCCCTGGAGGCGTCGCAGCGCGGGGGCGATGAATTGGTGGAAGCAGACGAAACACGAATTCGGGTTACCCGGAAGGCCGAGCAGGGGGGTTTCGCGGTCGTCGTCGGTGGTGCCGAAGGCGAGGGGCTTGCCCGGTTTCAGGGTGGTCTTCCAGAAAGTCAGGCCGCCGGTCAACTCCTCGAGGACGTGGCGCACTTCGTCGTGCTCGCCGACGGAGACGCCGCCGCTGCTGACGACGAGATCGGCGGCCTCGAGTGCCCGGTGAAACGTCGAACGGACCGCCTCTCGTTCATCCGGTGCGATCGGAAGGAGTCGCGGGAGGGCCCCGGCGCCGCGGAGCAGACTCTCCAGGAGGTAGGCGTTGCTGTCGACGATCTCGCCGTCGGTCGGCTCGGTGTCGAGGTCGACCAGTTCGTCGCCGGTGCTGACGACGGCGACCCTCGGTCGGCGATACACTTCGAGGCGGGTCGAGCGAAAACTCGCCAGAAGCCCGATCGCCGCCGGGGTGAGTCGACTTCCCTCGCGGACTACTGTCTCGCCGGCGTGCAGATAGCGTCCCGCGGGGCGAATCCACGCCCCCCGACCGGCGTCGGGAGGCGTCTCGACGGTTACCTCTCCGCCCTCTCGCGCACAGTGTTCCTGCATGACGACGGTATCGGCGCCGGGCGGCACGCGGGCGCCGGTGGCGATTCGGATCGCCTGGCCGGCCTCCGGCGACACCTCGGCGGGAGCGCCGGCCGCCGACTCGTCGACGATCTCGAGGGTTGCCCGGCCGCCGGCGAGATCCTCCCAGCGCACCGCGTAGCCGTCCCGAGCGGAGTTGGCGAAGCGGGGGGCGTCCTCGGGGGCGACCAGGGTCTCGGCGAGGTGCCGGTCGGTCGCCTCCGACAAAAACACCCGTTCCGTGCCCGTCGGATCGAGCGAGGAGAGAATGCGCGAGCGAGCCTGTTCGATGCTGAGAGTCGTCTCCATGGTGGGGCCTACTGGTCGCCCGAACTGCCGCTCGTGGAGTCTCCGGCCGGCGACTCGTCGCCCTCGTCGGTCGACTCCGGTGCCTCCTCGTCGGACTCCCCGCCGCTCTCGTCGGGGGAGTCGGGGTCGCCGTCGATGGCGTGTTGTTCGGGGAGCTGCCCCCAGTCGGGGTTGGCGCAGGGGGATTCGGCGAGTTCGTCGGGGGCCGGCGCCTCGGGCTCGCGTCGTTCCTTCTTCGACGTGTCGGTGCTCTGGGGCGCGGGAGTGCTGGCACATCCGGCGCAGAGCATGCCGGTGAGCAGGTTGGCGATCAGAAGGGCGTACACCCGGCCGAGATCGGCGGTCGGTCGTGGTCGACTCGTACGCACCGACCGTGCGCCTGAGTCCGGGGTGCCGGGCGCCGGCGAGATCTCCTCGTACGGTGGATTCATCGAGTCACTCCAGGGGGTTAGTTTCCGGCATCGAGTTCGCCCGTGTCCATCGACATGCCCGTGTCAGTTCCCCCGTCGGCGTCCCCGCCACCGGTGCTCGGACACGATTCGCTTCCCCGCTCGTCGATGCTGAAATACAGGTTGAAGCAGTAGTCGGTCGCCACGTCCGTCGAGCCGTCCTGAAAGGAAAAGCGATCGGCGGTGACGTAGGCGGGATCCAGCGTCCACTGGCCGGCTCCTTCGTCCCCGTCACTGTTGTTGAAGCTCTGCCAGTAGTACGGCGTGGGGCCGAGGCTGTCGGCGTCGTCGCTGTTGAGAGCCTTCGGCAGGCGGTGGTTGTCGTCGCTTCCGGGAAAGCCCGCCAGCGGATCGGTCTGGGCGCTGTTGGGCTGATACAGGAAACGCTCACCGAACAGACGCGATTCGCCGGTCTGATTGCGCAACGCCCAGAAATCCTCGACGAGGGGGACGAGTTCGTAAGTCATCGTCGCGGGCGACTGTTCGGTGTCGCGATCGTCCCAGCTCTGGGCGTCGTCTCCCGGCTTCAACACCGCACCCTGGCCGGCGACGAACTCGGCACTCGAGTGCAGGCAGGTATTCGAGATACCCCCGGCATCGCCCTCGGAATACCAGTGGCATGTCTGGTGGTTGCCCGCCATCACGTAAGCCGGGTAGTGCGTCTGGTCTTCGAGTTGCCAGTTCGAGCTGTCGACCTCGATCAGATTGCTGTTTTGGCCGACCTGCTCGACCCCCGAGCCCTGTTCGGTGAAGGCCGCCCACTCGGCGCCCCCGCTCTGTTCTTCGAGCGACAGGCCGTCGGCGAGCACGAGCGAGTCGGTCTCCTTGTCGATCAGGAGCCGGACGGCGGCGAAGTGATGCTCGTGGTGTTCCCCGTCTTCGTTCGGGTCGGCCTGAAAGCTCGGATAGTAGGCAACGTAGGTCAAAAACAGGTGGGAGGTCGACTCGACGACATCGTAGTACAGGTGGGCCTCGGGCGCCACGCCGCCGCTCGCCCGGGCGTTCTCCTCGTTGTTGCTGGCGTCGAGATCGTCGTCGAAGTCGACGGTCGTCGGGAGGTCGGCGTGGGGTTCCGCCCCGCTGGTTTCGGCGATCCCCTGGTAGATCCAGGGCGCCCACTCGCGGGCGGCATCGACGTGGTGTGCGGGCTGAGACCAGTCGGTCGCAAAGGCGATCTCGACCGGGGCATCGACCAGCTGGTTGCGCTGCTCGTCGTGGAGGTTTTCGGTGAGGACGACCCGGTAGGGGCTGGCCGGATGCAGCGGGTCGTCGGTGGTGATCACGAGCGTGTCGGGGGCGGGCTGCTCGACGCTCCCGGCGGCGTCCCCGCCGAACAGTTCGACCTGGCGGCCGTCGGGGTCGGCCAGCGAAACCGACCCCTCGTGGACGGATGCCTCGCGGAGCGGCTCCGAGAAGGTGATCGTGATGTCGGTCGTGCGCTCGACCCCCTGGGCGCCGCGCTCCGGCTCGACGTCGACGACTTCGGGGCCGGTCTCGTCGGAGGTGTCCGTGCCGGAGTCCTCGGTGGCGTCGTCGCCGGTGTCTCCGCCCGTCTCGGCGCCGGTATCCTCGGAGGGATCCTCGTCGCCGGTGTCGGTCACCGGTCCGGTGTCTTCGCGCTCGACACACTCGAAATCCCGGCAGACCAGGGCCGGCGGGCAATCCGTGTTGCGGTTGCATCGATCCTCGTCGCTGACCTGGCAGACTCCCTCCAGGCACTCTTCGCCGGCCGAGCAGTCCTCGTCACTTCCGCACGAGGAATCCTCCGACTCCGAGCAACCGACGACGGCGAGACAACTCGCCAGGGCGATTGCCAGCCAACTCCAGTGGCACCGACGCGTGAGGTTTTCCGACTGCATACAGCCTCCAGACAGCAACGATCGATCGACATGATGGACAGCGCCCGCGAACGGTAACAAACTCGCAGGCGACTCGCCACTCGTCTCGGCGGAGTCAGCCGGGCCTCGCCACTGAATGGCTCGCCGAGGAGGTCCTCTCGCGCATGCGTCGGGCCCCGGACCGTCGGGGTCGTTGTCTTTGGAACAAAGATCCGCTAGTGAACTGTTTGTCCGACGCCCCGCCGAGTGCGCTGACGTCTTCGCTTCCATCGGGTTCCCACGGGTCGATGTCGTACGAATCCTTCATTGCGTTTCGCCACCTGAAAGACCGCCGCACGAAGTTTCTGTCGGCGATCACTACGATCGCGATCCTGGGGGTCTTTCTCGGCGTCATGGCGTTGACGAGCGTGGTGGCGGTCACGGGAGGCTTTCAGCGGGCCTTCCAGGAGCGAGTGCTCGGGATCAACAGCCACATCCTCGCCATCAAATACGGGCTCGATTTCCACGACTACCGGGAGGTCGAGCGGGAGTTTGGCGGCGTCGAGGGGGTCGAGGCGACCAGCCCGTTCATCCTCCACGAGATGATCGCAACCAGCGACGGGCACACGGCGGGCGTGCTGGTCAAGGGGATCGAGCCGACGACTCTCTCCGAGGTCAGCGATCTTCCCCAGTACGTCCGCCACGAAGGAGCGATCCAGCGGCTCGAATACGAGCGATTTCCCGAGGACGGGAACAAAAAGCAGCCGAAGATCCTGGTCGGGACGACGCTCGCCGAGGATCTGGAGCTGGAGCAAGGGGACGAACTGCAGGTGACCAGTCCGCTCAAAAACCTCGACCCGTCGGGATGGAGCGCCGGAGAGGCGACGCCGGCGAGCCAGACGTTTCGCGTGGCGGGCCTGTACAAAAGCGGCTTCCACGAATACGACAGCCGGCTCGTGATGGTCGACTACCGGTCGCTGCAGGAGTTTTTCGACCAGGGCGATTCCGTGACCGGGATCGACATGCGCGTCGAGAACGTCTTCGAGGTGGGTGCGATCAAATCGAAGATCACCGAGGTCGTCGACGCCGACGAGTTTCGGATCCTCGACTGGCGCGAGTTGAACCACAATCTGTTTACGAGTCTTCGGCTGCAACGTGCGGTGCTGGCGATCCTGTTTTGTTTCATCGTGCTCGTAGCCAGCTTCAACATCGTCTGCACCCTGATCATGATCGTGCTCGACAAGCGCAAGGACATCGCGATTTTGAAGTCGATGGGGGCGACGCGCGGCGGGATCATGCGGACGTTCATGTACCAGGGCCTGCTGATCGGGACGATCGGGACGATCGCCGGGGTGATCGGCGGGCTGGCGATCAGTCTGACGATCAAATCGCTCGATTTCGGGCTCGACCCGAGCATCTACATGATCGACCACCTGCCGGTCGACATCCGCCCCGTGGAATTTCTGGTCGTCGGGGTCGTCGCCGTGCTGATCGCGCTGTTGGCGACGATCGGGCCGGCCCTGTGGGCGGGTCGGCTCAACCCGGTCGACGGGCTGAGATACGACGGCTGAGGGGAGCTCAGGCGGCGACCGCGGCCAGGCGCATGCGGCCGCGAAGTCGGCGGGCGAGAGCGAGATGGTCGTCGGCCTTGTCGGGCAGGTGGTTGCGCAGTGCCCGGGCCAGATTGCGGTGACAGCGGAACATGTCGCGGGGGACCTTGCGGAGGCGAGCCCGTTCGAGGCTCTCTTCGAGGTGGTCGAGTGCTTCGAGGCGGTTTCTGTCGAGCCTCGCTTCGGCCGTCGCTCGAAGATCCCGGCCGCGCTGCTCGCTGTACAGGTCTTCGTGTTGGCGAGCCGTCTCGATCAGCTCTTCGGCGACGGAGATGACGAGTTCGTCGCGGCCGGTCTCCAGGGCGAGCGAGGCGCGGCGGCGCAGCATCGCGATCGTGAGGACCGTGCGGCCGATGCGCCGGGCCACGCGCTGGCTTTCGCCGACGACTTGCAGGGCCTCCTCGAATTGTTCGTCCCCGGCGAGAAGCTCCGCATCTCCGAGGGCGGCCCGGCAGACGATCTGGCCGAACCCCGCCGACTCGGCGAGCGTCTCCAGGGACTGCTGATATGCCACTGCCTGTTGGCGCATGCCGCGCTCGCTGAAGACGCGCACGGCCAGGTGCAGCATCGTCGCGCGGGTTTTCAGATCCATGCGATATGTGCCCCACTGGCGCGAGAGGTTCAACGCTCCCTCCAGCGACTGTTGCGCCTCCAGAAGGTCGCCGTAGCGCCGCGCCCAGGCGGCCATCGAGATGAGGCTCTCGGCGAGCAGTTGCGGCTCTCGCAGCCCGCGCGCAATCGAGGTGGCGCGGCGATACGACTCGCGGGCCTGCTCCAGGTCGTCCTGCTGCATCGCCATCCGCCCGAACAAAAGCTGGCTGCGGACGAACCCCCGCTCGTTGCGGACCGACTCCGCCAGAGCCCGAAGCGGCTCGAGGCTGCTTCGGGCCTGGTCGAGGCGGGACAGCTCCAGGGCGAGCTCGGCGCGTGCGAGCAGATAGCCGATGCGCGCCTGCGGCGTGCCGATCGGCTGTTGGGCGAGGAGATCGCCGCAGAACTCGTAAAAATCGAGGGCGACCTCGAGCCATCCGTTTCGCTTCAGCCACTCGGCGTACTGGTCGGCGAGCTGCAGCATGCGCCGCCGTTCGCACGCCAGGGCGTTCAGGCGCACGAGCGTCGGGCTCCACCCGCCGGGGGCGTCGTCCTGCTGGCGGGCGGCGAAGTGCCTGGCGAGCGCCCGGGCCGTCCGCTCGACGGCGCTTCGCTCGAAGCGCTGTTTGACCCAGACGCTCGCTTCGGCGACGCCCGTGATCAACGTCTCCGAGTCCGGGGTGCGCACCAGCGAGGCGTCCGAGAGTTCCTCGGCGGCGTCGGCGACGCGCTCGACGTCGAGTTCGAAGATCTCGGCGAGGGCGTGGTAGCCGAGCGGCTGCTCGGAGATGGCGAGGGCGAGCAGCACCCGTGAGGCATCCTCGCCCAGCTCGGGAATGCCGCCGAGATCGGCCGATTCCGGCGCCGACACCCGGACCGCCTTCAGGCTCTCGGGTCGCCCGACGTCGAACCGCTCGCGCATCAGCTCGTCGGCCGAGGTTGCCAGCACGAGCATTACCGGCAGGCGATCGATCTCGCCGATGACGTCGCGCAGGACGTCGACCGACAGGCCGTCGGCGCGTTCGATCCGGTCGATCACCAGCACCACCGGGTCCTCGGCGACGAAGTGTTCGAGCACCGAGACGACCAGCGCGGCGAGGTCGCTTCGGCGCTGCTCGTAGCCGATCTCCGGGATGTCGCCGAATCCCCAAAGCCCCGCCAGGACGGCGACGGCGTCGGCGGGAACCTCCAGCTCTTCGAGGGCTTCGAGTGCCGCCCGCCGCGACTCGGTCGTGTCGCCGGTCGGCTCGATCCGACACGGCACCAAACCATCGCCGACGATGCGAAACGGCCGATGGACGTCGTCGGGCGTGGCGTGGATCGACAGGACCGGCGTCTCACCTCGCCAGCCGAGCACCTCGCTCAGCCGGTCCGGCAGGTACTCCGGCCCGCGGCCGAAGTGCCCCGACATCAGCACCGCCTTGCCCTCCCCGCCGGTCGCCGAATCGAAGCACTCCTCGAGGCCGCCGGGAAGATCGGGCAGGGGACCGGAGGGTTTGTCGGCCAGGACCTCGGGACGCAGCTCGACGGTCGGATCTTCGGTCGGCTGCGGCTGCTTCTGAGCCTCCTGCATCTCGCGGAGGCGGTCGACGGGGGGTTTGAGCGAGGCCGACGAGCGATCGTAAAAGTCCTGGACGTCGGCCTGGCTTATCTGCTCGAGGCCGGCTTCCTGCGGCTCGGCCTCCGCCGCCCCCTCCCGTTGTTCGGCCTGGCGCAGCTCCTCCATCAGCAGCGACAGGGCGCGGTTGTCGGCGCGGAGATTGTTGTCGAACAGATACCCGATCAGCTCCTCGTAGACCGTCCCGGCCGACTCCGCCCGCCCGGTCGGATCGGGAACGAGCATCGAGTCGACGATCTGCTGGAGCGGCTGGGGGATGTCGACGACGTTGGCCAGCGGCGGGATGTCGGCTTCGCGGGCGGCCTGCTCGACCGGCCGATCGTCGCGGCGGTACGGATGGAAGCCGGCGAGCAATTCGTACAGGATCAGACCGATCCCGAAGAGGTCGCTCTGGCGGGTGTAGCCCTCGCCGCGGACGTGTTCCGGGGCGGCGTACAAAAATCGCCGATCGCGGTCTTTCTCCTCGTCCGGCTCGACGACCTCCATGGCCCGCGAGATGCCGAAATCCGTGATCTTGACCTCGCCGTCGAACGAGATGATGACGTTGGCCGGGGCGACGTCCCGGTGCAGTAGATTGAGGTTGTTGAAATTGAAGTCCTTGCGGCGATGCGCGTAGTCGATTCCCTTGGCGGTCTCGGAGGCGATGTAGATGGCGAGATCGCGAGGCCACTCGCGGCCGGCACTTCGGGCGACTTCCAGGGCGCGGCCGAGGTCGAAGCCGTTGATGTATTCGGTCGCGATGTAAAACTTGTCGTCGTCCTCGTCGCGCCCCAGATCGTAGACCTGGGCGACATTGGCGTGCGAGAGACTGACGGCGCGTTTGGCTTCCTCGATCAGCGTCTCGACGAAGGACGGGTGTTCGGCAAAGCGCGGATCGATGACCTTGACGCACAAAATCTTCTCGAAACCCTCCACCCCGTGGCTTTTCGCCTTGAAGACGTCCCCCATCCGGCCTTCCGCCAGATGAGCCGTCAGTTGGTATTTCGCCAGCGAGATCGGCTGATCGAGGCTCTTGGTTTTCGCCATCGGGTCGCCTCCGGAGATCGATGCGCACGCGGGCCGATAGCATAACCGAGCCGCATCACCTTGTCAGCTTCCAGGAGATCGCGTACGTCGAGATCAACGCCCGATCGACAGGCAAATCTCGGCCCGACGCCAGGTGACGCAGAGACTGTGCGCGACGAGGAGCCCGACTACTACGACGCCCACCCGGACTGGTACGAGGACCATCGCCACGGGGGCTACCACGAGTTGATCGACGACCTGGAGAGCGATCTTCTGCGTCGATACGTCCTCGAGCGGACCGTCCTGGAGGTCGGCTGTGGCACCGGCCTGATCCTCCAGCGTATCGCCCCCCTGGCCGAGCGAGCCATCGGCATCGACGTCTCCGCCGGCATGCTCGAGCGTGCGGCGGCCCGCAATCTGGAGGTCGTCCGGGGGGATGCCCGCCGGCTGCCGTTCGTCGACGAGGCCTTCGACGTCGTCTGCAGCTTCAAGATGCTGGCTCACATTCCGAACGTCGAGCGGGCCGTCCGCGAGATGGCACGCGTGACCCGGCCCGGCGGCCACCTCCTGCTCGAATTCTACAATCCCTGGAGCATCCGCTACCTGACGCGCTACGGACTCGGCGCCCGGACCCTGGTCGAAGACCAGCGCGAGGAGCGATACACCCGCTGGGATCCCCCCGTCGAGATTCACCGGTGGCTGCCCGAGGCCCTCGAGCTGGTCGACTTTTCGGGCATTCGGGTCGTCACCCCCGGGGCGTTCGTCCATCAGATTCCCTGGGTGCGCCACTGGGTGCGCAAGCTCGAATTCGCCGCCCGCGACTCGATGCTGAAATATTTCGGAGGGTTTCTCGTCGCCATCGCCCGCAAGCACCGATAGCGGCTCGAGGCTCCGGGCGTCGGCGGCGCCCCGGTCGTTCATTTCGTTTTTCGGGCGTCTTCGCTACAATGCTAGCGATGCATATCGCCATGTCCCGACGGTCACAATTCACCCCGAGCGGCATACGCTTATGAAGGCGGAATCGACCGACCCCCTGTTCG
The DNA here is from genome assembly GCA_964600555.1 of uncultured Bradymonadales bacterium. Classification (GTDB taxonomy): domain Bacteria; phylum Myxococcota_A; class Bradymonadia; order Bradymonadales; family Bradymonadaceae; genus CAJXPB01. The sequence continues at coordinate 18,660 of CAZRLK010000006.1, forward strand.
ACGAGGACGGGGGCCTGGCTCTCGAGAAATTCTCGGACGGGGCCCGTGAATTGCTGGAGGCGATTCGAGAGCGGCTCGTGGAGCTGGATCGAGGGATGTTTCTGCCGCTCGATCTGTTGATCACGTTGATCGACCGGGATCACGACGAACTCGCCGAACTCGTTGCCCAGGGGGCGGAGGGGATGGTCGAGCCGCGGGACGTCCCCCAGCGGCTGCGCCGACTGGCCGACGAGATCGACGATCAGCCCGTCGAGCAGGGGCCGGTCTTTCGCCGCTCGTCGTTTTCTCGCGGCTTCAGTCGTATGCTGCGCGAAGCCTGGCAGCAGGCCAGCGGCCGGGGACTGGAGGTCGTCGAAGAGTCGGACCTGGCGCGCAGTCTTCTGTGGCGCGTCGAGGCCGTCGAGTCGGCGTCGGTGCGCTGGGCGATCCGGCGGTTGAGCGAAGGAAAGGGCGACGAGCTGTTCGACGACAAGGGCCTTTTGTGCGAGGAGGTCTTCCATCCCTCGATCTGGCGCGTCCTCCAGGGGGCGATGAAAATTGCCGCCTCTCACGGCACCCCGTTTCTGGGGACGCCCCACCTGATTGCGATGCTGTGCTCGGTGAAAAACTCGACGATCTGGCGGTCGACGAAAGCCCGGGGTCTGGAGCCGAGCCGGCTGCGCGAGGAGTTGCTTCGACTGATCGGCGGGCGTTCCGACGAGATCCCGGAATTTCTGATCGGCCGCAAGACGCTCACTCCGCGGATGATCCGCATGCTGTCGTTCGCCTCCTCTCGGGTGGGCGCGGAGCCGATCGAAGAGCATCACATCATCGAAGGGTTTCTCGACGACGGGGGATCGAGCCTGGAGCTTTTGCAGGCACTCGGGCTCGAATCCGAGATCCGAAATGCCCTCGGCGAGCCGATGGTCCTCGAGGAGACGTTTCCGGTCGATGCGGCGATCAAGTTCGCCGAAAAATCGGAGTCGACGCCGACCCTCGATCTGCTCGGCCGTGATCTGACCGAGGAGGCCATCGAGGGGGAACTGCCGGCGATCGTCGGGCGCGAAAACGAGCTTCGACGCATGGTCAACGTGTTGTTGCGCAAGGAGCAGCGCAATCCGCTGTTAACCGGGGAGGCCGGCGTCGGCAAGACGGCGCTCGCGAGTGCGCTGGCCGAACGAATCGCGCTGGGGAAGGTGCCCCCCCAGCTTCAGGGGTGTCGGCTCGTCGAGATCAACGGCGCCAGTCTCATCGGAGGCACCAGCTACCGGGGCGATCTGGAGTCGCGCATCAAGAGCCTGCTCGAGGAAGCGAGCGACGACATCATCTTGTTTATCGACGAGGCCCATGCCGTCTTCGCCCCCCGCTCCGGGACGAACACCCCTGCCGAGGTGCCGAACCACTTCAAGCGGGCGCTGGCCTCCGGAAAGCTGGCGGTCGTCGGGGCGACCACCGAATCGGAGTACCATCGCTGGTTCGAGCGCGACCCCGCCCTCAAGCGGCGCTTCGAGCAGATCAAAATCGACGAACCCGACGAGCCGCTGGTACGCCGGATTCTCGAGACGCTCGTGCCGGAGCTCGAAGACGACTACGGGATCGTCGTCGGCGAATCGGCGCTCGAGGCGGCGATCGAGCTGTCGGTGCGCTACCTCCCCGAACAGTGGCTACCGGACAAGGCCAAAAAGCTGCTGATGGACGCCTGTATCGCCCGGGCGAACGACCTGCTCGACGAGGAGGCCGAGGCGCTGGCGAGTGACTCCGAGGTCGAATCGAACAAGACGGTCACCCGCCGGGATATCGCCCGTCAGGTCCATCTGAAGACCTCGATTCCGATGGAGCAGTTGTTGCGCGGCGAGATCCGCTGGTGGGTCGATCTCGAGGAGCGCCTCGCCGAGACGGTCGTCGGGCAGCCGACGGCGGTCGAGCAGGTCGCCCGGGCGATGGTCACCAGTCGTCTGCGCAACGCCGACCGACACCGTCCGATGGCCGTCCTCGGCTTCGCCGGCCCGCCCGGCGCCGGGAAAAGCGACATGGCGCGCGCCCTCGCCGACGAGATCTTCAACGACCACCGGGCCGTGCTCCGGCTCGACATGTCCGACTATCAGGAATCCCACAGTCTCAGCCGTCTGATCGGCTCCCCGCCGGGGTATGTCGGCTACGAGGACGAAGATATCCTGGTGACGCCGCTTCGCAGGCGCCCGAGTAGCGTCGTCTTGCTCGAGGATTTTGACCAGGCTCACCCGCGCATCCAGGAGCGGCTCTTGCGTCTGATCGAGGAGGGCGAGATCACGGACACGCACGGGCATCGAGCCGAGGCGACCAACGCGATTTTCGTGCTCACCTTCGATGCGCGCATCGACACCTCCGGCGGCTCGATCGGATTCGGGACGAGCGACGAGTCGGAGGGCGAGATCGGCGAGCGGGCGATCCTGGAGTCGGTCGGAGGTTCGCTGGCCGATCGGATCGAGGACTATCTCGACGCGGTCATTCCGTTCAGTGATCTGAGCGGCGGAGAGGATACCCCGGCCGGCGATCTGCTGGATCGGCGCATCGAGTCGTTCGTCGAGGCGATGCGCGAGGAGTACAAGCTCGAGGTCGAGGTCTCGGCGAACCTCCGCGATCGCATCGTCGAGCGCAGTGTCGAACTGGCGGATGTGCATGCGCTCGACGAACTCGTGACCGAGTGGCTGTACGCGCCGATGACCGATGCGCTGCTCGACGATGCGATCGAGCAGACCGCCCGGGTCGACTGGGATGCCGAGGCCGAAGCCGTGGTCGTCGAACCGCTCGGTCAGGAGCGCTGATCGGGGGCCGTCGGCGGAGGTTTCGGCACTCGAAAGACACCCTCCCACGGATTCCACTCGAAAATCCGCGCCTCGTCGCCCGCCGGTTCACCCCCGCTGTCTGCGGGGGTCACGCGGATCAGTGTCTCCGAGTCATCCTCGTCACGCAGAAACTCCACGTAGTTGGTGCGCTCCAGATCGGCCTGCGGATCGCCGGAGGGGGATCGGGCAACCGGCTCCTCGAAGATCTTCCCGACGAACGGTCCGATCACCTTCAAGACGCCGGCCTTGACCCGGACCGTCTGCTCGTCGGAGTGCTCGGATTGTTCGGGCCAGTAGGTCAGAAGTTGGGTCGTCCCGTCTTCGATCACCCGGACCGGCTCGACGACCATCAGATCGTCGGGGAGCTCGGCATCGGCCTCGAATTCCAGGGAGGCGAACGGCTCGGTGCCCGCGTAGACGGTCACCTCCTCGCCCGGAGCGACGACGGCGACCTGGTCGCGCTTTTGTTCGGCGGTCAAATCGTCGAAGCCTCGAAACTCGTCGTCCTCGTAGTTTTCGAACAGCGAGGGGGGAAAGTACGTGCCCGGGATGGCCACGTCGCCGTCGATTTCGCTCGGATCGAGATCGTACTCCTCCTGGAAGGCGTCGCGATCGTCGCTGCGGGTCAAGTCGTAGACCTCGCGGTCGAGCCGGGGGAGGGTCGGGGCGGGGCCGTCGCCGGCGCCGGCGTCGTCGTCGGGGCGTCCGACCGGCCATCCCTCCGCCCGCGGGGCGGCGTCGGCGATCTCCCGGCGTCGCTCGACGGTTCGAAAGTTCGGCTTTCGGTCGGCCGAACTCGGCAGGCCGGCGGTCGGCGAGGCGGCCGGGGCGGTGCGAGCGTCGCTCCCGGTCGGCTCGGAATCCGCCCGGGGTGTGGACTTGGATGACGATTCGGCCGAGCCGTTCGCTGCTGCTCCGTTCGAGGACGCCTCGGCGTCTGTGCCGGAGCTGGAGGCGGGCGAGGAGGGCGACGACTCGCCGCTTCGGGCGGTCGCTGCGCGGTTCTCGGTCTCGGTTCCGTGGCGCAGCTGGCGGGCGTAGGCGAGCTGCTGGGAGGCGGAGACGGCCTTGCGCGCCCAGTAGGTCGCCCGCTCGCGCGTCGTCTCGTCGGTCGTCTCCTCGCCCTGGCTTTCGGAGGCGGGATCGGAGGAGGCGTCGGCAGACTCGTCGTCGACTTGCGGGGAGGTCTTCCAGGGGGGATCGATCGAGGAAATGCTCGCACATCCGGTCGAGGCGGCGAGTACGACGAGACTACTCATTGCCGCGACGAAACTCGTCGAAACCGTACAGCGCGTCGTAGTTCGCATGTCGTCTGAAACTCGCGTGGTAGTTCGGGTTTGGGTCGGCCTCCGACCCGTTCGGTTCGGACTCCTCGATGCCTCCGGGCCGTGAACTCCGGGGCGCTCGGTGTTCCGACACCTTGCGCGACCGGAGAGTTCGCACCGGCGACTGTGCAAAAAAACCGAACTGACGGGCCAGTGTAGCAGACCAGCGAACGACCGCAAATCTTCTGACAGCTCTCTACGTCCGCGCGGGCCGTTCGGGGCGGCCCGCCACCTCGGAGTCTACGGCCTCAACATCGCCAGAGGGTGAGAGGGAGAGCGATCTGGGGTCCAGTAACGCAGATAGACGGTCTGCAGTCCCGCCTGTTTCATCTTCAGCTTGCGGGCGGTTGCGATGGAGAGATCGATGATACCTCGCCACGAGCCCCCGTCGCGCAGTCGGGTGCGGACGGTCCACTCGCCGTCGACTTTCTCGACGTTGTACGGGCCCCGATCGTTGATTCGGCACCAGGCGCGACGGTCGTTGGCGAGGTTTTCGACCAGCAGGACCGTGTTGAACGGGAGATCGCGGTGGGCGCAGGTGAATTCGTCCGGATCGAAATCCTCGCCGTTGGCGGTGACGTCCCCGTGCCAGATGCCGTCGCCGTACCACGAGGCCGTGCCGACCTGTTGGACCGGCGGGGTCTGCACCGACGGGATCTCCGGGGGAGCTCCCGCCTGATAATGGGCGAAGACTGCCGTCAACATGGCCGCTTTGAGAAATGACATATTCTGCTCCCGGACTTCGAGTCCCGTGCCGGTCGGCTCGTTGCTGCGCCCGAGTCGGGCGGCAAGTCGCCCTCAATGTGTGCACGGAGCCGACACGAACAACATCCGCGGCGGTCTGTACGCTGCGAAATGGGAAACGTCAAGGCAAATGACGGAAAGGTCGATCTATTCGAAGTACTCGCCGCGCAGGGCCTCGAGTTGGTCGGCGATGCGCTGGACGAGTTCGGCGTCGGGATGGGAGGCGTCGGGGGCGATGCATCCGGAGACGACGCGGGTCGGTTGCGGGGCGTCGACCTGGGTGCCGAGCTCGGCGCGAAACTCGTGGCGGGCGCCGTTGTGGGTTTCGGCCTCGCCGCACTCCCAGCTTCCGGCTCGCATCTTCTCGAGCACCTCGTCGGTCAGGTACTCGGTGTACAGCGTCTCGGCGTCTTCGCTTTCGAGACGTTCGTTGCGGCTGTTCGAGCCGTGTTTGATGATTCGCGTATTGCCGACCAGCGTCACCTCGATGCCGGTCAGAGTACTGTGGCCGGCCTCCTCGATCTTCCGGTACTCGAAGTTGACGAAGGTATGCGAGGAGTCGACGTCGCCGTCCGGCAGAAAATCGAAGGACGCATCGAGTTCTCCTCCGGCTCCGGCCGCGTCTCCTCGAACGTCCGGAGTCGTGCCACCGTCGGCTCCCCCCGCGTCGGCGCGAGTATCGGTCTCTTGCCCATCGACCTCGGCGCTGCCGCACCCGAGGAGGAAACACACCAGAAACACGGCACAGATCGATCGGCACAGGAGGCGCATGGTGGACCTTCGCAACTCGGAGTTCGGTGTCTCGTCGCTCGTTTTCGGGAGGATCGAACCGATTGGATTGCGGATCCCGACGGGCCGCACCCGCTTCGAATCGGGCGGATGCGGCCCGGTCGGCGGGTTACTGGGTCGCCAGATCGTCGGTCAGGGTGGCGACATCGCGCACGAGGATCAACTTGGCGACGACGTTTTCGAGCTGGCGGAGACGGATCTTTTCGAATTCCGACAGTGTCTCACGCGTGCCCTGGACGTCGTCGGTGTCGATCTGGACCGGCAGTCGACGGTCTCCGCAGGCATCCCTGAGATACTCCGTGCCGTCGGCACTCGGGTCGAAGGTCTGCTCGAGGCAACTCGCATACTGCCAGCGCGACTCCAGATCGTTCGCCCATTCGATCAGGTCGACGCTGATCGAGCGGTTGTCGCTGGTCTGGGGCGCCTTGTAGACGACATTGGTGATCGGGTGGGTGAACGTCCGGATTTCGGTCGCGTCGTCGAAGGTCTGCTCGTCGTCTTCTTGGCGGATGACCTTCAAGTACTGCCGGAAGTCGACCGACTGGTCTTGCCAGCTCGAGTTGACGAGCATGGCGCCGGCGAGCGTCTGCATCTGCTGGTCGAAGCTGAAGTCCGTCCGCACCCGGGGAGCATTGTCGGCGATTTGCGTGGTCGCCCGATCGTCGTCGAACTGCGCGAGATCGATGACCTTCGGTGGAATGTAGGTGCCCGACTCGCCGTCCTGACCGTCGACGTATCGGCCCGCGAATCCGGTCGAATTCCCCATGATCATGTCGCCGAGCCAGTCGAGCATCTCGTCTTTGAACAGCGAGTAAAAGGTGATGTTGCTGGCGCGGGTGTCGGTCAGGAAACTGTTGTTGATCCAGTTGCCGGAGACGTTGAAGAAGCTCTGCGAGGCAATCAACTTGTCGACGAACGTTCCGACCCGTCGCACCCGGTAGTTGTATTCGTCGGTCAACTCGTAGTCGTAGTACTGACCCGACCCCCGCGGGATGTCGACCTGGCTCTCGCAGTTGCCCCGGTTGTCGTGGGCACTCGCCGGGAAGTAAGTGTTGTCCAGGTCGTAGTACCAGTTTTCATCCAGCGCCGGGAAATTCTGGCCGGAGTATTCGCAGTACCGCCCCGGCTCCGGCATCGCCATCACCTCCGCATAAAAGTTCAGGGCGCTGATCGAGGCCGCCCGCAGGTCCTCGGAGTAGTCGCCCAGATCGTAGCCGAGCCACTCGTAGATCGAGAAATACCGGAACGGCCGCTCGGCGCGATACAACGTCTCCTGGACGTCCAGGGCGTACTCCGAGATGAGGCGACTTCCGTACGGGAAAGATCGCCCGATGTCTTCGCCCTTGTAGCGCCAGAACGGTTGGAAGAATCGGTACTTGTCGAACGCGTGGCTGACGACTTCGTCGTTGTTACCCCCGTGATCGAAGGTCGCACAGCCCAGCGTGTAGTCGGCCTTGTAGTCCGAGCAGAAATTGTACGGGATCGTCGTCGGCACGTACGGCTCGGGATCGGTCGGCTTGGCGCCCGGGGAATCCTCCGGCCACCACTTTTCGGCCAGCCGGGTGTTTTTCTGGATGCCGCGTTTGCGCCGCTGGATCGCCTCCGAGACCGGAATCCACTTGCGGCGATCGAGCAGAAACTCCACACCGCGCTCGAACTGCTGGTCGTCCGGGGTGTCCGGCGAGGTGATTGCCTCTCCGTACAATTCCGGCAGGCGGCTGTAATCGGCGATCAGCTTGTCGGTCGACATTCGGTTCGGTTTGTCGAAATCCTCCCAGACTTCGATGTGGTCGGCGTACACGAAATTGATCGCCGCCTTGTCGTATTTGCCGAGCCCGGCAAATCGCCCGGTCAGATCGGCGGTGTAGTCCATGATGCTCGCCTGCTGAAACTCCTCTTCGTTGAGGTAGCGCACTTCCTCGTCGCCGGCGATCTGGGAGGCGAGCTCCCCCTGTAGGCCGTACACCGACTGGGCCTGCTCGGGTGCTTCGCCGTCTTCGGGTTTGACGACCTCGGGATTGGTGCGCGCCTCCTGTTGGATCTGCCAGTATTCGTCGTGCCAGTTGAGGGCGTCGCGGCTGGCGCTGAAGTTGTGGCGAAGTCCCAGGGTGTGGCCGACTTCGTGCAGCTGGGTGCCGATAAAGGCGTTTTCCTCGATGTAGCGCACGATCTCCTCGCGGCCCTTCCCTTTGAAAAAGTCCGCCGCGCCCCGGTACGTCGCCAGCCCCTCGACTGCGCGCTGGAGGTTGCGTGCCGAGAACATGTTTCGCTCGGCCATCCACTGATCGGCCTGCTTTTGGGCCCGGTACAGCGACTTGGGGGTGACGAGATCGAGATACGCCTGGTGTTTGTCCGACTCGGCGACCTCCTCCGAGCCGAACCGTTCCCGCGCCAGGGAGTCGACCAGCTTTTGCATCTGGCCGTTTTTCATCAGCTCGTTTTTGACCTTCGGATGTTCGAAAAACTCGGTGAAGCGCGTATCCGATTTTTTCGCCTCGTGGATCGTCCGTGAGACCTCGTTGAACTCGCGCTGGAACGCCTCCGGTCCGAGTTTGTTGAGCTTGTCGGGCAGTTCGTCATAATCCGGCAGCTCGTCGGAGTAGCTGCGCGAGCTGGTCGAACGCTCGGCGCGCCGGTCGAGTTCCTTTTCGAACTCCTCGGGCAGTTCGCCGGGGCGCAGTCCCTGCTCGCGGCGTTGCTCGACGTCCTCGAGATACTCCTCGATGTGCGTGCCGAAGCGCACCTGCTGGTTGCTCAGATCCCCGTTCATATACTGAAGCAGGTCCGCGCCGTACTGGGCCGTCGACCGAAGCGGTGTGCCGGCGAAGTTGGCGTCGGCGGAGATGATCTCGCCGGTCTCCGGGTCGGCCGACGAGGGGCCGTACCCGCTCCACGAGCCGGTGTATTCGTTGACCCAGTTGAAAAAGCTGTAGCGCAGGTCGCCGCGGCGCTGGTAGTGAAACCGGGCGTCCTCGTCGGAGCGCGGCGCGGTCGCCCACTCGAGGTTCGTGCACAACTGAAGTCGCGTGTCGATCGGGATCGACCACAACTGGTCGACCAGCGAATCGCCGTCGGCCTCGGCGGTCGCCTCGTCGAACAGGGCGGCGACCTCGCGGCGGTCGGCGTTGTGGTTCTGGCCGTACTCGTCTTTCCAGTCGGCCAGCGGGCCGGGCAGGCAGTTGTTTTTGCGGATGTAAAACATCTTGCCTTCTCGATACGCCTCCCGGTCGCCCTCGGTGAGCGTCGTCTCCTCGAGGAGCTCGGGGTTTTCGCTCAGGGTCTCGCCGACGTCGGTCAGCCGGCCGGTCACCTCGTCGATCCCGCCGCCGTATTCGTACCCGCGGCTTCGGGCCTTCAGCCGGACCGCCTGTTTGAGCGACCGGTCCCACTGGCGTTCGACTTCCTTGGCGGCCGGAATCATGTCGCGGGGATACTGGGCGTTGAGGTGGTAGACGATCGGTTTCGGCTCGGTCTGGCCGTCGACTTCCTCCCAGATGTCCCAGCGCTGGGCGAAGTACTTGCGGGAGGCGTCTTTGTTGGGCCGGTCTTTGTCGTATTCGACCCGCCGCGTGCGGAAGTAGCCGAATCGGCTGAAGTAATCGAACGTCGCCGGTTTGCACTGCTCGGTGGTGTCGCCGTGTTCGCGCCGCATGAACTCGGCGGTCGTCTCGTTGCACTCGACTTCCATCGAGTAGCCCTGCGAGCGGTCGTAGACCTGGTTGGTCATCAGCGGCTCGCCGTCCTGCTCGAGGGGCTCGCGGTCGTTGAGGACCGTCGGCTCGAAGTCTCCCTCCATTTCGTCGGTGATCCGCTGAAAAGAGTTGCGCACCGACAGCTTGCCGGCATTGCAGTACTGGATCGAGTCGATCCCGAGGCTCGCTTCACAGGCCATCAGATCGGGCTCGAAGGCGTACCGGACGGTCACGTCGATGTAATCGTCGCCGACCCGGGCCCGGTTCGGATGCACATGGTCGCTCTCCTGAGGACGGTCGTAGGCGACCGAGGCGGTATTGCCGAGTTGCTCGGTGAAGTTGCCACGGCCGTCGACGAGGTTCGCGCTCCAGTCGACCCGCATGTGCTTGCGCTCGTACCAGGGGCGATCGTTCGAGTCTTCGACGATGACGTTCGACGGCTCGCCGGTCGAGGAGTTGTACTCGCGCTGGACGTCGAAATGCGACTCGATCTCGAAGACGGCGACGGCACCGACCCGGCGGTCCTCCTCGGAGTTTTGCTCGTCGTTGAGACCTTCTTGCAGGCTCGTCGTCGAGTAGGCGTACAGAAACTCCTCGGTGATCTCCCAGCGGATGCGCTTGAGGGAACTTTCGTAGGCGGTGTTGACCGGCCCGCTCCCCTGGTAGTCCGTGTCGATGACCGTCTGGGTGAAGTACCATTCGTCGTCGCCCTCGAAGATCTCTTTTTCGATCTTGTCGGGCTGGGTGCGGTTGATGTCGCCGACATCCTGGGCACACCCGGCGCCGAGGCCGACCATGACCGCGATCACCAGCATCTCGAGGGCGGTTGTCCGGGCCGACTGTCTCATTCGCATCCTCCTTGACCTTTCACTGCCTGCAGTCTCGTTCGAAGGGGGCGCCGGATCGAGCGAGGTCGACCCTCGGCACAGTCCGACGGGGCGTCTCGAGTCGTTACACCCACCGAAGGTGTTCAAGTACCGTACCAGCCTCGGCGGATTTCGGCACACGACGATCCATCAACATCGATGATTCGGCCCGCGTGTACCTCACTTCGGCATCTGTGACAAGTCGGGAGGGTCCCCGGGTCGACCGTAAGCTTCTGATCGGTTTGTGGTTTCGCCGGCGTCGGGTAGTCTGGTTCGGCAGGCGCCCTTGCGGCGGCGCCCGTTCGCATCGGCAGTTTGCGCATCGAGTGGAGTTCGCTCCGGTGAAACGACGTTCCCGGTGGCTGATTTTGGCGGGGCTCCTGGTGGTCGTCGCCGCGGTGTATGTGCGCGCCGTCGGCTTCGGTCACATGCACGGCTTCGACGACAACACCTATCTGTTCAATCGGCCCGAGGTCGAACACTGGTGGCGAGTCTCGTGGTGGCAGCGGCTGACCACTCCGAAGATCGGGTACTGGATCCCCGTCCCGACGTTCGTCTACGCGCACCTCCGGGCCGCCTCCCCCGAGCTGTACGTCCCCCTGGTACACGGATTGAATATCGCGCTGCACGTCGCCAACGTCGGGCTCGTCTACCTGCTCGTCAGCCGCTGGTCGACTGCGGCCTCCGGCCTGATCGTCGCGGCGATCTGGGGCCTGCATCCGGTCCAGGTCGAGTCGGTGGCATGGCTGACGAATCTCAAAAGCCTCTTGTTTGCAACCGCCGTTTTGACCGGGCTTTTCGTCTGGGACCGGTATCTGTGCAGCGAGCCCGGGCGTCGCCGAACGTTGCTTGCGGTCGCAACAACGCTGGTGTGTTATCTCGTCGCTCTGGGCTGCAAACCCGTCGCCGTCGTGTTTCCCGGTCTTCTCTTGTTGCAGAGCTGGTTCCGGCGGCGCACCTGGTGGCTGTCGTGGGAGGTCTGGGGGCTGGTCGTCTGTCAGGCGGGACTGGCTGCCGTGTATCTTCCCGTTGCCCTCTCCGATCACGGCACTCGAGTCACGGGACTCGAGGCGACGCAGTCGGTGTGGCGGTGGTATGCGCGGATCGCACGGGCCTTCGAGCTCTCGTTGCGGAATTTGCTCGTCCCGACCGACCTCGGCCCCGCCTACTACGCCACCTCGCAGATTTCGACGATCGCCGTCGTCCCCGGTACGGCGGCACTCGCCGCCGTCGGCCTGACGGTCGCGGCTCTCTGGATGCGGCGGCGGTGGAGACTTCTGCTGGCCGCGGGCATCGCCGCCGTCACCTACCTCCCGTACGCCCAGTTGCACCCGATCCCGCGGCTGGCAGCCGACACCTACTTGTATCTTCCGTCGGTCGGAGTCATCTGTGTGATCGTCTGGAGTCTGGCACGCCACCCGAAGCCGGATTCGACGACGGCGGAGCCGCGGCGCCGAAAGGCAGTGGCGGGGCTGGCGATCTGCGCGGTGCTCGCCGTGCTGGGGATGATGACGCACACCCAACTCGATCGATGGCGCAATCCCGTCACTCTCTGGAAGCCGGTGCTCGTCGAGCACCCGCGGGTGTGGCGTCCGTACGAGGGGCTCGCCGAGGGGTACAAGGAGCGCGGTCAATGGGCGCGAGCGGCGGCCGTCCTCGAGAAGGGACTGCCCGTTTTTCGGGCGAGTCGCTACTACCCGAAATTCCTCCCGCTGGTCTTCGAGAAAGTCGGCGAGCCGAAACGCGCCTGGTCGCTCGCGGCCGAAGCTCTGCGCCGTCACCGCTCGCCGAGTCCTTTCCACTACGAGGTGTATCTCGGCCTGCTGGCTCGCCACGATCTGCCCCTTCCGGACGACGAACGGGCCGAGGAACTGACCGACCGTGCCGTCGATCTGGTTACCTCGCACGCCGGATGGATGTCCGTGCGCCAACATCGGCTTCCCTTCGCCAACTACTTCGTGCGCCACGACCGTCCGCAATGGGCCCTGCCGTTTTTGAGACGGGAATTCGAGGCCGACCAGCCGCACTGTCTGGGGTGGATCCTGTACCACCGGCTCCCGGAGGACGCCCGCGCCAAGATCGGAGAGATCCCCGCCGTCCCGGATCGGTGTCGGGAGTGACCGATTGCAGCCGGTCAGAGCAGATCGCGCTGCGAGAAGATCGCGATCGCCAAAAAGAGCGTCACCGCCGAATACGACAGAGCGTACCACCCGGCGTGCAACAGATACGACGGCGGAACCGAGATGTCGTGGACGATCTCGGTGGCGAGGTTGAGCGAGGCGAGATTCGGGAGGAGGTATTCGAGGACGGTCACCAGACGCTCGACCAGGGCCGATTCGAAATAGCTGCGGACCATCTCGAGTTGCGGGTGCAGGTGCCCGAGCAAAAACAGGCCCCCGGCCAGCAATCCGGACAAAAGCGGCGTCGAGAAGCTGGCGAAAAGGAGCGAGATCGAGATGACGATAAGCAGTTGCAACAAGATCAGCGCGAACGCCCAGACCAGCGTCGAGGTGATCTCGCCGCCCTGCATGACGATCAGGCCGCTCGCCAGGCCGAACAAAAGCACCGTGATTGCGACGTCGAGCAGGGCGATGCCGAGATACTTGCCGAGCACGAACTGCCAGCGGCGCACCGGCTTCGAGAGGATCGTATAGATCGTGCGCCGCTCGATCTCGGTGTGCAGCAAATTGATGGAGACGTACACGGTGATGATCATCGAAAACAGCGTCGTCGCATACAGGGCGACGTCGACGGCGACGCGGACCTCGTGGTGCAGACTCATCGCCCCGAGCACCAGGCTGAAGGCCAGCACGGCGGCGGCGAAGGCCAGCAGCGCGCCGAAGATCTTGTTGCGGACGGCCTCGCGGAAGGTGTTGGTGGCGATGGCCCCGATCGGGCGGACGATCTGGAGGAGCGAATCTGGCATCAGCCGTCGGCTCCGGTGTCAGCGAGAAACTGCTCTTCGAGGCGTCGGCCGTGGCGGTCGAGCTTGAGAATGCGTCCTCCCCGGTCGGTGATCTCAGCGAGGATCGTCTGGAGAGCGTCGTCGCCGGCCAGCGCGATCAGCAGGCTCGACCCGACGTGCTGGAGGTCGTCGACGCCGGCCAGCCCTTCGAGCTCCTCGGAGGCGAGCCCGTCGACTCGAAGCTCGATCGTCGGGTTTTCCTGCTCGTCGAGCTCCTCCAGGTCGGTCACCTCCACAAGCCGGCCCTCGTCGAGGATGGCGACGCGATCGCAGACCGCCTCGACGTCGACCAGGATGTGGCTCGAGAACAGGACGGTCTTGCCGGCGTCGCGCAGCTCGAAGATCAGGTCGCGCACCTCCTTGCGGCCGACCGGGTCGAGCCCGCTTTGCGGCTCGTCGAGGATCACGAGATCGGGGTCGTTGACGAGCGCCTGGGCGATGCCCGCCCGCTGGCGCATGCCCTTCGAGTAGTTGTGGATCGGGCGGTCGGGGACGTCGGCGAGCCCGACCAGCTCGAGCAAGTCGTCGAGCCGCTCGTCGACGTCGCTTCGACTCATGCCGTGCAGCGACCCGTAGTAGCGCAGCATCTCGACGACCGACAGGTGCCCGTAAAAATACGGCTCTTCGGGCAGGTAGCCGAGATGCCGCCGGCTGTCGGTCCGCGAGGCCGGCTCGCCGAATAGGGCCACCCGGCCGGCATCCGGGAAGATGAGGTTGGTCATCATCTTCATCGTCGTCGTCTTGCCGGCGCCGTTCGGACCGACGAGCCCGAAGATCTCCCCTTCGCCGACCGAAAAACTGACCTTGCGGACGGCTTCGACGCGCTCACGCCAGAAGCCGATGTGGAAGGTCTTTTCGACGTTGTCGAGCTCGAGGATCGAACGACGTGTCATCGGTTCAGGTCGGCGACGGCGGCCCAGATCGAGAGGGGCAAGTACGAAAACGACTCGGAGTGCTGGCGGCGAAGTCTCTGATCGTAGCGGCGATCGTAGCGGGCGAGCATCTTCTGGCCCCGCGGGCTGTTCGAGAGTTTGTACTCGATCGCCCGGCGCACGCCGGCATCATCGACGAGATAGTACATTTCGGTCAAGAATTCGACCTGCTCGGGTCCCACCTCGCGTCTCTGCTCGCTCGAGGGCGGGCCGTCTTTTCCGGAGCGCAACTGGCGTCGGCGCTGGTACATCCACGAGACGGTAAGCGGGAGATCGGCGGGAGCGCCCTCCATCTTCGAGGCGCGCTGCAGATACTCGATGCCGCGCGTCAGCTCCTCGATGCGCTGCTCGTCGGTGCGATCCTCGCTGTAGCCGATGTAGTTCAGTCCCGCCTCGCGGGGCAGCCGGTAATCGGTCGGAAAGATCTCCATCCCGCGCTCGAGAAAGTTGTTGACCGTATCGAGCTCCTCGTGGCTCGGCGGATGTTGTGTCCGAATATAGATCGCCGAAAACCAGGGGTACACCTCGTAAAATCGCGGATCGAGATCGGCGATCGTCTCGGCGCTGTGTTCCAGATAGGCGGGCCGGGCGGTGCCCGAGAGGTGCTTGCCGTAGTAGACGAGACTCCAGATCCAGGCGACATCGGCGGCCAGGGTCTCGAAGTTCAGGGACACGCCGCGCAGGACGTCGGCGGAGGGGAGTCGATTCTGGGTCTCGTCGGGGAGGTGTTGTTGCTGAGCTGCGTAGGCCGTTTGATGGGAAGGCACGGCGACCAAGTAGTTGACCAGCAGGCCTCCCGCCAGACTGGCGGCGACTGCGACCTCGAGGAGACGTGCGGATTGCATGAACGTCGGCTGAGAGGAGGGCGGGACGGCGAGTCGAGAGAAAGGGGCTATTCGAGTTCGTGGGTGGTCGTCGGAAACCCGATGTCGACGTCGCCGTTCGAGGTGACGGTCAGATGCTGGGTGACGGTGTGGTTGGGGCTGCCGTCGGCCCCGAAGTCGTGTTCGGCGGTCAGCGTCGCGCCGGCATCGGCGCCGGAGTCCTCCGATTGAAATCTGTACAAAAAGTAGACGGGTTCGTTGATCGTCGTCCCCAGTTCACGCTGAATGTCTTCCGGAGTCGTATTTCCGGCGGCACCGCTGACGGCGAGTGTCGGGTCGTATTTCGTCCCCCCGGTCGGCAGCGAGGCTCCCGAGCCCTTGGTGTTGAACGAGGCGCCCGAGCCGCCCGGAAAGACGTACTCCGAGAAGGGGACCGGCAGCCCGGCGGTTCCGCCGTCGTGCCAGGGATGTTTGCAGCCCTCGGAACCGGCGCAATAGGTTTGATCGGAGGTGAAATACGATTTCGCCCCGGTCGCCATAGTTTTCATCAGGTTTTCGGCTTCCGATGTCTTCGAGCGCGTCAGATAGTTCATGAACGCCGGGATCGCGATCGAGGCGAGTACGCCGATGATGGCCACGACGATCATCAACTCGACCAGAGTGAAGCCAGCTCGATCTGACTCGAGGGGAAAAAACGCTGGGCGAAGCATCTCGATTCCCGTTTGCGCAAAGGACCTGCGGCGAGGGCGTAAGAGTCTTTCGCGTCACCGAGGAACGACTGAATTCGATAGGGCCCGCCCCGGCCCCAGGCCAGGCGCCCCCTCCTTCGAGGTTGTCGTCGAAGGAGGGGGACAGCCGGACTCATTCGAGTTCGTGCGTCGTGGTCGGATATCCGATGTCGACGTCGAGACTCGAGTTGATCGACAGGTGCTGAGTGACCGTGTGTGAGGTCGAACCGTCGGCGTCGAAGTCGTGCTCGGCGGTGATCGTCGCCTCGGCTTCGTTCCCGGAGTTCGACTGGTTGAAGGTGTACAGGAAGTACAGAGGCTCGTTGATCGTGATACCGAGCTCGCGCTCGACGTCACCCGGCGAGCCTTCCGAACCGCTGTACTGCAGCGTCGGCTCGTACTTCGCTCCCCCGGCGGGGACGGTGGCGCTGTTCGTATTGAACGAACTTCCCGATGCCCCGGGAAAGACGTACTCGCTAAACGGCACCGGCAGTCCCGCCTGGCCCCCGGTGTGCCACGGGTGTTTGCATCCGTCCGTTCCGGAGCAGTAGGTCTGCTCGGAGGTGAAGTAGGTTTTCGCGCCGTTCGCGATCTGCTTCATCATGTTCTCCGCCTCCGAGGTCTTGGAGCGCTGGAGATAGTTCATGAAGGCCGGAATCGCGATCGAGGCGAGCACCCCGATGATGGCGACGACGATCATCAGCTCGACGAGCGTAAAGCCCTCGTCGTCTTGTTTGAGTTTCGCAAGTAGTTGCCTGAACATTCTGTGCTCCTTTCAGTTGAATGCGATTACGCGGCGATCGTCCCGTCCCCCGAACGGGGACCGGTCTGCCACCGTATGGTCATGCAAGTCTCTTACCATCGTCAACGGGCGAGCAAACCGTCGAAATGAGACGCATCGACGGATAAATGGCCGGGATCGTTGCCGCCACTGACAATTTGCGTCACCCGGGCCCGCCGCGTGTTGACGTAAAACGTCAGTCGGCCGGGCTCACTTGCCCGAGTGCGTCACGATCGGCTTGGAGGCCCCGGTGCCGATGTACACCGACGTATCTTCGGATTCACTCGGATTGAGATCCTGGGTGACCCTGATGCCGTACCAGTCGATGGCGTTGCCGTCGTCGTCCTGGGTGTCCGGACTCCAGTCCTCGAACACGGAGGTGTTCGGTGAGCCGCCGGTCCCGGCCTGCATCTGCACCTCGACGCTCTCCTGGGTGGCCACCTGTTCGTTCGAAAAGCCCAGGACGTTTTCCCACTGGTTGCCGTCGGTACCGGCGGCATCCGAGTAGGCCGTCGTATCCGGGTTGAGATACTCCCCGTTGCGCGAGGCGTACTGCTCCTGGGCCTGCTGGACCTCCATCGCAATCTGTTTGAGATTCGAGACTTTCCCCTTTTTGATCTGGTTCTGGTAGGCAACCCCGCCGATCGCGGCCAACACGCCGATAATGGCGACGACGACCATCAATTCGATCAGCGTCACCCCGCGCGGCTGCCCGGATGGACGGCGTGAATACTCTCCGAGATCCATGGGTCACCTCCGGCTGTCATGCGAGTCGATTGTCGTCCGATGCCTCGGCGAAAGTACCATCCACATCGTATTCAAGCAAAGAACGGACCACGCGGTCGTCACTCGCCCGACTCCATATCGTATTTTTTGAGCCGATAGCGCAGGCTTCGAAACGAGATGTTCAGTTGTTCCGCCGCCGCCTTTTTGACGCCGTCGGCTCGTTCGAGCGCCTTCTCGATCAGCCGCCGTTCCAGTTGCTCGACCATCTTTTCGAGGTCGAGTCCCTCTTCGGGGATCTCGATGTCCCGGGTGACCTGATCGAAGCTGTCCTCCTGCATGTGATACGGGAGGATCTCGGCGCTGATCAGGTCGCCGGACTCCAGGGTGACCGCCCGCTGGATGATGTTTTCGAGCTCCCGGACGTTGCCGGGATACGAGTGGTTCATCAAGATGCGTTTGGCGTCGGCCTCGAGGCCCTCGATCGAGTCGCCGCCGGCCTCAGCGTACTTGTCGACGAAGTGCTCGATCAAGAGGGGAATGTCCTCGCGTCGCTCCCGGAGCGAAGGCAGCTCGATCGGGATGACGTTGAGCCGATAAAACAGATCCTCGCGGAAATCCCCTTTCTCGACCGCCTCGCGCAGGTCCTTGTTGGTCGCCGCGACGATCCGGCAGTCGACGGGCAACTCGCGGTTGCCGCCGACGGGTTTGACCTTCTTTTCCTGGAGGACCCGCAGGAGTTTGACCTGAGTGTTCTCCGGCAGCTCGCCGACCTCGTCCAGAAAGACCGTCCCCCCTTCGGCCGCCTGAAACAGCCCCTCCTTGTCGGCGTTCGCTCCGGTGAACGCCCCCTCGCGGTGGCCGAACAGCTCGCTTTCGATCAGGTTCTCGGGGATGGCTCCGCAACTGATCGGCCGGAACGGCCCCTCCGAGACCTCGCTTCGATCGTGCAGCGCCCGGGCGACCAGCTCCTTGCCGGTGCCCGACTCGCCGCTGATCAGGACCGTCGAGTCGGTCGGCGCGACCCGCTCGATCATCTCGAAGACCTTCCGCATCGGCTCCGACTTGCCGACGATCTCGCCGAAGCGTTGGGTCTGCTCGAGCCGCTCTTTGAGATACAGGTTCTCGCTTTTGAGATCGTATTTTTCGAGAGCCCGCTCGACGACGACCTTCGCCTGCTCGACCTTGAACGGCTTCTGGATGTAATCGTAGGCGCCCCGTTTGATCGCCGTGATGGCCGACTCGGGCGTGGCGTAGGCGGTGATGACGACGACCTGACAGGCGGGATCGAGTTGTTTGACCCGCTCGAGTAACTCGAGTCCGTCGGCGCCCGGCATCTTCAGGTCGGTGATGACCAGCCGAAATCGCTCGTCGTCCTCGAGCCGTTGCATCGCCTCGTCGCCATTTTCGTCGGCGACGACCTCGTAGCCCTCCTTTTCGAGCATGATGCCGAGAAACTCGCGCATGCTCTGCTCGTCGTCGACGATCAGAATCGGACGGCGGGTCACCTCACTGTCGGATCGCTCGGGACTCATGGTCGGTTCGGTCAGGAGGACTCCGGCACGGAGGGCGCCGGATTCGCCAGTTCGGGTGAAGGCGCGGATGATTCGTGCAGGCCGGTCGGGACTTCCCCGTCGCCACTCGAGGGCGTCTGCTCGACCGGCAGCCAGACGACGAATTTCGCCCCGCCGAGCCGCTCGGAATCGGTCACCTCGATCTGCCCGCCGTGTTCGTCGACGAGCCGGTGGGAGGTCGCCAGGCCGAGCCCGGAGCCGTCGTCTTTGGTCGTAAAGAAGGGATCGAAGATCTTGTCCCGGTCCGATGCCGGCACTCCCCCTCCGGCATCCTCGACGAGGATTGTATGGTAGGTCTCCCCGTCGAGCTCTGCCGCCTGCAGAGCGACGCGCACCGCCGTGCCCTCCACGCTCCGATCGTGGAGTTCGTCGGAGGCGTTGTTCAACAGGTTCCAGAGCACCTGGCGGATCGACTCGCGGTCGATCTCGGTGAGCCACTCGTCGGCCTCGTCGCCGATCTCGAGGTCGATCTGGTCGGCGGCGCTGGTGGTGCGCCGGCCGAACAACTCGACGACCTCGTCGACCAGCCCCGCGAGATCCGTCCCCTCGAACGACATCGACGAAGGGCGGCTGTATTCGAGAAACTCCGAGATCAGCGTATCGAGCCGGTCGACCTCGCGGAGGACGATTTTCATCAGCGACCGTTCCTGCTGGTCGAAGTCGGCGGTCGTCTCGAGCATCTCGACCGAGCCGCTGATCGAGGCGAGGGGATTGCGGATCTCGTGGGCGATCGAGGCGGCGAGTTCGCCGACGGCGGCGAGCTTCTGAGAGCGTTTCTGAGCGAGCTCCAGGCGCTTGACCTCGGTCAGATCCTGGAAGACGACGATGTGGCCGACCGGCCGGCCCTCCGAATCCCGGAGAATCGAGATCGAATACCCGAGATACACCCTCTCACCGTCCGGCCGGGTGAACTCGCATTCGTAGCGGGTGCTCGCTGCTTCGCCCGGCGGTTCCGTCTCGTCGACCGCGGGTATCTGTTCGTCGGATCCGTCGAGGACCTCGGCGATGGCGGGAAAAATCTCGTCGAGCGAGGCGCCGAGTGCGGCTTCCCTGTCGATCCGGGTGATGACGCTGGCGGCCCGGTTGAAATAGATGATGGCATTGCTCTGGTCGATGGTGACCAGCCCGCTGTTGAGGCTCGCCAGAATGTTTTCGGTCAGAGCCCGCAGTTGCGCCAGGTCGTCGCGCTTGCGCTGTAGCTCGAGGGTCGTCTCGCCGAGTCGTTCGGTCAGCCGTCCCGACAGGAAAGCGATCAAGAATGCGGCCACGGAGTTGACCAGGACCTCGAAAAAAAGTGGCGAGAATTTCGCCCCGTTGCCGCTCGAGCCCAGCAAGGGGTGGGTCGGGTCGGCGGAGGCGACGACGCCGAGCCCGAACATGATCGCCGCCGTCGCTCCGGCGCAATACCAGGCGGCGCGCCGGCCGGCGACGATCGCCGTGTTGATGATGTTGAGGTAGAACAAAAAGATGAACACGCTGCCCAGTCCGTTGGTGAACAGGACCAACAGCGCGGTCAAAAGCAGGTCCGCCACCAGCTGAAAACGGGCGATCCCGACCAGGGACTCGAGGCGTTCGAGCAGCAGGCCGTAGGCGATGGTCAACAGGTAGGTCGAGACGATCAACGCCAGGAGGGCGGCGTTGCGGGGATCGGAGAGGCTCGAGAACGCCTCGATGTCGACGACGATCGTCCCGCCGAGAAAGACCGTCACGAGGACGACCCGGACGGTCATCAGCCCCTGGAGGCGGTCTCGCAGCGAGAGCCCCTCGGGAGTGTCGTCTGTTCGAGATGCCATGCGAGGAGACTCGCCGATGCGGTTACGGGCCTCCCTCTCCGCCCTGGATATTGCCGGCCATCGTGAAGATCGGAAGGTACATCGCGATCAGCAGCCCCCCGACCACGACCCCGAGAAAGACCATCAACAGGGGTTCGATCATGGAGGTGAGGTTGTCGACGGCGACGTCGACTTCGTCCTCGTAAAAATCCGCGATCTTGCCGAGCATCGTATCGAGCGCCCCGGTCGACTCGCCGACCCCGATCATCTGGACGACCAGCTCCGGAAACACCCCCGTCTCCTGGAGGGGATCGACCATGTTCTGGCCCTGGCTGATCTGATCGCGGGTGTACAGGATCGCCTTTTCGACCTTTTTGTTGCCGGCCACCCGGGCGACGATCTCGAGGCTGTCGATGATCGGGACCCCCGAGGCGACCATCGTGCCGAGGGTGCGGGTGAACCGGGCGACGGCCGTCTTTTTGACCAGCGGGCCGACCAGCGGGGCCTTCAGCAAGAATCGGTCGAACAACTCCCGGGTCGGCGGATAGCGCAACAAGGCGACGAACCCGGCGACGCACACGAGCATCCCGAGCAGGATCATCCCGATCCAGTTCTGGACGAAATCCGACATGCCGATCACGTACTGGGTGAACTGCGGGAGTTCCGCCCCGCCCATGTCGGCGAACATCTCCTCGAAGGTCGGGATGACCTTGTAGAGCATGACGACGATGACCAAAAAGGCGATCACCAGCACGACCGTCGGGTAGGTGAACGCCCCGCGCACCTTGCGCTGCAGCTTCATCGACTTCTCGAGCTGCACCGCCAGCCGCTCCAGGATCGTATCCAGAATCCCGCCGACCTCCCCGGCCTCGACCAGGCTGACATACAGGTCGTCGAAGGCCTCCGGGTGTTTCGCCAATGCATCGGCGAGGGTCGAGCCCGCCTCGATGTCCTCTTTGACGTCGTTGATGATCTCTTTGAACCGGTGGTGCGGCTCGGCGTTGCCCAGAAGCTCCAGGCACTGGACGAGCGGCAGACCGGCGTCGATCATCGTCGCGAACTGCCGGGTGAACACGACGATGCTCTTGGTCGGCACCCCGCCGATCCCCGGGATCGACAGGTCGAAACTCTCCTTTTTTTCCTTGATCGTCTCCGGATTGATCTGCTGGTTGCGGAGACGCCGCTGGACTTCCTCGCGCGAGTCCGCCTCCATTTGTCCGGAGCGGTCGTCCCCCGCCTGCGTGGTGCCTTCCCAGACGAATACCGGCATGATGTCCTCAGTCTCCGTTCAGCAGATCGATTCGACGTTTATCGTCATCTATTTGAAGGCAGCCCGAGCGGCTTCGCAAGTTTTTCGCCTCTGCCCCGGCCGGCCCGTCGTCAGGTGTACTGAATGTCGCTGCTCCGCCCGCCGCCCGACCGCGACCGGGAGGAGCTTTTGTTGGTCTCCTCGTCGATCATCGTCTTCAGCTCGTCGATGTCGTTGCTGTGCGAGAGGGCATCGTCGAGGGTGATCCTGCCGTCCTTGTACAGCTCACACAGCGACTGGTTCATCGTCTGCATGAAACTCTCCGCCTGGCCGACCTGCATGGAACTGTAGATCTGGTGGGCCTTGTCCTCGCGGATCAGGTTGCGGATCGCCGGCGAGGGGATCATCACCTCGGTCGCCAGCTCCCGGCCGTTACCATCCTTGCGCGGCAAAAGTTGTTGGCTGACCACGCCCTCGAGCACGAACGAAAGTTGGGCGCGCACCTGGGGTTGCTGGTGGGGCGGAAAGACGTCGATGATCCGGTTGATGGTCTGGACGCAACTGTTGGTGTGCAGGGTGCCGAACGTCAGGTGGCCCGTCTCCGAGATCGTCAGCGCTGCCTCGACCGTCTCCAGATCCCGCATCTCGCCGATCAGCACGACGTCCGGGTCCTGGCGCAGGACGTATTTCAGAGCGTTCTCGAAGCTCTGGGTGTCGGCCCCGACCTCGCGTTGGTTGACCAGCGAGTTTTTGTGGGCGTGCAGATACTCGATCGGGTCCTCGATCGTGAGGATGTGGCAGCGCCGCTCGCGGTTGACCTTGTCGATGATCGAGGCGAGGGTCGTCGACTTGCCGGCGCCGGTCGGGCCGGTCACCAGCACCAGCCCCCGGGCACTCTCCGAGAAGCTGCCGACGACCCGCGGCAGGCCCAGCTCCGAGATCGACTGCGTCTCGTGGGGGATCGAGCGAAACACGCCGGCAACGGCGCCCCGCTGCATGAACAGGTTGCCCCGAAACCGGCTCAGGCCCTTGACCCCGAACGACAGGTCCAGCTCGTTGGTCTCCTCGAATTGTTGCTTTTGCGAATCGGTCAGCACGGAGTAGCAAAGCTGGCGGGTCTCCTTGGCGCTGAGAGCGTCGGCTTTCAGCGGGACGAGCGAGCCGTCGATGCGAAGCTGGGGGGGCGTGTTGACGGTGACGTGCAGGTCGCTCGCCCCCTTGTCGACCATGACTTTCAGAAGTTGGTGAAGATTCGGCATTGCCTCGGCGGTGTCGAGCGACGGGTCGAAACGTCGATGAAGATGAACGGGCGAGGGGTCATCCGTCCGGGGCCGTGTTGCGGACGACCTCTTCGGGGCTGGTGACGCCCTCGAGCATCTTGTCGATCCCGGCCCGGCGCAGGGTCGTCATGCCCATCCGGCGCGCCTCGGCCTTCAGCTCCGCCGAGGAATACCCCTGGATGACGTAGTCTTTGAATTCGTCGTTGACCTCGAGGACCTCGAACATCGCCACTCGCCCCGAGTAGCCGGTGTCGTCGCAGGCACTGCAGCCGGCGCCGTGATAGACCGGCTCGTCGAGCCGATCTTCGGGCACCTCCATCTTGCGTTTTTCCTCTCTGGTGAAGTCCTCGTAGACCTCCTTGCAGTCCTCGCAGATCCGGCGGGCGAGGCGCTGGGCGACGACGACGTTGAGTGCGGCAGTCACCAAAAACGGCTCGACGCCCATGTTCAACAGCCGACTGACCGTCGCCGCGGCCCCGTTGGTGTGCAGCGTGCTCATGACCATGTGGCCGGTCAGCGCGGCCTTGATCGAGATTTCGGCCGTCTCGAAGTCCCGGATCTCGCCGACCATGATGATGTCGGGGTCCTGGCGCAGAAACGACCGAAGCGCCGCGGCGAAATTCAGGCCGATGTCCTCTTTGATCTGGCACTGGTTGATGCCCTCGAGCTTGTACTCGACCGGGTCTTCGGCCGTCGAGAGGTTTTCGGTCTCGTCGTTGAGTTCGCTGAGGGCCGAATACAGCGTCGTCGTCTTGCCCGATCCGGTCGGCCCGGTCACCAGACACATCCCGTTGGGCTGGTGGATGGCGTCGCGGAAGATCTGGAGGGTATCCGGATCGAAGCCGAGTTTGGTCATGTCCAGCTCGAGCGCCGACTTGTCGAGAAGCCGCAAGACGACCTTCTCGCCGAACATCGTCGGCAGGACGCTCACCCGGAAGTCCATCTCCTGGTTGCGGCCCATCTTGAGTTTGATGCGGCCGTCCTGCGGGAGGCGCCGCTCGGCGATATCCAGATTCGCCATGATCTTCAGCCGCGAGATCAGGGCCTTTTTGAGCTTCATCGGCGGGTGCATCACCTCGCGCAAAACGCCGTCGATCCGGAAGCGCACCCGGAAGTCTTTTTCGTACGGCTCGACGTGGATGTCGGAGGCGCCCTTTTCGATGGCGTCGACGAGGATCATGTTGACCAGCCGGACGACCGGGGCGTCCTCGGAGGCGTCGGCGAGATCGTTGACATCGACGCTCTCGTCTTGCTTCTCGACGTAGTCGACGTCGTCGACGTCCATGTCGCCGAGGATCGAGTCGTAATCGTAGTCGACTCCCTCGGCGCCCTCCGGGCCGCCGGCGTCGTAGTAGTCTTTGAGGGCTTGCTCGATCGCGGTCTCGCTGGCGACGACGACCTCGATGTCGTAGCCGGTCGAAAACCGGAGGTCGTCGATCGCGTAGATGTTCGACGGATCGGCCATCGCGACGACCAGCGTCGTCCCCGAGCGGTTGACCGGGACACACTGGTGGCGTTCGGCGATCTTGGCCGGGATCAGCTCGATGACCTCCCGGGGGACGTCGATGTCGCCCAGGTCGACCGACGGCACCCCGTGGTGCTTGGAGAGAAAGGCGGTCAGGTCCTCTTCTTCGACGATCCCGAGGCGGGTCAGTTCGTAGCCGAGCCGGCTGCCCTCGCGTTCGGAGCGTCGCTTGGCTTTCTTGAGTTCGCTCGGAGAGATGACGTCCTCGCGGACGAGCATCTCGCCGAGTCGTTCGTTTCCCTCGTCGCTACCGTTTGCCATGGTCGCGTATCTCGTATCGGGCTAGGAGGCCGCGAACGTGCCGGAGCGCGTCGCTTCGGCCGTTCGGCCGATCGACTTCGGGGATGACGCCAGACTGTCCATCGGTGCATCCACGACGACGCGTTGTGCTGAAGATCTTGTCGACTCCGTTGAGAAACTATCAGCCGGTGGGGAAACTGTCAATTTATCCTCCGGGCGCGGCCGGCTCGTCCGGACGCTCGGCGTCGGCGCGCCAGGGGGCGAATCGCCCCGCCAACTCGCGGGCCCGGCCGGCCAGTTCGGTCTCGCCGGCGGCCTCGAGTGCCCCGGCGAGCGTCTCCCAGTTCGCGGCGTACTCCCCGAGGACGAGTCGGCTCCAGGTGTGCGGCTCGGCCCCGGGGCGCGGGGTGATCGCGGCGTCGTCGAGCCACGCCCGGTTGTGCCGAAACAGCTCGCGCGGATGGGGAGGCGGCTCGCCCGGCGGATGGATCCGGACGAGCGTGCCGACCGGCGAGGCGGGACGTCCCGCGAGCAGCTCCGGGTGGAACGGTCCCGTGGCAAATACCGGCCGTCCGGTCTCCATCATCGCATCGACGAGCCGATCGAGATCGATCGACTCCCCCCGGTACGGAAAATCGATGTCGAGCTCCCGGGTCACGCGGCGGTTGTACCAGCGGTGGGCCAACATCTGGGCATCGAAATACGTGACGTCGGGGCGCCGCCCGAGCGCGCGTTGATAATAAAGGGCCCCGAAGGCGTTGTGGTCGCCGGTCCCCACGACGATCGCCTCGTCGGGGAGCGGCCCGAAGGTATCGTGCACGTACTGCTCGACGGTCGGGGCCCGGTGGGCGGCGTGGACCGGCAACCCGGCGGCCAGGGCCGCGGCGGCAAAGCCGCCCAGCAGTACCCGGCGCGTCCAGCGATGCAGCGAGTCGGTGGGGAGCCGGGAGAGGCCGAGGCCCGCGAGAAAGGCGATCTGCAGCTCGGGCAACAGGTGGAAGCGGCGAAGCAGAAGCCGGTCGATCCCCTCGGGGTGGCGAGTCAGCAACGTCACGAACAGGGGGCCGCACAACAGGAGCGAAGCGACCAGCGCCAGCGTCGCCCGGCGCCTCTCGCGGCCGGACCGGACGATCGAGGCGATCGTCCCCCAGATCGCCAGAAGCGGCGTGAGATACAGCATGTCCTCGCCGACGCCGCGCGCCAGGAAGGCGAGCTGGGTGTCGGCCTCGACCGGCGTCTCGCCGGCGGTCATGCTGAGCGTGCCGTAGTCCCGCCGCAAAAACAGGTGCACGAGATCGCCGAGCCCCTCCGGCGAGCCCCAGTGCCAGCCGAGATCGGCCCCGGCGACGACCAGCAGATACCCGTACGGAAGCAGCCCGACCGCCAGCGCTCCCGCGCCGACCGCGATGGTCTCGATCGCCCCCCGCTCCGATTCCACCGTCGCGCGGTAGACGCCCCAGAGGCCGAGCGGTGCCATCAGCACCAGCGTGTGGTGGTGGCTGAGCCCGAGCCCGGCGACCAGCCCCAGGGTGGCGGCGCGCATTCGGCCGGTCACCGGCGGATTCGGCCCGGCGAGCCAGACGAGCAGCGCCGCCAGCAGGTGGTTCAGGGCGAAGACCTCCGGCTGGGTGTGCATCAGCCACACGTGCGAGGCCAGCCCGAAGGCCAGTGCCCCGAAGGCGGCGCCGAACCGGCCGACCGACCAGGAGCGAAGCGCGCGGTACAGCACCACGACGGCCGCGAGACCCGGCAGCATCGTCGCAAACGCCGCCCCGGTGGCCGGCTCGGCGAACGGCAGCACCGACGCGGCGCGCAGGTACATCGAATACAGCGGGTAGCCGGGCGGATGGGCGTAGCCGCCGTCGGCATAGATCGTCGCGAACAGCGGCGCATCGCCCCCGACGATCGAGGTCGACAGCGTCGCCAGATACACCAGACCGACGAATCCGCCGACGGCGATCTCGGCGAGGTCCCACCCCGATTCGTGGTCGTTCGGCGAGGCGCCAGAATTCATCGGCCGGTACAAATCGCTGGTCTCGACGACCCGGATGCTCGATAATCCGGTCGACGTTCACTCCCCGGCCACCATACGAGACTCTCGGCGATGACGGTAGCGTGGAAACTCGACGACGAGGGCGGCCGCCGGACGGCCCGATGGTTGCTGGCGGGGGTGGTGTTCGTCGACCTGCTCGTCTTCGGCCGGGCGATCGCCTACGAGTGGGTGATGTGGGACGACCCGGCGCACATCCTCCACAATCCGCTCGTCCAGGAGTGGGGAGCCGCCGCGTGGTCGGAGCGTCTGACGACGCCGCAATTCGGCTATCCAATCCCGCTTCCCGTCGCCATCTACGCGCTGTTGTGGGAGGGGCTCGGCGCCGCCTCCGCCCACGCCATCCACGCCGTCTCGGTGGGGCTACACCTGGCGCACGTTTTGCTCGTCTACGGCCTCGCCCGCCGCTGGGCGTCGGACCGGTGGGTCGGGCTCGCCGGTGCGGCCATCTGGTCGCTCCACCCGATCGCCAGCGAGGCGGTCGCCTGGGCGTCGGATTTGAACGAACTGCTGTTGACGACCGGCGTCCTGGCGGCGGTGTACGGAGCCGAGCGGTGGGTCGCCGGAGGGACGCGGCGGTGGTGGGGCCTGGTCGCCGCCGGTCTGCTCGTCGCCGTCACCAGCAAGCCGACCGCGGCGATCCTGGGGCCGCTCCTGCTCGTCCGCGCTTATCTCTCTGACGCGCCGCGCGGGCGCCGGCGCATCCTGGCGGGCGGCGGACTGCTCGTCGGTCTGATCGCCGGCGGCTGGATGCTGGCGAGCCGGCTTTTGTGGCAGGCGAACCTCGAGCCGATGCACGAGCAGCTCGCGGCGATGGACCCGTGGTTGCTGGTGCCGAAGGCGGCGGGGCTGTACCTGCGCAACTACCTGGTTCCCCTCGACCTGCAGCCGACCTACCATCTGCAGCTCGTCGCCGGCGTCGATGCGACGACGGTGATCGGGGGCGTCGCGCTCGCGCTCGCTGCCGCCGCCACCGGCTGGCTCGTCTGGACCAGACGCTCGGGCGCGATGCCCGTCGCATTTCTGGCCGTCGCGTATCTCCCGTACAGCAACCTGGTGCCGCTTCCGCGGTTCGCCTCCGATACCTACGCGTACCTGCCGTCGGTGGGCCTCGGGGTGGCGGTCGGCTGGGGCGTCGTCGCCGGGTGGCGGCGGCTCGAGGGAAGCCGGCGCCGGATGTTCGGTGCGGCGGTCTGCGCGCTGCTCGTCGCCTGGAGCAGCCTCGCGGCGATGCAGACCGCCCGCTGGTCGTCGACCGAGCGGCTGTTCGCCCCGCTGCTCGACTCGCCGGAGACCTATGCGCTGCCCCACGGGCTGGTCGCCTACGAGAAATTTCGCAACGGCGAGGTCGGCGAGGCGGCCGCGCTTCTGGAGGTCGCCTGGCCGCGACTCGAGCAGACCCGCGAGCTGCCCCGCGTCGCGCCCTGGATCTTTTTGCGGGCCGGCGACGGGGAGCGGGCCGCCGAGGCGCGCCTGCGGGTCGCCGAGATCTACGGGCGAAGCCGCGCCGACCGGGCGAAGGCCCTCGAGTTTCTCGTCACCCACGAGCTGGCGCCTCCCGACGACGCCGACGACCGGAGGCTGTTCGAGCGAAGCCTCGCCGCCTGGCGCGAGATCGCCGCCTCGGAGTCGGCGGAGCAGACGAGCCTCGACGCCGGCCGGGTCGCCGAATACCTCGACGCCCACGACCTGCGCGGGACTCTCGGCGACGAGGCGCCTTGAGCCTCGCACTCGCCCGGGCCCCGCTGCGAGCCGGGGGCCTCCGCCAGCCGCCGGGTCTCTCCGCCGCCGACTCGCCCCCGCCGCCGGCGCTCGCGCTCGAGTGCGCCCTTACGCCAGGCGATCTCGTAGACGTGCCAGTTGCTGATGCGCTTGAGCAGCCGCTCGTGTTTGCGTTCCGACCACTCCGGCGCGCGGTCGCTCGAGACGACGTAGCCGAACACGAGTGCGACCGGAATCAGCGCTCCGACCACGATCGCCACCAGCCGAAGCCGCCCGCGAGAGACGTTCAGCCCGCCGACCATCAGGTAGCCGCACACCGCCGTCACCACGACCGCCAGCGGGATCAGCGTCACCAGCCCGTCGGGCGCGATCAGATACTGCACCAGGTTCGGCGACGGGATCCCGAGCCCCGACATCGGCCCGACGATCGAGGAGAGCGGGTCGTGGATCCACAGCGGCAGGATGCCGAGAAAGGCGTTTTGCAGCTGGTTGTAGCCGATGCCCGCGACCACCAGCCCCCGCGAGAGGACCTCGCCGACGACGTGCTCGCGCACCCGCTCGATGCCGACGCCCGCCAGAAGGCTCGCCACCCCGAGCACCGGGACCATATGGCGGGGGCCGAATCCCCAGTCGCCGTTCCACCACTCGTAGCCCGACAGGAAGGCGATGCGCCAGACGACCATCGCAGCGAGCAGACCGGCGAGCCGCCGCGAGTCGTCTCGCCAGAGGACGGCGCCGCCGGCGAGGGCGAAGATCAGCCACGGTCCCGTCGTCAACACCCCCCGGTGGGGGCTGACCATCAGGCCGGTGAAATACTCCCATCTCGGGAGCGTGATCGAGGCGACGCCACCGCCGCGGTGATACCAGTACGACAGCCTGAGCGGATGGTCGAAGGCGGCGTACTGATACCACAGCAGGCCGATCACGAACGGGAGCGCCCCGGCGGCGAAGGCCCCGAGCGTGCGGGCCGTCCGAAACTCCCGGTGGCTGACGACGAAGCCGGCGAACAGCAGGCACGAGGCGCCCGCGTGGTACTCGGTCATCCCGGCGAGCCCCAGGGCGGCGCCGGCCCCGAAAAGCAGCCACCCCGCGCCCGCCTCGCCCCCGGGAGACGTCTCGGCGTCGGCCCGGTCCGGATCGGCCGCCGTCGTCTCCCGGAGCCGGTCGCGCGCGGCGACCAGCATCCAGAGCGCGAGGACGAACAGCACCGCCACGATGTGGTGGCTGAAGTAGGCCGTCGTGTAACAAAAGGCCGCCGTGCCGAGCACCCAGCCCGCCGAGCTCAGATCGATTGTCGGCTCCGACAGTCCCAGCCGCCGGGCGAGTCGCCGAAACCCCCAGAAGCCGAGCAGCGACAGTGGGACCATCAGGCCGAGCCGAAACCACAAAAGCAGCGTCTCGTAGGAGCGATCGGCCTCGGCGACGAGCCGGAGCGGCGCGTACCAGACGGCGCCGAGCAGACTCGACCCCGGCGGCTTGTTGCTGAACCACTCCCCGTCGTAGCGCGACAGATCGTAGGTGTCGCCCCACTCGTTGCGTTCCCGCTCGACCGACAGTTGCCCGTGCTCGACCATCGCGTGCGTCGAGTAGATGCGGGCACGCTCGTTCGGCGAGTTGAAAAACAAAAAGGGCCAGGCGTACGCGCAGATCGCGGCGACGACGAGCGTGGCGACGAGATCGCGGGTATGGACCGCTCGCCAGTCCGAAAACCACTCGCCCACCGCCCGTTTCGTCCACTGCGTCACGTCGTGTTGGCCACCGGAGAGATCGGGACGTTGGCGCCCAAACTACGCGGCACCCCCGATGTTTGCAACAGGCAGCGAAGGTCGGCACTCTCACTCACTCACTTACTCACTATGCAGTACTTGACCCTCCCGCCCGTCTCTGCCACAACGCGCGGCACGCAGTCGAGGCACGTCTCCAGTGACAGGCAGGTAGGACGATGTTCGACTCGAAACCGATCGAGTTCATCAAGGGTACGCTCCGAGATCCCGCCGCCGTCGGGTCGATCTTTCCGAGTTCCAGGTACGTCGCCCGGGAGTATCTGCGCGGCGTGGAGTTCGACGAGCAGACCTCCGTGCTCGAGCTGGGGCCGGGGACCGGTCCGATCACCGAGCTTTTGTACGAGCGGATGGACGCCCCCGGGCGGTACGTCGGCATCGAGCAGGATTCCGGCTACGTCGGGGTCCTCGAGGAGCGCTTCCCGGAGATGCACTTCGTCGAGGGCTCGGCCGAGGATGCGGTCGAGTACGTCGAGGAGG
Organism: uncultured Bradymonadales bacterium; assembly: GCA_964600555.1. GTDB lineage: Bacteria > Myxococcota_A > Bradymonadia > Bradymonadales > Bradymonadaceae > CAJXPB01. The sequence goes on from CAZRLK010000006.1 coordinate 49,506, forward strand.
TCGGCCTCGAGGACGTCGATCTGATCATCAGCGCGCTCCCCTTTACGACCCTCCCGGAGCCGGTCCAGACGCGGATCTACGACCAGATCGACGAGCTGATGGGCGACGGGACGATCTTTCGGGCGATCGTGTTGGCGACGGCCTATCCGACCTCCAACTCCCGGGAGTTTCGCGACCGGATGAACCAGCGGTTCGGCCCGTTTACGAAGCGTCGGTTCGTCTGGCGCAACATACCGCCGGCGTTCATCCTCACCTGGCGGCGCTGAGCGCCCGCTCGCCGCCGGCCCGCCCCGCGCTTGACCGCAGGGGCGAGCCGCTCTGATAATCCGAGCGCACTCGAGTCTCCCCGCCATCGAACCTGGGAGCGACGTGGGTACACATTACGACGGGTCGGAGCGGGAGCGGGTTGCACTGGATGCCTTCATCAAACTGATGCGGGCCTCCGGGTCGGTCGGCCTCGAGATGAGCAACCACCTCGACGGGTGGGACCTGACGACCAGTCAGTTCGGCGTCCTCGAAGCCGTCTATCACCTGGGGCCGATGCACCAAAAAGAGATCGGCGACAAATTGCTGAAAAGCGGCGGCAACATCACCGTCGTCGTCAACAATCTCGAAGACCGGGGGCTGGTCCGCCGCCAGCGCATGGAGAGCGACCGACGCTACGTCGAGGTCCACCTGACCGACGAGGGGTGCGATCTCATCTCGCAGGTGATGCCCGACCACGTCGAGCGCATCGTCGAGCGCTTCGACGCCCTGACGCTCGACGAACAGCGCCGGCTCGGCGAGCTCCTCCGCAAACTCGGCCGCCAGGGCGACGACGAGGACGGGGAGTGACGCCCGTGCCGGGGGCTCGCTCCACAATCCAGGTTTGGAGCGGCGGCGGCCCCACAATCCAGGTTTGGAGCGGCGGCGGCCCCACAATCGAGGTTTGGAGCGGCGGCCCCGCCAGGTTTGGAGCGGCGGCCCCGCCCCACAATCCAGGTTTGGAGCGGCGGCCCCGCCCCACAATCCAGGTTTGGAGCGGCGGCGGCCTCGCCGCCGGTCGTCGAGGGACTCGCCGCTCGCAATCAAACGAGCATATCATGACCGAATCGTACGATAGCGACGCCATCCTGTCGGTCGAGGGGGTGACCAAACGTTACGGCGATCTGAAGGCCGTCGACGACGTCTCGCTCACCATCGAGCCCGGCGAGATCTTCGCGCTCCTGGGTCCGAACGGGGCGGGCAAGACCACGCTGATCAGTTGCATTACCGGCCTGATCACCCACTTCGACGGCACCATCGAGGTCGCCGGCTACGACGTCCGCCAGTCGCCCGGTATCACCCGCCGGCTGGTCGGCCTCGTCCCCCAGGAGCTCAAATACGACGCCTTTTTTACCGTCCGCGAGGTCCTGCGCTACCAGGGCGGCTTTTTCGGCGTGCGCCCCGACGAGGAGCGGATCGACCGGCTGCTGGAGGCCTTTTCGCTGACCGACAAACAGGACCAGCGCACCCGCTGGCTGTCGGGCGGGATGCAGCGGCGGCTGATGATCTGCAAGGCGCTGATGCACGACCCGGTCTTGTTGTTTTTGGACGAGCCGACCGCCGGCGTCGACGTCGAGCTGCGCGAGGAGCTTTGGGAGTACGTCCGCGACCTGCGCGACGACGGCACGACGATCGTGTTGACCACCCACTACATCGAGGAGGCCGACAAGCTCGCCGACCGGATCGGCATCCTCAACGCCGGGCGGCTGATCCGCGTCGACCAGCGCGAGACGCTCATCCGCGAGTTCGGCATGCGGCGGGTCGCCGTCTCGCTCGATCGGGACGCCGCCGCCGAGATCGCCGAGGCGCTGCCCGAACTCGATCTCGACGTCGAGGCGCCCGACCGCATCGCGCATCTGTACCGCGAGGAGGAGGCGGTCGGCGGAGAGCGGACCTCGCCGGTCGAGCAGATCGTCCGCGAGGTGCTCGACCGCGGGATCGGCATCGAGACGATCGACGGCGGGCGCACCCCGCTCGAGGACATCTTCAAGGAGCTGGTCTTCGAGGACGCCCGGACGGCCGCCCGCGAGATGGAGGTGCGCCGATGAGCCGCGGGCCGACACCGCACCCGAAAGGCGGGGAGAAACCCGAGGGCGAGGGCGGGCAGGTCTCCGGCGGGGAATCGAACGAGGCCGCCGGCGGCCGCCGCGAGGTCGACCACGAGGCGGTCCGCCGGCGGGCCCGGCAGCGGATCAGCGAGACCGTCGCGACCGCCAAAGACGACGGCTGGTACGGCACCTGGACGCTGTTCAAAAAGGAGATGGATCGCTTCTGGGGCGTCGCCAGCCAGACGATCATCAGCCCGGTCATCACGACGCTCCTTTATTTTCTCGTCTTCGGCTACTCGCTCAAGGACCGGCTGCGCGAAATCCAGGGCGTCCCGTACGTCGACTTCCTGGTGCCCGGCCTGGTGATGCTGACCCTGATCAACAACTCGTTCGTCAACTCCGCCTTTTCGTTTTTCATCACGAAAATCCACGGGATCATCGTCGACATTCTGGTCACACCGCTGAGCCCGGTGCAACTGACCGTCGGCTACACCGCCGCCTCGATCGTGCGGGGCCTGATCGTCGGCGGCATGATCTGGGCGATCGCCGCGGCGATGGGGGCCGGCACCATCCACTCGCCGCTGATCACCGTCGGCTTCATGTTCACGACCTCGCTCGCTTTTGCGTCGCTCGGAGTGATGATCGCCGTGATCGCCGAGGATTTCGACCACATCAACCTGCTGCCGAACTTTCTGATCACGCCGCTGACCTTCCTCGGCGGGGTCTTCTACTCGATCGAGATGCTCCCGGGCCCGTGGGACACCGTCTCGCTGTTCAACCCCGTGTTGTACGTCGTCAACGGCATCCGCTACGGGATGACCGGCTACTCCGATGTGCCGCTGTGGCAGGCCTACAGCGTCGTCGGGTCGATGTGCGTCGGCTTCACCATCGGCGCGATCTGGCTACTCTCGACCGGCAAGAAGATCCGCGAATGACCGGTCGGGCGCGGCGGCTCGAGATCCCGTCGCTCACGATATCCCCGGTCGACCTCGGGGCGTCCCGACGGTGTGGCGTCCGCTATCGCCAAGATCGAGAGATCGCCATGACGCCAAGGACAACCCGACGTGCCTCCCCCCAACCGGCGGCACCGGCCGGCGGCGTAGCCGCCCGGGTCGCCGCAGCCGGAGCGCAGTGAAAAGCCTGGAGTCCGGCTTTTCATCTGCGTCCGAATGCAGCGACCACCCGGGAGACGGCGTCTCCCGGGCCGGTGCCTCGATCGAGCACCTCCCGCCGAGAGCCCGAGATCGCCTTGGCGAGCTTGGCGTCTCGGGTTCCTTGGCGATTCCGGGACCCGTGAGCCCGTCGCTCCCGGTATCCTCGGTCGACCCCGGGGCTTCTCGGCGGTGTGGCGTCCGATATCGAGGAGGCCCTGCCTCACCGCCCGCGGCAGAGTTCCGCGAGTAGCTGCTCGTCGGCTGCTGCCTCCGCGTATTGGTCGGGCTCCTCGCACAGAGCGGGCTGTCGGTCGATCGCCTCCCGCAGGTACGCCCGGCCCGTCTGTCGGAAGCTCCTCCGCGCGAAGTACGCGCCGATGCGGACGAGCGTCTCCGGGTCGGCGCGGTCGGCGAGCCGCTCGAGGCTCGCGTCGGCGGCGGAGCGCAGCAGTCGGCGGCGGTCGGGATCGTCGGGGGGGTCGAGGTCGTGGAAGGCGTGCGTTTGCACGAGGAAGGCCCCGGTGCGCCGGCCGGGATCGTCGCCCGCCACGAGCCGATCGAGGGCGTAGGCGGCCGCCTTGTCGGGGCGTCCGACCCGGGCGTAGGCTTCGGCCAGGTCGAGGGGCCTGCGCCCCTCCGGCATCGTCGCCGCCGCCCGCTCGTAAAAGGGGATCGCCGTCTCGTACTCGCCGCGATTGTCGAAGTAGTAAGCGAGCTGGATGTTCGGCTTGCGCGCCTCGGGGTACGCCCGGACGACCGGCTCCCAGAGCGTCAGCGGGTTTTGCCACCGCCAGGTCTGCACGTGGGCGACGGCGCCGAGCCCGAGCACGGCCGCCAGCCCCAGCCCGACGGCGACCGGTCTGGCGAGCCGCGGGCCCCGCTCGACGAGGGCCGCGAGGCCGATGGCGGCGGCCAGCGAGAGGCCGAGCAGCGGCAGGTACATGTAGGTGTCGGCGGTCAGCCGCGGCAGCACCTCGAGCCCGGAGGCCGGCAGGTAGGTCAGCCAGAACAAAAACAGGCCGAAGCCGGCGCGCCGATGCCGGCGGGCGACCAGCACCGAGACGACGGCGGCGGTGGCGATGAGCGGCCAGCCGATCCAGGCGAGCCGGACCTTCTCGGCGGCCCCGGGGAAATAGCCCGGGTGCAGGTCGAGCGGCCAGACGACGTGTTTCGCCTGCAGCGCGAACGCCGCGCCGATGCGGACGAGATACGCCGGCCACTCGAGCTGGTAGGGACCGCCCGACGAAAACGCGCGCACCGCCTCCCGGTGGGCCGAGAAGGCGACCGGCAGGTAGGTGAGCGCGGCGGCCCCGAGTGCGGCGACCGGCCAGAGGCGCTCCAGGTCGCACCACTCCGGCAGCCGCCCGGCGGCATGCGCGCAGCCGAGAAGCGCCGGGGCGACCAGCACGCCCTCCGGTCGGCACCCGAGGGCGACGACGCCGGCGGCGAACGCCACGCCGGCCCACCGATGTCGGTCGCTCTCCAGAAACCGCGACCAGGCGAGCAGCGCGCCCAGGAAGCCGGCCGCGAACCCGAGCGTCTTGAGGTTGGTGACGAAGGCGACGGCTTCGACCAATAGCGGGTGGGCCGCCCAGCCGACCACCGCCAGCCAGCCCGCCAGCCGCCGGTCGGTCCACCGCCGCACCAGCCGATACGCCAGCGCGACGTTGAGCGCGTGCACCGCCAGGTTGACCCGGTGCAGCGCCGGCCCCGGCGACTCCCCGACCACCCCCCGGATTGCCGCGTACACCGCCGTCGGAATCGGCACCGGATACCCGAGCCGAGGCGTCAAAAGCCGCTCCCGCCAGCTCGCCGCCCACCACTCCCCGACGACCGCCCGGTCGAACACGTACAGCGCGTCGTCCCACGTCGCGATCAACCCGTCGTCGACCACCGGCCAGTAGATCGCCGCCACCACGGCGCCGAGCACCACCGCCGGCCACCACCTCCCCGCCCACCCGGTCTGTCGCGTCTCGTCGTCGGTCACGTCTCGGCTCGGTCGAATGGAGTACGGCGGGCGCCGCCGGTCGGCTCCCGGTCCCCGGGCAGGGTACGGGGGAGCGACGGATTCGATAAGGCGATGCCGTCCTTTTTCGGATGGCGTCGACGCGTTGCCAGACGGGTCACTTTCATGATTCGATGGCGATCGATGCGGCCGAGTTCGACTCATCGAAGTGGTCGAGACAATGACGAGCGCCGGGCTCCAGGTGTTGTGGGTAGGAGTGTGGGTCTTTGCCGCCGTGGTCTTGACGGCGGTCAGCTACGCTGGAGCGTGCAGGTTGCTCCCGGCGGGTGGGCTGCGGACGCGTTGGAATGCGACCGTCGTCGTGGGCGTCTGGCTGCAGGGCCTTCTTTTTTACGGGCTGCTGTACGCGGGAATCTTCACCCGCGGGGCGGCGGTGGCGGCCATTGTCGCGACCGCGGTCGTCGGCTGGGGGGCGTGGCGACAGCGAGACGCCCGGTTGGTCGACTTTGCTCGTCGCGACTGGCGCGCCGTCCGGTGCAGTTTCGGCGGGGTGTTCGATTCGCCGGGGCGGTGGATTCTCGTCCCGGCGCTGGCGGTGGTGGCGATGCAATTCGTGCGATCGTTGGTCGCTCCCCCCCTCGCCTGGGACGATCTGACGTATCATCTGGTCAAGGCCGCGCTGTGGGTTCAACACGGGGAGTTTGCCTCGTATGGCGCGCCGGGGGCCTGGGAGTACTACCTGTATTTTTCGCCGCTCGGGGAGGCGATTCCGGCCTGGGGGATGTTGTTCGTCGAAAGCGACATCGTCGTCCCACTGGCAGGCATGGCGATCTGGGGAGCGATGCTCGGAGCGATCTACGGACTCGCCCGCCAACTGGACGTCTCGCGCAGCCGAGCGCTCGTCGCCAGTCTCGGGGCGGGGCTCGTGCCCGCCGTTGCCTCGCACGTTTTTACCGCCTACGTCGACAACCTCGTATTGTTGTTGCAGGTCAGTGCGACGGCCCTCCTGATCGACTACTACCGCAACGGGCGAACGCCCGCGGGTGTGCTCGGGATCGTGGGTCTGATTACGAGCGTCGCCGTCAAACCCACCGGTGCACTGCTGCTGGTCGTCGGTCTCGTCTTCGCGGCGATCGTGGTGTGGCGACAGCCGCTTTCCGAAAAGTGGGCCACCCTCGGCACGGCCGGGCTGGCGGGGGCCGCGATCGCCGTCCCGCTGCTCGTCTTCAACTGGTCGGCGACCGGCTCTCCGGTCTATCCATTTTCGGTGAGTCTCTGGGGGGAGACGCTGTTCGAGGGGAGTCGGGAGCTGCAGTGGCTGCAGAACCTCCCCGCCAACCATCCCCGACCGTACTATCTCGTCGAGCTGTTCTGGGGCGGATATCACGAAAACTGGATCGTCCACAAGAATTTCGGGCCGGGTACGCTGGCGTTGTTGCCGGGGCTGGTGTGGGCGATCCGTGAGGTCATCGACGGCGAGCGTTTCCGGGCGCCGATCCTCGTGCTGGCGGGCGCCGCGCTGTTGGCCATCGCGGTCCTGGTCGTGCGCACCGGCGGGACGGGATGGAACTCGGCCCGGTATTTTGCCTTCGCTCCCGTGTTTTTGGCGGTGGTGGCGGCGACCTCCGATCGATCCGCCGCCGGGGTCTCGTTGATGGTGTTTGCGGCGGTGAACCTCTTTTTCTTCGTCCCCTTGAACTGGAGTTGGATGGATCTGGCGGGGAGCCTCGCGCTGGTGGTGGGGGCGCTCCCGTTCGCAGCCGTGGCGGGCGTCGCACTCTGGTACGCTCGCGGCCGGGAGTCGTGGCGCGTCGGGGTGGTGACCGGGGTGGCGGTGGCGCTGATCGGCTGTGGGTTCGTTGGCTGGGGCGCCGAGCAGGTCCGCTCCGTATTTCGCTACTCGATGTACGAGGCGTCGGCGACCGGCCGCAGCTACCAGAACATTCCGGTGGTCGGCAATCACGCCCTCGGGTTTGCGAGCAGCTCGATCTGGGAGATGCTCGACGAGCCGGATCGTCCTCGCCGCATCGCCGTCACGGCGGGATGGGACGGCAAAGGCCACAACTGGTTCGTCTATCCACTGTTTGGCCGCAGGCTGCAAAACCACGTGGAGTTCGTGGCGGTGACCGACGAAGGCGATCCGATCAATCCCCGACGACACGACAGGCGCCTCGAACGGGCGGACTACGAGGCGTGGCGCGACCGTCTGCTCGACCGCGAGATCGATTACGTCGTCTCGTACGCTCCGACGACCATCGAGGCCGAGTGGATGGCGAATCACCCGCGGGCCTTCGACCTCGTCGAGCGAGGGGGGCGCCGGGGGAATTACCTGTTTCGGGTGCTGACCCCGGACGCCGATTCGTAGCCCTCGAGCAGGGGCGGGCGGGCTCAGAGATTGTCGGGCTGGAAGTCGATCTCGGAGGCCGGAATGCGGCGGGCGCCGAGCACCGACGGGATGTATGCTTGCTCGTCGTCGCGGGAGATGTCGGGGATGCGATAGTCCCAGACGACCTCCCGGTCGCGCGTCACTTCGAAGATGCGGCCGGCCCGGGACTCGGTGACCAGGACGTTGCCGTCGGCGAGGGGATCCTGCTCGCCGTTGATCTCGGAGCGAAACCGCGTGCCCTGCTGCGCGCCGTAGGTCCAGTCGAGTGATCCGTCGGAGGGATCGACCTCCAGCAGCCGCGAGGTTCGCATCCCGTTGTTGTCGTAGACCAGGACGTTGCCGTTGGCGAGGGGATCGGGGTCGTGTTGATCCTCCCAGCTTCCGACGCGCAGCCATCGGAGCCGTTTGTCGTCGAGATCGAGGATGGCGATGGCGTCGATGCTCCGAAACGAGACCATCACGTCTCCGGGTTCGGCGAAGTCGTGATGGCGAGCGAACGCCGGTTCGATCAGGTCGATGGCATTGGTGTGGAGGACGTCCCAGCCGCGGACTTTTTGCAGGATGTCGGCGTGCGAGGAGGCGACCATGGCATCCAGGATCGAGATGCGCCGAAGCGGTTGGCCGGAGGGGGAGAGGACGAGCACGAAATCGTCCAGCACGCGGGAGCCGTCGATGGCGGAGCCGAGGGGTGGATCGCCCAACACCGGGTCGGCGTCGATGTCGCGGAAGGCGTGCTCCAGGGTGTAGATGCGTCCGTCGGGGCCGACGTCGAGATCGTGATGCACGTGGGCGGCGTGGCGCCAGATCGGTTCGGAATCGGCGTCGACTTTGATCAGGCCGTATCCGTTGGGGGTGTCGGTGTCGAACCGGGCCGAATACACAGCGAGCAGATCCCCGTTGGGAAACAGGTGCAACTTGCGCCATGCGATGTTGTCTTCGGGAACGGGATCGTCGACGTGGGGAGGCGACGACCAGGCCTCGCGGAAGGGAAGGCTCCAGGTGTGCGCCACTTCTCCGTCGGGTGTCAGTAGCGTCGCCCCGGAGGTGTTGCCGGCGGAATAAAGCGTAAAACCCCCTCGACTTCGGTCCGGGTCGCGATCGACGAGGCCTTCTCCTCGATATCTCTTGCGGCAGCAGTAGCCGGGAGGGGCGTCGGGACTGCCGGAGGCGACGAGGTTCCGACGTCTGGCTTGCTGAGCCTCCCAGGCGAGGAAGCCCGGTTTCAGGAGCGTCGTGTACGGAAATAAATCAAAGTAGGTCACGAACGACCCCGCCAGAAAGCTCAACCAGAGAGCGCCGAGGCCCGAAACGACAATCTTGGTGGTCGAATCCATTGCCCGCGAGTGTGGTCGGGATCGTTACCGATGCGTCGAGGCCATCGTACTGATTTCCGGAGCGGAGGCCAGACACACCGCCCAGCCTGCATGCGAACATGGTGGTGGTTCCGAAAACTCGCCGAGTTTTCGTCGAGAGGGGCTTGCCCGGTGGACGACCGAGCCGCCGCGCGGAACTTGACGGGGGGCGTCCTGCTGATTGTGAGACCACGCCACAGGTGCGACTTTTGAACGACTGGAGGATGGGATGCACGAGCACTCGTGGTCGTTCACATAGCAGCGCCAGTACGCCCTCCTGGACGTGGCGTTTCAGCCATCGGAGGGGGCGCAGCATAGCAGAGTTTCCACCGGTGCGGGTGTGCCGTCGACCCGGCGCTATCAACAGCGCCACGACTCGGTCCCCGAGACGGACTCCCTCCGGCAGGGCAGGATGCCCTGCCAACGAGGAAGGGCAAGATGCCCTTCCAACAGGCCGGTCGCCCGGGGCAGCGTCGACGGCGGCCGTCTTCGATACGCTGTACCCCATACCCCGTACGCGGTTCCCCATTCCCTCGATCGAACACCCTTCCGCGCCATGCGTCGAACCGAGCGGAGGGGTTTGCACACCCTGTCGGTCGGTTCAAGCAACCCTCGAGTCGGGATCGCGAACCCGATCGATGGATTGCGGCCTCCGAAAAATCACGAAAATCGCGATCGGAACGGAGGCGACACGGTTCGCGATTTCGCTCGGCGAGAAACGAACGGTTGCGGGCAGGCTCGGCGAGTCGTTTCGGTGCCAACTTCCGGGAGGGTGGAACCGACGAGCTGCCGTTTCGATCGCCCGGGCTCGGAGGCGACCTCCGACGCGAACCGATTCGCAACGGGGGGCCGCCCCTTGCGGGGACCGAAAGCACGGCGCTCGAAGCCGGAGGCTCGGTTCGATCCTCCGACGACGCGACGTTCGTGTCGAATGGTCGAGCCTTGCGTGAACCGATCCTATCTCGCCGAGCGACGTCGCGAGCGTTGCGGCAACCGTTCTCTTTTTACCGAGCGAAATGGTCACCCCGTGCACCATCCCTCGGGCCGTCGTCGAGGTTTCGGCTCGAGCGATGCGGCCTCCCACGAAACGTCGCCGAGAGCCGTGCCGCGGCGGGTGGCGTTGCTCGGGCTGTCGTCCAGATTCAGGCATCGAGCGATGCGACCTCCCAGGAAACGTCGCCGAGAGCCGTGCCGAGGCGGGTCGCACGGGTGGTGATCGCGCTCGGCGGAGCTGTGACGAGTCGACGACATCGGACGATCGGACAATCGGACAATCGGACGGTCGGACGGTCGGACGAGCTGGGAGGGGTATGGCGGGGATACTGCGTGGATAAGCGTGGGTACTGCGTGGATAAGCGTGGGTAAGCGTGGATAAGCGTGGGTACTGCGTAAAAACTGCGTGGAAACTGCGGGGATGCGGTGGGGAGGGGGAGGCACAAAAAAAAGCCCGGGAGGCCGAGAGCCTCCCGGGCTTTCGAGTAGCGGGGGCAGGATTCGAACCTGCGACCTTCGGGTTATGAGCCCGACGAGCTACCCGACTGCTCCACCCCGCGACAAGCGCCGAATCGGGCCGTCCCGTCTCCGACGCAGCGCCAATTTATAAGGACGTGGGCGGGTCGTGTCAAGCCTAAAGAGGCGAACTGCATCGGACAATCGGAAGAAAGATATCGGACGATCGGACAATCGGACAATCGGACAATCGGACGATCGGACAATCGGACGATCGGACAATCGGACAATCGGACGATCGGACAATCGGACAATCGGACGATCGGACAATCGGACAATCGGACGATCGGACAATCGGA
>CAZRLK010000007.1:0-21706 GCA_964600555.1 uncultured Bradymonadales bacterium
GCGAGGAGGCTTTGGTCATGAGCAATTTCTGGGTCGTCGTCGCCGATTCTTCGAAAGCTCGTTTTTTTCGCGGCCGGTCGCCGAACAGTGAGCTCGAGGAGTTTCACGACCTGGTCAACGAACGCTCCCGGCAGCACGAAGGCGATCTCGTGACCGACAAGGAGGGCCGGTTTCACGACGACCAGGGCGACACCCGCCCCGGTGCCCCGCGCAGCTCGACCGAACCGACGGCGAAGGATCACGAGGCCGCCACCTTCGCCAATTCCGTCGCCGATTTCCTCGACAGCCGCGCCAGTTCCGGCGAATTCACGCACGTCTCGATCGTCGCCAACCCGAAATTCCTCGGTCGCCTCCGCAAGGCCGTCTCGAAGTCGACCCGTCAGCGCATCCTCGAGGAGGTCGACAAGAATCTGACCGACGCCCGCCAGGAGGAGATCCGCGAGCACCTCTCGAAGCTTCCCGGCGGCTACAAGTAACCGACTTCGACGACCAGGCGACCTATCGGATGGAGTATCACGAGGCGGGCATCGAACGGGCGGCCGAGGCGGTCGCGCAAGCGGATGCGATGTTGATCGGGGCGGGGGCCGGGATGGGCGTCGACTCCGGGTTGCCGGATTTTCGGGGTGACGAGGGGTTTTGGGAGAGCTATCCCCCGTTCGAGGAGCGCGGCCTCGATTTTTACGATCTGGCGAATCCGCGCTGGTTTCACGAGGACCCGCGGCTCGCCTGGGGCTTTTACGGCCATCGGCTGCATCTGTACCGCGAGACCGATCCGCATGCCGGCCACCGGCACCTGCTCGACTGGGGGGAAGCGATGGCCGCCGATCCCTTCGTGTTCACCTCGAACGTCGACGGGCAATTCCAGAAGGCCGGCTGCCCGGAGGGCGAGATCCTGGAGTGCCACGGGACGATCCATCATCTGCAGTGTGGGGAGGCGTGTCGGCGGGCCGTCTGGCCGGCCGAGGGCGTCGACATCGAGATCGACGAGGAGACCTTCCGGGCCCGCGGCGAGCTGCCGAGATGTCGTCACTGCGGGGGGATCGCACGTCCGAACGTGCTGATGTTCGGCGATGTCGGCTGGGTCGGCGACCGCACCGAGCGCCAGAAGGCGCGATTTCGCGAGTGGCTCGCGTCGCGGCACGGCGACGAGATGGTCGTCATCGAATGCGGGGCGGGGACGGCGGTGCCGACGGTCCGGTCGCGCTGCGAGCGGGTCGCCGACCGGTTCGGTGCGACGTTGATCCGCGTCAACCCGCGCGAATCGCAGGCCCCGCCCGGCGCGATTTCGCTGGCGGCCGGTGCCCTGGAGGTGCTCACCGCGATCGACGAGCGCCTCCCCCGGAGGTGAGGCTCGTCGCTGCTGCCGGGCGATCCTCCCGCCCGACGCCCCGGCCGCGGCGCCCCGCGAGCATCACGGTTCGACGACGACTTTGATGCATTCGTCGCGCTTGTGCTTGAACATCTCGTAGGCGGCCGGGGCCTCGACGAGCGGCACGCGGTGCGAGACGACGTACGACGGGTCGATGTCGCCGTCGGTGACGTGCTCGGCGAGCTGCTCGAGGTACGCCTGGACCGGCGTCTGACCCATCTGAAATTCCAGCCCCTTGGCGAAGGCGGCTCCCATCGGAATCTTGTCGACGATGCCGCCGTATACGCCGGGGATCGAGACGGTTCCTCGCTTCCCGCAGGCCATCATCGCCTGGCGCAGGGCGTTCGGGCGGCCGGTCTCCAGCCCGACCGCGGTCTTCGCCCGGTCGTACCAGTCGTCGGCGAAGCTGGCGCCGTGGGCTTCGAGGCCGACGGCGTCGATGCAGGCGTCCGGGCCCCGCCCGCCGGTCATGGTCGTCATCTCCTCGAGCACCGAGTCGTGCTCCAGGTGCAGCACGTCGGCGCCGGCCTGGCGTTCGGCCATCTCGAGGCGCTCGGGGACGCGGTCGACGGCGATCACCTGCTCGGCGCCCTGCAGGAAGGCGCTCTCGATGGCGAACAGACCGACCGGGCCGCACCCCCAGACGGCGACCGTGTCGTCGGGCTCGATCTCGCAGTTGTAGGCGGCGTGGTAGCCGGTCGGGAAGATGTCGGCGAGCATCAATCCCTGCTCGTCGGAGATGGCGTCGGGGAGTTTCATCGGCCCGACGTCGGCGAAGGGTACCCGCAGGTACTCCGCCTGCCCGCCGGCATACCCGCCGAGCATGTGCGAGTAACCGAAGATCCCGGCCGGGCTCTGCCCGTAGGCGTTTTCGGCCATCCAGGCGTTCGGGTTCGAATTGTCGCACAGGGCATACTCGTCGTCGTGGCAGTATCGACAACTCCCGCACGCGATCGGAAACGGGACGACGACCCGGTCGCCGATCGAGAGATTGTCGACGCCGGCCCCGAGGTCGACGACGGTCCCGACGACTTCGTGGCCGACGATGTCGCCCTCCTGCATCGTCGGGATGAATCCGTCGTACAGGTGAAGGTCCGAGCCGCAGATCGCCGCCAGATCGACCTCGACGACGGCATCGCGCGGGGTGAGAATCTCGGGGTCCGGGACCTCTCGAACTTGCAGATCGTTGGTACCCATCCAGCAGACCGCTCGCATGATGGCTCCTCGTTGAGGGAGGCCTCTCGAGTGGGCGAATCCCCGCCCGGGCCGGTGTGCGGGGGCCAGGCGAGGGGGGCGTCGGGGTCGAGTTAGTGGACGGTTCGGCGCTCGTAGTGCGGGGGAGGCAACTGCTCGGCGTCGCTCCGCCCGGAGGGCTGGCCGTCGATCGTCGCCACGACCCCGGTTTCGATGTATTGCTTGAAGCGTCGCAGGTCGTTTTTGATCGTCTGGCGGGTCAGTTTGCTCAAAAACCGGGCGATCGCGTGGCCGACCTTGCCGGCCGGTGGGTGGTAGGCGATGTCGGCGTACACCTCGGTGTGTTCGTTGCCGCGACGGGAGAGGAACTCGATCCGACCCTCGGTGTGCAGGTCGGACTCGTCGGTCGACCGCCAGACCAGCCGCTCGTTTTCGGCCTCTTCGACGATTTCGGCCTCCCAGCCGACGGTCATGTTCGTTCCGGGCACGCGGGCGGTAAACCACCAGCGGTCGTCGCCGATCTGGCGGGACGATTCGATGTGGCGCATCGACATCTCCAGGTTCCCCAGCTCGCGCCAGGTCGCGTAGACGGCCTGGACCGGGCGATCGATGGTGATCGCGGTGCGCACGTGGGTGGGCTCCGAGGCGCCGGTCTGCAAAAGCCTGCCTTTGAGTTCGCTGCCGAGCAGGTTGTTTTGCGACAGCGTCCGGTAGGCGAGCCCGGCGCCGGCACCGAGCATGAACAGGCCGGTCCAGGTGTTGAGACGTCGGAGACCGGCGACGGCCAGAAGTCCGCCGCCGGCCAGAAGCGCCGGTTGCTCGAAGTGTTCGAGGCCGCGAGCGGGCCGGGGGCGTTCGACCTCGCGATCGAGGTGTCGTCGGCCCTCGTCGAGTTGCCGCTCGCGTCGCTGCCGCGTCGGCATCTCGCGCCGGCCGCCGGCCTTCTCGCCGCTCGGCTCGTTGCTCGAGGGTTGTTCAGGCATGCGTGCTCTCCAGTCGTGGAAAAAGTTCGGAGGCGTCGGGATGTCGGTCACTCGATGTCCAAACGTGGACACCGAACGGCTTCGGTGAAACGCCCACGGCCGGTTCGGTACGCCGGCCCGGGGGAGGGGCTTACGATTCGCGTGGCATGGATCCGTATTTCGTGACAATGACGGTGTTCGGGCTGGCGATTTTGGGGGCGGCGTGGATCCCGCGTCTGCTCGAAGAGCAACCCCTGTCGATGCCGATCCTGTATGTCGGGATCGGCGCCGGGGTGTATCTGCTGCCGGTCGAGCTGGCGCCGGCCGATCCGATCGCCGAATCACAGATCGCCGAGCATCTCGCCGAGATCGGGGTGATCGTCGCCCTGACCGGCGCCGGACTGAAGCTCGGCCGGCGACTCGGATGGCACAACTGGGCGTCGACCTGGCGGCTGCTCGGGATCACGATGCTGGTGTGTATCGGCGCGGTCGTCGTGGCGGGGCGATTCGGCCTCGGGCTGGGGTGGGCGTCGGCGATGCTTCTGGCGGCGGTGCTCGCGCCGACCGACCCCGTCTTGGCGGCCGACGTCGAGGCCGAGCCGCCGGGGGCGGCCCAGGGCGAGGTGCGCTTTGCGCTGACCTCGGAGGCGGGGCTCAACGACAGCCTCGCCTTTCCGTTCACCAACGCCGCGATCGCGATGGCGACCTTCGGGGCCGCCCCGGGACGATGGATCGGGGAGTGGCTGGTGGTCGACGTCGTCTGGAAGCTGGGGGGAGGCGTGGCGGCCGGGCTCGTGCTCGGGTGGTTTTTCGCCCGGATCGTCTTGAGCGAGACGGCCGAATCGCGGCTGGGGCAGACCTCGACCGGCTTGATGGCCCTGGCGATGACCTTCGTCACCTACGGGCTCTGCGAACTGATCGAGGTGTACGGTTTTCTGGCCGTCTTCGTGGTGGCGACGACGGTGCGCCACTACGAGACCGACCACGCCCATCACGAATCCCTGCACGATTTCGCCGAGCAGATCGAGCGGCTTCTGGTGGTCGCCCTGCTGGTGTTGTTCGGAGGGAGCCTCGCCAGCGGTCTGCTCGGCCCGCTGACCTGGCCGGCGGCGTTCTTCGGGCTCGGCTACGTCTTCGTCATTCGTCCGGCGGCCGGTGCAGTCGGTTTACTCGGGACCGATCTGCCGGGAGCCGAGCGCGGCGTCATCTCGTTTTTCGGGATCCGGGGTATCGGATCGTTTTTTTATCTCGCCCACGGGCTCAACGAGGGCCAGTTCCCCGAGGGGGGCTATCTGTGGGCGACGGCCGGTTTCGTGGTGGTGGTCTCGATCCTCGTACACGGGGTGAGCGCCGGGCCCGCGATCCAGTGGATGAAACGGCGGGAGGCCGGATGATCGAACGGGCCCGGCGGGCGTCTCGTCGGGGGCGGTCGGGGCGGGTCACTCGCGCAGTTTCTTGAGTTGCGCCGAGACCTCGGCCACGCGCGAGCCGAGGTTGCGGGCCGTCTCGAGTTCGTCCTCGACCGGCTGGCGCTCGCCGCCCGGGCCGGCGACGGTCGAGGGACCGTACGGCGAGCCGCCGATCCCCTCGTCGGTCATGATCTGGGGGTTGTGGCTGTAGGGCGTGCCGACGAAGACCATTCCCAGGTGCAAAAGCGGCACGAGACTCGTGATGATCGTCGTCTCCTGACCGCCGTGGATGGTGTTCGTGGAGGTGAACACACCGGTCGCCTTGTTGGCCAGTTCGCCGTTTTGCCACAGCGGGCCGAGCTGGTCGATGAATTGCTTGACCTGCGCGGCCATGTTGCCGAACCGCGTCGGCGTCCCCCAGACGACCCCGTCGGCCCAGCGCATGTCGTCGACGGTGACGCGGTCGATATCCTCCATCTGCTCCTGGGCCTCCCGGTACGGATCCTGGCTCGACATCGCCTCTTCGGCGTCGTCGAGCTCGGGGATCCGCCGCACGCGCACCTCGGTCTGTTCGATGCTCGCGGCTCCCTCGGCGACCGCCTCCGCCATCTGGTGGACGTGTCCGTACGAGCTGTAGAACGGAATCAGGATGTTCGTCGTCATCGGTGAGTTCTCCGGTAGAGGTAGTTCAATGTTGAAGAGCTCGTCGCAAACGTGCGCTGCGAACGGTAAGCATCTCGTCGGCACGATGCAAACACGCGCTCCTCGGAGCAGGGAAGGCGCGGAGGTGACGGACGGCTCGAGGTGCAGGAGTCGCCGCATCGCAGAAGGGCCCACGGAATATCTCCCGGAGGGAAAAGATGCGAACGGGGCGGGTTCACCGCGCCGTTCACCGGAAGTCGAAGACGAGCGAGGAGCCGAGACCGACCGAAAGGTCGGGAGTGCGCCAGATCGGCTCGCCCCCGACGAGCACGCGGGTGCGGATGAGGGTGGCCGTCAGGCGACCGGTCAGGCGCAAAGCGACGGGGTCGATCAGCGGGATTTCGGCGCCGAAGCGACCGCCGCCGGCGGCGTACGGGTGGGCGTTCGACGAGGAGTCGTCGAGCCTGTAGCCGGTCGTCCGGAGCGCTCCGGCCGCGACGAGGCCGCAGGCGCGGGCCCAGTCGAACCGGGCGCAGGGTGTGATTTCGGCCAAAAGCATCGAGGTCTCCATCGCGCCGGTGGGGACCTGGTCGCGGACCGGCAGGGTGGTCGAGCCGCCGAGGCCGACCGACCAGCGCTGGCTGCCGAGTTCGATCTGCAGGTGCAGCTCGCCGGCAGGTTTCGGGGCGGTTGCGAAGGCGAGGCCCCCGCCGCCGGCGGCGCGAAACGAGAGGGCGTGTGGCTCGGAGGTGGAGCCGTCCGGTGTGTCGGTGGACATCTCGCTGGCGGCCTCGGCGGCGGCTTCCCTGGCCGGGAAGATGGCGTCGTGGGCCCTCAGTACGGCCGCCATCACGGCGCGTTTGTCGCTGTCGGGCCGTTCGCGCGGTCCGCTCTGGAGCGACGATCCGGGGTCGATGGCCATCGTTACCGCGAAGATCAGCGCCTCGACCAGCTCGTCGCAGCTCGCATCGGCGGAGGTGAGGTTGCGGACGCCAGTCGACTCGGCGCCGGACTCGCGGAGTTCGATGCGGGCGGCGTAGCCCGGGGAGTCGTTGCGGCCGGAGAGTTCGACGCGGACGATCCGGGAGCTCTCGGCAACGAAGGGATCGTAGCCGACGCGGGCGGCGACTTCGACGCGGATCGCCCGTTTGTCGGGGCACTGCGAGGCCGAGGCTGCACGTTCGTAAACGAGCTGCGCCGAGGAGTGTTGCTCGGCCGCTTCAGTACTTGTCGGTAGTGCCGCCAGGAGCGCCCCCAGAAGGGCGGCGGGTATCCAATGTGACGGGTCACTCAGAGAGAGCCTCCGAACTCGATTCTCGACGTCTCTCCAACACGTCTACGGCGAGGACGCCGTAGCAACGAAGCAACGGCGAGACGCTCGAAGCAATAAAGCGGCTCTCCGTCGTGTGGCGTCACTCCGAGAGTGCCGGTTCGACGATGCGACGGAATATACTCTGAGGATAGTTCTCGATAAAGGCTTCGGCGCGTTGTCGGGCCTCGCCATGGCGGTCGAGGCCGAGCAGGGCCCGGACTTCGAGCGCCCGTCGCTCCTCAGTCAACTGTCCGTCGGCAAAGTTCTCGGCGTGGCGGCGGAGGGCCCGAAGGGCCTCCTCGTGGCGGCCGCGCTGAAGGGCCGATCGGGCGCGGCGCAGAAGCAGGCGTTCGGCCTCCAGTGATGAGATGTCGGGTTCGGCGCCGGCGTCGTCGGTCGTGTCGTCCGAGACATCGGGGGCGGGCGCGTCGGCTTCGGTCGGTTCGTAGGTGGGGTCGTCGCTCGGTTTGTCGCTCGTCGGCGAGGGAGTCGGTGTCGGATCGGGGTCGGGCGGCGTCTCGCTCGGCTCGTCCACTGCGCCAGTCCTGGCGGACGCGACGTCGTCTCTGGCATCGACACCGGCGTCGGTCCCGAGGTCGGCTCGTGCACCGACGTCGTCGGCGTCGGCGGGTCCCGCGTCGGTCCGGGCCCCGACATCGGGGCTCGCTGCGACGTGCTGCTGGCGAGGCTCGTGCGGCTCGGGGTCGTCGAGTGCCGCGTACCCGCCCGCGCCGACGCCGGCGCCGACGGTAAAAGCGAGTGCGGTCTGCACGAGGTTGACCCCGGAGAGGAGGCCGCTCCAGCCGGTCGCCTGCGCACCGCTCGAGGCGGCGTCGACGGCCGCTCCGAGGTCGGCTCCGCCGGCGGCCTCGGGACCGACGCCGCCGTCGGCCTGGCCGCCGCCCGGTTCCACGCCGCCGGAATCGCCGTCCCCGGACTCGCCGCCGGAGCCGTCGCCATCGGGGCCGGGTGCCTCGAGTCCCACCGACTCGCTCACCCGCGACCAGACTCGCTCGCGGGCCTCGGCCGGCGGGGGCTCGGGATCGGCGGCGCGGTCGAGCAACTCGTCGATCTCCCCCTTGGGGTTGCCGTCGTGGTCACTCATCTCGGCCCTCGGCATCGAGAATCGATCGGACCGCACGCTCGAAGGTCTCTTCGGCGGCGCGTTTGCGCGAATAGGCGGTGTCGACCGGGATCGAGAGCGCCTCGGCGACCTCGGGCATCGCGTGGCCGTCGAGTTTGTTGAGCACGAAGATTGCCCGGCGCTCCATGTCGATTTGCTGGACGGCGTCCATGACGACCCGGCGGGCATCTTCGGCCGACAGGTTGCTGAGCGCCGACGGTGCTTCGGCGGGGGGATCCGGGTCGGTCAACTTCTCGCGGGCGTTGCTGGCCTTCTCGAGGTAATCGGAGGCGATCCGGAAGGCGATCCCGTACAGCCACGGCCGGATCGGGCGGCTCTGATCGTAGTCCTCGAAGTTGCGGTAGGTCGTCACGAAGACCTCGTGGCAGACGTCCTCGAGGTTGCGCTCCGGGATGCCGAGCTTGCGGAGCGAATTCCAGACATACCCGAAGTGCTCCTCGTAGATCGCCTCGAATTGCGCGTCGCGATCCTCCAAACTGTGTCCGTCTCGGTCGGATCGAACCATCAGTCAGCCAGCGAAGTATCGACGGGGAGTCGCCTCCCCTCACTACCTATTGGGACAGCTGGACCCAATCTGTCACGGAAAGCAAAAAAAGGACAACGGCGTCACCGCGAAGGACGCAAAGAACGCGAAGGGTAAAAAAACGGCGGGTGGGATCTGGGGACGAGGTGAATCGGCGGGACGGATCGGGGTCGCCAAGAGCGCCAAGAGCGCCAAGACGCCCAGGATAGAAAACGGCGGATGGGATCTGGGGGCGGGGCAATCGGCGGGACGTCCATGCACGCGATATAAAAAGAGGTGTTTTACCCTTCGCGATCTTTGCGCCCTTTGCGGTCACGGCTTTTTTTTCGATTTTCGTGACAGATGTTCCGGAGCTCTCCCAATTACAGGGATGCAGGGGGAAAGACCCCCGGCCAAACGAGCTTCGACGGATGACGTGCAATGCTGAGACGGAGAGATGATGAGATATCGAGACGGTGACGGTTGGATGACGAGCATTTTGTTGTGTGCGCTGGTCGGCTTCGCGGCCGTCGGGTGCGAGCAGGATTCGGATATCGGGGACCCGATCGACAGCGGCGGGACGATGGCGGACGGGGGTGGCCAGGCGGATGGCGTCGGGATGGATGCCTCGCTGCCGGACGGGGGCGAGTCCGATTCCGGTGGAGTGGACGCGGGGCCCTCCGGCGACACCGGGTCGCCCGACGACGCCGGCGGCGATGTCGGGGATGTCGGCGTCGACGGCCAGGGCGACGGGGGACTCGGGACCTACCCCAGTTCGACGCCCGAGGAGACCTACGAGTCGTATTTCGACCTGTCGGTCAAAGCGGACTGTCGCGAACTGACGACTCCGTCGTGTCGGACCGAACGCGAACCGCCGACGCCCGGTTTCCCGCCGGCATCGATCTGTGAGAGGCGGAAGCAACGGCACGGAGACGTCACTCTGAACAGCGGCCGCTACGCGCTGAAGAAGGCCGTCGAATCGGGGCGTCAGTCCTTCGACCAGCAGGCCGCCGAGGCGTGCATCGAGATGATGGAGGAGGAGGTCACCGACGCCACTCCCTGCGAGCAGTTCTACGACACGGGGGAGACGCAGATGTACTCGTTCAACAGCAGGTACGACGACTCGCCGTGCGAGCGGGTCTTGCGGCCGGAGGTCGGCGAGGACGGCAAGTGTCTGATGCGCTCGGACTGCAAGCCGGGGCTGCACTGTGACGAAGAGGCGCTGGCCGACCAGTGCGGGGGCCGGTGCGTGCCGCTCGGCGGCGAGGGCGACGCGTGTGATCTCTCGGCGCTCGAATGCGAGCCGGGGCTCGACTGTATCGACGGTCAGTGCCAGTCCGACGAGTCGAGTGACGACTCGAAGAGCGTCGGCGAGACCTGCGAGAGCACCTCCGAGTGCCAGGGGGATCTCAACTGCAAAGAGGAGACCGGCGACGGGATGCGCTGTCGCGAGCCGGTCGGTCCCGGCCAGACCTGCGAGTTCGGCGACTGCGAGTCGGGCTACGCGTGTGTGAGGGACCCGAGCAATCCGGAGGGGGA
Source organism: uncultured Bradymonadales bacterium (assembly GCA_964600555.1). Lineage (GTDB taxonomy): Bacteria > Myxococcota_A > Bradymonadia > Bradymonadales > Bradymonadaceae > CAJXPB01. The sequence continues at coordinate 10,074 of CAZRLK010000007.1, forward strand.
CACGCGGATCTGTCTCGAACGGGGGTCGCGGTCGGCCGGCGAGTCGTGCACGGAGCCGGGCGTCTGCGAGTCGGGGCTCGTCTGCCACGAGAACACTTGCCGGGAGGTCGAGCGGCCCGGCGAGGGCGAATCCTGCGAGGGGGGCCTCGAGTACTGCCAGCTCGGACTGGTGTGTCGGCCGACCGCCGGGGGAAGTGGCCGGACCTGCGAGCCGTACGCCGATGTCGACGAGCCGTGTGTCGACGGGGCCTGCAAGCCGGAGCTTTACTGCCGGAACGACGACGAGGGGGAAGGCGTCTGCAAGCCGACCAAGGGGGAGGGCGCGAGCTGTGAGCCCGGTGCCTGCCAGGACGACTTTTACTGTGTCGCCGAGGTCTGCACGGAGCGCTCGGCGCCGGGGGCCCGCTGCGACCAGAAGGTCTGCGAGCAGGGCGTGCGGTGTACCTACTATGACAACAACAACGTCTGCGGTGGGATCACGAGCCGATGCACGCTGGAGTGAGGCGGTGTCCGGGGGGACGCTGTCGCGCCAATGTGTCGAATGCGACGGGAGAGATGATGAGTGTGTCAGACGATCGATTCTGGTGGACGGCTCTGGCGAGCCTCGCTCTCGCGGGGCTACTCGGCGGGTGCGAGCAGGACGCGAACATCGGTGATCCCGCCGGCGATGCATGGACGATGGGGCAAGACGCTGGGGCAGAGACGGGGGGAGTCGATGTGACCGATGCGGGAGCTCCCGACGTCGACGACGACCGCGAGGTCGGGGTCGATGCGACGGAGGATGTTGGCTCCGAGGCCGGGTCCGACGCCGACGACGATCCCGATCGTCCGGAGACCGACCTCGGGGCCTCCTGCGATCAGGATCGCGACTGCGAGATGGGGTCGTGTCTCGACGAGGGGCACGGATTTCCGGGCGGGTACTGCGATTCCAACGACGTCGGCTGTGACATCGGCGACTGCCGGGGGGCCGGCGGACGGTGCGTGCAGCGGGGCAACTGGGGGACGTATTGTGCGCGGACCTGTGACGACTCGCTGGAGGATTGTCGCCCCGGCTGGTCGTGCCGCGAGAAGCCCCACGGCGACACGAAGGTCTGCCGGCCGCTCGAGGGCAACTCGTATGGCTACGACGGGGCGCGGTGTCTGCGCGATGCGGCATGCCTCGGCGGGACCTGCAAGACCGGCGGGGAGTGGCAGGAGGGGTACTGCACCGACGCGAGCTGCGAGTCGGATTCGGACTGCCATCCGAGCCGAAGTTCGAGTCCCGACCGCGCAATCTGTGCCGGCGAGGATTCCGAGTACGCGTCGATGTGTCTGCGGACCTGCGGGATCGGGGGCTGCCGCGAGGGCTATCACTGTGCGATCGGCGTCCTCCCCGACCGGCCGACCGAGAGTGTCTGCGTGCCCGGCGAATCGCCGGAACACGACGAGGACTTCTCGGCGTATCCCTTCGATGTGACGTGCACGTTGCCCGGGGACGAGTCGTTCGACATCGAGTTCAACATCGACTCGGAGACGACCTCGTTCATGCCCGTGCTCGTCGGCCAGGACGGGCTCGTCTCGGTCGACACCTATCGGCGGCCCTCGGGTCCGATCGAACCGGCACCAGGGGTGCGCGACGAGAGCAACCTTTATTTTCGGGCCCGTTCGAGCCGGACGTATGCCTCGCTCAATCCGCCGGCGCCCCAGCGCTCGATCTCGAGCGGTACGCACGGGCTCGAAGGAGAGACCAACGCCGAGGAGCTGTGCTACTGGGTCCTCGAGGAGTCGTCGGCCGGTACGGAGGTCGACCTGAACTTTTATTTCGTCGGGACCGACCAGCATCGCGGGCTGGGGGCCTCCAACGCCTCCAGCCATCAGGCCTTTCAAGAGGCGCTCTCGCGGGCCTCGTCGGTCCTCTCGGCCGCGGATCTCGGGGTCGGCGAGGTGCGCTACGAGGACGTCACCGGATCGGAGGCCCGGCGCCACATGTTCATCTCCGATGCCAGCCAGCTCGATTCGCTCTTTTCACTCGGGGCGCGCCCGGGTTCGACGGCCGACGAGGCACTCAGTCTCGACGTCTATGTCGTGATGGGGCTGAACTATGACAGCCTCGCCGGGGTCGCAGGGGCGGTCGGCGGGCCGGCGGGGTTGCACGGGACGTCGATGAGCGGGATCGCCATCGAAGTCGCCTATCTCGACCTCCTCCCGAGGACGCAGGTCGGCGGCGAAGTACTCGCCCACGAGATCGGCCACTATTTGGGGCTGTATCACACGACCGATCCGGAGGATGTCTCCTGGCCGACCGACCCGCTCGCGGATACCGAGGAGTGTCCGGAATCGCAGTTTCCGTCGGGCTGTCCGGACGCCGGAAACCTGATGTTTCCGCAGCCATCCGGGGCGACCGAGATCACGGCCGATCAGACGGCGGTGTTGCAGGCGCATCCGTTGAGCAAGGATTAGTCCAATCGTGAAGCTGGTCACTGATTGCCAATGCCACAGGAACTCCCAATGAAAATTTCGAGAGACTGGACGACGATCGCCCTGACAGGCGTTATGCTTGCAGCAGGCACGTTCGCTTGTCCCGACACCGCCGCTGCGCAGGAGCGCGACGAGGCGAGGAGAGTCGACCGGGGGGAGGTCCGCTCGCGCGTCGTCGGACTGCTCCGGACGATCGAGAGGCTGCCCGACCGGGAGGCCTTCGAGCGGGCGGCCGAGCGGCCCGAGGCGGTGCTGTGGTGGATCGTCGACGCCGAGAAGATCGCCCGGCCGGTGCGCACGGCGGCTCTCGATGCTCTGGCGCGTTACTGGCCGTCGAGGCGAGTTGTCGGCCGGCTGACCGACGGGATCGAGGCCGACGCCACGTCGCTCGTCGACCGGGTCGAGTACGTCTCGATTCTGGGGCGGTGTGCACTCGAGAAACGAGCCGCGAGGCTCCTGGAGGACTACCTCGCTGGCCGTCGGCATCTGCAGGTGCGGTTGGCGGCCGTCTCGGCGCTCGGTCAGATGGAGACCGACCAGGCCGATCACATCCTGCGAGCCCGCCTCGAGGCTGGGGTCGAGCACGAGCTGGTAGGCGAGCGCATCGCCTCGTCTCTCGAGCAGTGAGTACGGGAAAAGCGACGCTCACGATCAGCCGTCGTCGCGGGGCTCGTCGTCGGCCTCGTCGTCCCGGTCTTCGGAGGCGTCGGCGACCCGGTCGGTCGGCTCCTCGGCCTCGTCCCGGTCGACCAACGGCGGGCGCCGGATGTCGAATTCGGCGCGGACGGCCTGGTGATCCGAGAGGTATTCGGTGCCGCACGCCGAGTCGCGAAACGGCAGGTGCTCGGCGCTGCGGGCGCGCAGCTCGATGCCGGAGGCGTTGGTCGGGGTGGTGAAATTGAAGATGTAGTCGAGGCGGCGTCGCTCCTTCCAGTTCGACGCCTCGTTCGGGCTGTCACAGGGGGCGAGCGAGCGGCCCACGCAATTCATCGAGTTGACCGGCTCGGTGTCTTCGGCGTCGAACGACCAGTCCTCGTAGCTCGAGGTGACGACGTCGCCGGCCTTCTGGCCGCACAGCCTCGAGGCGTTGCCCTCGCCGCCAATGCCGCGGCACGGCTGCTTCGAGAGATGGGCCAGCGTCGAGCGGTACTCGGCGTTGTCCTCCGGTTCGCGAAGCCCGTCGACGTTCATGTCGCCCATCAGAAGCGTCGGCCACTTTTTGCCGACGCCCCGACGGTCCATGTAATCGCGGATCGTGGCGACCTGGTTTTCGCGCGCGGTCCGGTCCTGGGTCGAGTCGCCGGCGTCGAGATGGGTCGCCAAGACGTTGACCCGGAGGGTCTCCGACAGCTCGACGACGGCGTGCAAAAAGCCCTTGGTCGACAGGCAGTCGTCGTAGGCGCACATCTCGAAGGTGTCGGTGTAGACGGTCCGGATCGGGTGGCGTGACAGAAGTGACAGTCCTCCGCTGGTGCGCAGGACGTCGGCACGCGGACGGCGCAGCACGCGATACGGGAAGCGTTTGCCGACGGTGTCGGCGAGCTGTTGGACGGCGTCTTTGGCGAAACTCTCGTTCAAGACGACCAGATCGAGTTCGTCGGCGCGTTTGGCCAGCTCCTGGCCGATCTCGGTGGCCCGACACTGGTTGGCGTCGCCCCAGCTTATCGGGGCGGGTCGCAGAAAGGTATTGTAGGTGAGTACCTTCAGCGACTCGAGGGGTTGCTCGGAGTCGGGGGGATGGTTGCGGCCGGTCAGAAACGAGTAGGGGCGATCGAGGTCGATCGAGCCTGGCTCGGAGAGCACGCCGTTACAGCTCGAGGTGAACTGGACGGAGAGGGTCAGGGCGGCCAGGGCGATGAGAGAGAGGGCTTTGAACAGCTTCATACGGCCTGCTGCCAGTACTGCGGGTTACGGCACACCGGGCATCTGTGGGAGGGGGACCTCCAGGGTGGATGCTACGCGACGTCTCGCCGGGAGGCAACTCGGATCGCGAACAAAATGGCGAGGGGGATCTGCTGGAGGAGCGGCAGCGGGGGCGCAGGGGCCCGAGCCATACGGTCGATCGGCAAGGTGGGGGCCGGGCCGCGGGACGCCAAACGGGAGCGTATCTGTTCGTGGGGCCGGGGGAGAGGCCGCCAAATCGGCGATCTCTGTTTGCCCGGCCCCGATCGGATCGCAGATTTAATTGTCTTCAAAAAACTCGGGCGGGGGGCACGAGCAAAACAGGTTGCGATCGCCGTAGACGTTGTCGACGCGGCGGACGGGCGGCCAGAATTTGTCGCGGGAGGCGACGTCGGTCGGAAAGACGGCCCGCTGGCGCGAGTACGGGTGGTCCCAGTCGCCGGCGGCGATCATCTCGGCGGTATGCGGGGCGTTGACCAGGGGGTTGTCGTCTTCGGGGTACTCGCCGTCTTCGACGGCCCGGATTTCGTCGCGGATGGCGACCAGTGCATCGCAGAAGCGGTCGAGCTCGTCTTTGCTTTCGGATTCGGTCGGCTCGATCATCAGGGTGCCGTGCACCGGCCACGACATCGTCGGTGCGTGGAAGCCGTAGTCGATCAGCCGTTTGGCGATGTCCTCGGCATCGATGCCGGCCGTCTCGTCGAACTCGCGGGGGTCGAGGATGAACTCGTGGGCGACCCGGCCGCGCTCGCCCCGGTACAGCACGTTGTAGTGCTCGTCGAGTCGGTCGGCCATGTAGTTGGCGTTGAGGATTGCGACTTCGGAGGCGCGCTCGAGCCCCTCGTCGCCCATCAGCCGGATGTAGGCGTACGAGATCGGCAGGATCGAGGCGCTGCCGTGGGGGGCGGCGGCGACCGGCCCCGGCTGCTGGACTTTGGCGTCACCGGCGAGCGGATCGTCGGGCAGGAACGCCGCCAGCTCGTCGGTCGAGGCGACCGGGCCGACCCCTGGGCCGCCGCCGCCGTGCGGGATCGAGAAGGTCTTGTGCAGGTTGAGGTGGCAGACGTCGACGCCGTAGTCGCCGAGCCGGCACAGTCCGAGCTGCGGGTTCATGTTCGCCCCGTCGAGATACACCAGGCCGCCACAGCGGTGGACGGCTTCGCACAGTGCCTCGATGTCCTCCTCGAACACCCCGTGCGTCGACGGGTAGGTAAACATCGCGCCGGCGAGCCGGTCGGCGTGCTTTTCGGCCTTTTGCTCGAGGTCGGCGAGGTCGACGTTGCCGTGCTCGTCGCAGGCGATGCTGACGATCTGCATGTTCGCCATCGAGGCGCTTGCGGCGTTGGTGCCGTGGGCCGATTCCGGAATCAGGCAGACCCGGCGGTCGGCGTCGCCGCGGTTTTTATGGAAGTTGCGGATCGCCAGCAGCCCGGCGTATTCGCCCTGGGCCCCGGAGTTGGGCTGCAGGGAGACGGCGGGCAGGCCGGTCATCTTGCGGATCTGGTCTTCGAGGTCCTCGATCAGCTCGCGGTAGCCGGCGTTTTGCTCGAGCGGGGCGTACGGGTGGACCCGGTTGAACTCGGGCCACGAGATCGGCATCAGCTCGACGGCGGCGTTGAGTTTCATGGTGCACGAGCCGAGCGGGATCATCGAGTCGGTCAGCGAGACGTCTCGGCCGGCGAGGCGGTCGAGATACCGCATCATCTCGGTCTCGGAGCGGTACTCGTGGAAGTTGTCGTGCTCCATGAACGACGTGCGCCGCGGCAGCGGACCCCGATACGCGTCGGGGGCGGAGGTGACCAGTGCGTCGACCTCGATCGCCTCTCGGTCGGCGCCGAAGACGGTCAGAAGTGCCTCGAGATCGTCGCGGTCGGTCGCCTCGTCGAGGGCGACGCCGAGCGAGCCGTCCCGATACTCCCGGAGGTTGATCCCGGCGTCGGCGGCGCGCTCGAGCACCCGAGAGGGGTCGTCAACGTCGACGCGCAGCGTATCGAACACGTCGGTGTGGCGGATCGCGTGGTCGAGCTCCTGGAGGCCGTCGGCGAGAGCCCGGGTGTAGCGGTGGATGCGCCGGGCGATCGCGGTCAGCCCCCCGGGGCCGTGGTAGCATCCGTACATGCCGGCGATGACCGCCAGAAGCACCTGGGCGGTGCAGATGTTCGAGGTGGCCCGCTCGCGGCGGATGTGTTGCTCGCGGGTCTGCAGGGCCATCCGGTAGGCGACCTCGCCGTCTTCGTCCTTCGAGACGCCGATCAGCCGGCCTGGCACCTTGCGTTTGAACTGCTCGCGGGTGGCGAAATAGGCGGCGTGCGGCCCGCCGAAGCCGAGTGGTACGCCGAACCGCTGGGTCGTGCCGACGGCGACGTCCGCCCCGAATTCGCCGGGAGCGCGCAGGAGCGTCAGTGCCAGCAGGTCCGCAGCGACGGCGACGTGGGCGCCGGCGTCGTGGGCGCGGCTGCACAGCGATTCGTAGTTTTCGACCGCCCCGTCGGTGGTCGGATACTGGACGAGCGCCCCGAAGGTCTCGTCGCCGAACTCGAAGGCGTCGGTCGGCCGCACGTCGACCTCGAGGCCGACCGGCTCGGCGCGGGTCTTCAACACGGCGATCGTCTGGGGGTGGCAGTCCGCGGAGACGAGAAACCGCGAGGCGTCGGAGCCGCGGTCGGCGGCGTGCAGCATCGACATCGCCTCGGCGGCGGCCGTCGCTTCGTCGAGAAGCGACGAGTTGGCGATCTCGAGGCCGGTCAGATCCGAGACCATCGTCTGGAAATTGAGAAGCGCCTCGAGCCGTCCCTGGGCGATCTCGGACTGGTAGGGGGTGTAGTGGGTGTACCAGCTCGGGTCCTCGAGGATGTTGCGCTGCAGGACCGGTGGGAGGAGCGTGTCGTGGTAACCCTGGCCGATGAACGATCGGTGGGGGTCGTTGCGGTCGGCGAGGCGCTGCATCTCCTCGAGCATCTCCGCTTCGCTCTCGACACCGTCGATTTCGAGCGGCGAGCGGTCGAGAATCTCGGCGGGGATCGTCTCGTCGACTAGCTCGTCGAGCGACTCGCAGCCGACGACCTCGAGCATCGCCTCGATGTCGTCGGTGTCGGGGCCGATGTGGCGGTCGGGAAACCCGGCGGACTCGTCTCTCTCGTCGTGGTGGGCCATCGTCTGTCGCGGGGTAGTGCGGAGGTGGGGGCAGACTCGCCGGAAACCGATAGCACTGCAGTTGCGCGGGCGCAACCGATTCAGCCGAGACGGTCGGTTACGATCCGGATCGCACCCCCAAACCATGGGTTGTGCCTCCAATCCATGGATTGCGCTCTCAACCCATCGATGGAGCGTCGGCGGCCTCGCCGAGGTTCCTACCGTCCCCTCAAAAATGGACGGTCTGGACGTCCAATTCCTCGCCGCCCATTTGCTGGGTCTGGGCGACGGCAGCGCAGATCGCCATGAACTTGCTTTCGAGCGTGTCGGCGCGGCTCGGCAACACGATCGGGGCCGTGCCGCCGACGACCAGTCCCGCGATCTCGCCGCCGGCGACGTGGGGCAGGGATTTGGCGAGGCTGTTGCCGGTGACCACGTCGGGGACGACCACGATGTCGGCCTCGCCGGCGACCGGACTCTCGATCTCTTTGTATGCGGCGGCGCGTGGGTTGATCGCGTTGTCGAGGGCGAACGGTCCGTCGACCAGACACCCCTCGATCTGGCCGCGATCGGCCATTTTGGCGAGGCCGGCGGCGTCGACCGACGAGGCGATCGAAGGTTTGACTGCGGCGACGGCCGAGAGGATGCCGACCTTCGGCTCGTCGTGACCGAGCGAGTGGGCCAGGGAGACGGCGTTGGAGACGATCTGAGCGAGGTCCTCGAGGGCCGGATCGATGTTGAGGGCGCCGTCGGTGACGTACAGGAGCCGGTCGCGGGCCGGGGCGTCGAGCAGGAAGACGTGGCTGAGCAGGTGGCCGGAGCGCAGGCCGATCTCTTTGTCGAGCGCAGCGCGCAGAAAGGCGCTCGTATGGATGTAGCCCTTCATGTACACGTCGGCTTCGCCGCCGCCGACCGCTTCGACGGCCGTCCGGGCGGCCTTCGGGGGGTCGGGCACGTGGTGAGTCTCGTAGTGGCCGAGATCGAGACCCGTCTCCTCGGCGCTGGCGGCCATCGTTTCCTCATCGCCGAACAGGATCGCCTCTGCGACGCCGGACCGGCGCGCTCGTTCGACGGCCTCCAGGGTCTTTGGGTCGGTCGCGGCGGCGACGGCGAGCCGTTGGTCGGAGGGGGTGGCGACGGCATCGCGCAGGTCGTCGAAATCGCGGATCATGCATACTCCATTCGGTAAGGCAGTGGCTGAGCAACTCGGCAGCCGGGCGGCTGAGCAACGGAAAAAATGTGGCTCAACTGCCGAGCTGCCAGGCAGCTTGGTTGCCGAGTTTTTTCGAGTGTAGCGGCTGAGGCGGAATTCGTGAACGGGACGGTTTGCCGTTTGCTCGGATGCCCGGCCGTTCAGCTGCCCGACCGCCGCCTCACTCAGCCGCTGCGCTACCGCGGCGAGACGACCAGATATCGCCCCTCCCATACGTCGGTTTCGTCTTTGAAGCCGCGGCGCAGAAGCTCCCGGTAGGCGTACTGGGCAGCGGGGATGTCGGGAAGTTCCTCGACCCAGACGATCGGGTCGGAATCGGTGTCGGGCTGCTCGTAGACCATGTCCGGCGGCTCCTCCGACAGGATCAACCGCCAGCTCGTGCGTTCTCCTCCTTGCTCGTCGACAAACTCGATCACCGCGTCGACCGCCGCGTGGGCGTCGCCGATCGAATCCGCCAGTTGCGACAGGGTGCTGTTCACGCGATCCTCCGGGAAAAACGGGGTCGTGGACGTGCTCGCACGGAAAATGGCTGTGGGGGGCGGGAAATTCCCGCAGGGAGGTGAGACGGTCGCCGAGGCGAACGGGCAGATTACGAGCCGCCGGGCAGATCGTTGGCGGTCGGGACGTCGGCCGGGAGCCCGACCAGCGGCGCCCACAGCGCGGCGGGAAAACTCCCGGCGCGGCGATTGTAATCGGCGGCCGCACGGTTGTAGCGCTGGATGGCGACCCGCAGTCGATTTTCCGAACCAGTCAGCTGGGCCTGTTTTTCCGGCGAATCGGGTTGATCGGCGAACTGCTCCTCGATCGCCTCTTTTCGGTCCTGCTGGTTGGCGATCTCGGCGCGCTGGCTCTCGATCCGGGCGTGGGTCTGACGCAAGTTGGAGACGGCCACCCACGACCAGAGTCCGAAGATGACGCCGGCGACGGTGGCGCCGATCGTGAGACGGCGCTTCCACCGGCGGCGCCGTCGCCGTCGGCGCTTTTTGCGTTCGCGCTCCTTCTCGCGGCGCCGCTGTAGTTCGTTGCGCGCCCGGTCGACGTATTCGGCGGGGATACCGAGTTCCGCGCCGACCTCCTGGAGCTCCTCGTCCGACAGCGCGGACTCCTGTTTTTGCATCATCCGCTCGGCGATGCCGATGACCTCGTCGACGTCCTCGTAGTCCGTCTCGTCGGGCGTCTCCTCGTCGGGTGTGCTCATCGTCTCCGCGTGGTGCCGGTCGCAAGCGATCTGTCTCTACCAGCTCGAGCCGGCGCCGCCGCCACCGGAGCTGCCGCCCCCGAAGCTTCCCCCTCCGCCGCCGCCGACGCCCCCGCCCCCGCCGAAGCTCGAGCCGCCGGTGCCGGTCGACGAGCTGGAGCTTTTGCGGGGGATGGTGCGAGTGAAGATGTTTTCGTACTCACAGTGCGCACACGTTTTGGTGATGCGTTTCGTGCCGGTCGAGGTGGTAGTCGCCTCTTCGGTCGTCTCAGTTTGGGTGTCGAGGGTCCGGTGGTCGCAGCGCAGGCACGGATCGTAGCCGCTGAACCAGAGGGCGTCGCGGACGATGCGGTCGAAATCACACTCCGGGCAGTTGTACACGCGATAGTCGACCGCCTCGATCGCCTCCTCGGTCTGCTGGCCCGGCGTCAGCTCCTCGTCGTCCTCGGTCTCGGAGAGCATGCTCATTTCGATCTCACAGTCCGGGCAGGTGCGCTCCCGGCGCCGCGAGTACCATCGGTGCCCGGCGAAGGCGCCGAGGCCGCCGAACGCGGCGAGAAACGCCCAGAATGTCCAGGGAAACCCGCGCTTTTCGGGAGGTTCGAACGACGAGGCGCCCTCGCCGATCCCTTCCGGATACTTGCGGATCCGCCGATCGGAGGCCCGGACGCCGGCCTGCAGCCCCCGGCCGAAGTCTCCGTCCTTGAAATGCGGCACCATCTTGTCTTGCTGCATGCCTTTGAGCCATCCGTCGGTGAGGACCGCCTCCATACCGTAGCCGGTCTCCATCTCGAGGCGGCGCTCGCTTCGGACGAGCAGCACCAGCAGTCCGTTGTCCGAGGAGGCCTTGCCGACGCCCCAGTGGTTGAACAGCTCGGTGGCGAAATCCCTGGGCGTCGGGGCGTCGACCTGCTCGACGGTGACGACGGCGACCTCGACGCCGAGATCCCGCTCGAGATCGTCGAGGCGAGCATTGATCTTTTGCTCGATGCTGGAAGGGATGACATCGATGGTATCGGCGACCCAGGCACCGCGGTCGCGGGGATTGGGCACCTGTTCGACCGACATTGCGGCGAGTCCCGTCGAGGCGGTGAACAGCAGGGCGGCGGCGACGCACGACGAGACGATGCGGTGATCGACCATCATGGGTGATTTCGGGGCGAAGCGGACGATTACGATGCGTTCGACGGGAGCGACGATTTGCACGATCTGCCGAGGGATGCAAGCGGCACGTCTCAGACGGCGGCCGGCGCCCAGCCGTACGCATACAGCGCATAATAGCCGACGATCCGGGGCACCCGGCACAGTGACGCCACGAAAAACGCCGGGTAGCCCATCCGGTAGATGCCGGCCAGCCAGGCGACGATCGAAAACGGGACCGGCGTCAGGGCGGCGACGCCGACCGCCCAGCCGCCCCACTCGCCAAACAGATATTCGCCGCGCGGGCGAAATTGCTCGAGCCGCTCGCGCAGCACGGGGAGCCGCTCGATGTAGGGGCCGAGAAAGTAGGCGACGGTGCCGCCCAGGACGCTGGCCGACGAGCAGGCGGCCAGGGTCACGGCGACGCTCGAGCCGCCGGCAATGCTGATGAACAGATAAAAGTCGGGCGGGATCGGGACGGTCAAGGCGTCGGCGGCGAAGGTTCCGGCGAACAACCCGGCGTAGCCGAGTTTCGCGATCACCAAGCCGGCGATCTTCTCGAGGGGACCCCGAAACATGTAACCGGCCACG
>CAZRLK010000007.1:21716-57377 GCA_964600555.1 uncultured Bradymonadales bacterium
GAAGACCCCGGCGAACAGGCCGGCGTAGCCGCGGACGTCGATCATCCAGCGGGCGAGTTCATTGAGCGGCGAGCGAAACAGCTCGCCCGCCTCGGCGACGGTGCCGACGACCAGGAGCGTAAACCAGGCCGTCTCGACGGCCAGGCGTCGCATCGAGGGCGTCTCATCGGACGGCTCGGACATGGAGGCCTTGAAAATCGAGGGGATTCGCCAAACGTTTATGCAAATGTGGCGTCAATCCGTGCCCAGCTTCGCGAGGGATGCATCATGGACGACCGCGAATTTCAGCAACTGCGACGTACGCTGCAGGACCGACGCGATCAAATACATCAGCGGTTGAAAAAAATACAATCCGAGCTGCGCCACGACGAGCAGCCGCTCGATCGCGATCCCGAAGATCAGGCGATCGAGCTCGAAAACGACGAGGTCCTCGCCGAGCTGGAGCCGACGACCCGCCAGGAGCTCGGCGACATCCTCGCTGCGCTCGAGCGTATGGAGGAGGGGACGTACGGCAAGTGCATCGAGTGTGGCCGCGAGATTACGACCTCCCGTCTCAAGGCGATTCCCCACGCGCTTCGGTGCATCGAGTGCGCCGAAGAGGCCGAGATGGACCAGTAACCTTCCCGGTCCTCACGCGCCGAATTTCGTCAGGCGGCCGGCGTTCGCCAGCGCCAGGGCCATCAGATCACGGGCGGGAAACTGCGGGCCGAGGGCTCCCTCCCGGCAGGTCCGTTCGCCGAACGTTTCGACGGAGTCCGCCCGGGTGTTCTCGCCCCAGACCATCACCGGCACCGGATGCCAGCTGTGTTTTTTCATCTTCGCCGGCGTCGAGTGGTCGCCGGTGACGACCAGTACGTCGGGCTCGAGGTCCATCAGCTTCGGCAGCCGGGCGTCGACCTCCTCGACGACGGTTGCCTTCATGTCGAAATCGCCATCCTCGCCGCTGCTGTCGGTACGTTTTTCGTGGATGAAAAAGAAGTCGTGAGCCGCCCACCGGTCGGCGGCGTTCTGGAACTTCTCGTCGATCGCCTCGCCGGCCTCCAGGGCCTGCATGCCGACCAGCCGCGAGACGCCGCGATACATCGGATAATTGGCGAGACAGGCGGCATCGAGTCCGTACGATTGCTGGAAGGTCGGCCAGGTCGGGCGTTTCGAGAACCCGCGCAAAAGGATCATGTTGGCCGGATGTTCGTCGGCGAGCCGCTCGCGGGCCCGCTCGATGAATGTGGCGACCTTCTCGGCGGTGGTCTCGGCGGCCGGCGAGGCGCCCTTCGGGCGGTGCGGTTCGCGACCGACTTCGTGCGGGTCGGTATCGAGGACGTCTCCGTCGAGGTCGTCGCCGCGCAACACCAGCAGGAAGCGATGCTCCTTGACCGGCTCGACGTGCAGCTCGACGCCGGGCACCTCGATGGTGCGGAGCTTCTCGCAGAGGCGCTCGTTGGTCGAGGTGTCGATCCGGCCGGCGCGGCGGTCGGTGACGACGCCGTCTTCGACAGTGCAGAAATTGCCGCGGGCCGCCACGTCGCGATCGCGAAGATCGAAGCCGATACCGAGCGCCGAGAGCACCCCGCGGCCGACCCGATACTCGAGCGGATCGTAGCCGAACAGACCCAGGTGGCCGGGCCCGGAACCGGGGGTGATGCCGGGGCCGACCGGGGTCTGCAGCCCGCACTCCGCCTGTTCGGCCAGCTCGTCGAGATGGGGTGTGTCGGCCATCTCGAGCGTCGTGCGCCCTCCCTTTTTGCGGCGAAGTCCTCCGACGCCGTCGAGAACGAGCAAGACGATCGTCGAATCGTTCGAAACGGTCAGTTGCTGGATCAGCTTGTGGTCCATCGTCGCTCCCGAAAGGTGCGATTCGATTCGTCGGTCGACCCCTTGTCGACGGGGGCACGTGTATATCGATCGTCAGCAGGCAACCTTCAAGCTCAATGAAACGACAGCGAACGGCGTTTGGACGAACGGCGTTTGTTTGAGCGAAGGGCGAAACTGCGAAGGGGGTCGGGGAGAGGTCGTCGGTGACGAAAAAAGGGGTTGCGAACGAGGGGCGATCAGCTTCAAGATACCTGCGCAATTCGTCTCTGCTCCCCCCGATCGACTCCAGACTCACGGGTACCACGATATGAACGACGTGCACGATTTCGTTTCCGGCCTTCTCGTTTCGTCGCTCGGCCTGGCGGTGCTGTTCGGCGCGGGCTGTGCCTCCTCGAGCAATACCGAGTCGAGTTCCGAGAGCGAAACGAGCGAGCAGGTCCCCGAGATGCCGGACTCGAGCGGCAAGGAGACTTCGACGGAGGCCCTGGTCAAAGACTGTCAGGTCGGCAAGCCCGAGGCCTGTACCGAGGTGGGAAACCGATATGCGAAGGGCGAAAAGGATGTCGACCAGAATCCCGACAAGGCGGCCGAGTACTTCTCGAGAGCCTGTGATGCGGACATCGGCGAGGCGTGTTTCAACCTCGGTGTGATGTACGAGTCGGACGAGGGGCTTGAGCCGGACCCGGCCAGGGCCGTCGAGTTTTACCGGCGCGGCTGCGAGGCGGGTCAGTCGAACGCCTGTCACAATCTCGGGGTCACTCTCGAGAACGGCGACGGAGTCGACGAGGACCGGAAGGCGGCGCGGACCCACTACGAGCGTGGCTGTGAGACTGGAAGTACCGGGTCGTGTTTCAATCTCGGGTTGATGTATCGCGACGGGCGCGGGGGGGAGGAGGATGCCGACACGGGGGCCGATTTGTTTGATCGGGCCTGCGAGCGCGATCATGGTGAAGCCTGTTTTCATCTGGGCCTGCTGTACGCCAGCGGCGAGGGGGTCGAGGAGAGCGGCGAGCAGGCGCAACGACACTACGACAAGGCGTGCGAGGCGGAGGTCTGGAGGGCGTGTACGAGCCTCGGGTCGATGTACAATCGCGGAGTGGTCGGCGAGGAGAAGCCCGAGCAAGCCGCGAGGCTGTTTCGCGAGGCCTGCGAGGCGGACGATCCGAGCGGCTGCGTGTACCTGGCGACGCTGCAGATGGAGGGGCGGGGCGTCGAGGAGGACGGCCAGCAGGCGGTCTCGCTGCTGCAGGAGGCTTGCCGTCGCGGCGTCGGTGAAGGATGCTACAATCTGGCGATGTTGTTCAGCCAGGGAAAGGTCGTCAGCAAGGATACGACCAAGACCAAACAGTACATGAAGCAGGCGTGCGACAACGGTTACGACAAGGCGTGCAAGCTGCAGTAGCGAGGAGACGACAATGAATGAGCAGGCGGGAGCACGAGACGATCGTCGGGGGGGCGCAGCCGAGCCCGGGGGCGAGGAGGAGAGCTCGGGGTCGAACTGGTGGAAGTGGCTTCTCGGATGCGGCTGCGCGGGGCTGCTGTTTTTCGTCTGTGCGGGGGGCGCCGGGGCGGCCTACTTCGCGTACGCCTTCACGGATGGGGTTCGGGATCTGCAGGAGGGGGTCGAGGTGCGCGAGGAGGTCGCCGAGGAGCGCCGCGAGGCGGTGCGCGGCGGGAAGGTGGCGGTCGACCTCGAGGAGCCGTTGAGCGGGGCCGACTACGAGGCGTTCGTCGAGACGATCGAGGCGTGGAAGGAGTCCGAGCCGTTTCGCGATTTGAAGACTTTGAGCGAGGCGGCCGACTCGGACGATTCTCCGAGCGTCGTCGAGCAGGTCCGGGCGGTCTTTGCGATCTGGAAGGTGACCGCCTCGGTGCACGAGCTCGGGACCTACTACATCGAGGCGATCGAACAGCGAGGGACGATCGGGGAGCATTACGGCCGGCTGGTGCGCCTGGGGGCGGTCGTCGCCGCGGCGCACGAGGTTTCGACCGATCACCGCTTCGAGAATCCCGGTGATCCGAGCTCCGAGGAGGTCGCCGAATTGCTGTACCGGGAGCACGAGCGGGTTCTGGAGGCGTACGGCTCGAAGCTCGAACATCTGCGCGGCGGCGAGGAGACGTTCCGGTCGCTCGCCGAGAGTGGCGAGCTGGGAGCCTACGCCGTGGCCGTACTCCCGCGCGAAAGCTACCAGCCATGGTTCGAGCGCGGCGAGGAGGGCCGCGAGGAACTCGTCGAGACGTTCGGCTGGGCGGTCGCCGCCGAGACGCTCACCTTCGGCAACTTCGCCTATCCGCTCGACCTCGGGACGGGGCTGCCGAGCGGGTCGACGGAGTGATCTCGCCGAAGTCGGCTCGTCACTCGCCGTCGTCTCTCCGTGCATTGAGAGTCAGCAGGGGCGTCGGCATCTGGTGGAGCACCTCGAGGGTGGTGCTGCCCAGGACGAATCGCCGGAAGCCGCGCCGGCCGTGGGTGCTCATCACGATCAGGTCGACGCTCCGCCGTTGCGCCTCGAGGACGATGGCCCGCGCCGGGGTACGGGTGTCGTACGACTGGACGTTGACGATGAGCTCCAGGTCGATCCCGTCGAGGTCGAATTGTCGCAGGTAGGCGAGCAGTTTCTGCTCGAATTCCGCCCGGTAGCTGCGCTCCAGGCCACTCGAGGGGCCGAGCGAGGGACGGCCGACGCCCGTCGATTGCAGCTTGGCCTCGTGCAAGACCAGAAGCTCGGCTTCCTCGCGTCTGGTCATCTCGATCGCCGCGGCGACCCCCATGCCGGCACACCGCGAGAAGTCGACGGGGACGAGGATCTTTTGAAACGGAGGGGCGTCGCCGTGGCCGGGGACGGTCAGGACCGGAGCAGTGAGCGAGCGGATCAGCTCCTCGGCGGTACTCCCGAGGACGGCCGACTCGAGGCTGCCGCGCCCGGTCGCGCCGATGACGACGAGGGAAGGAGCGATCTCGGCGGCCAGCTCGCGCAGGGAGTCGGCCGGCGAGTCGAGCGCGGTGCGTAGGTCGATGCGCTCGGGGCGCTTCCCGCGGGGGAGTTCGGCATGGACGGTCGATTCGAGTCGGCGCTCCGCCCGGGTGTGCAGACGCGCCGGGTCGACCCGGCGCGTATCGAAGATCTGCCACCAGGGGGTCCGGTCGGCCTCCAGGCGAATGCAGTGGGCGACGGTCAGCGCCTCCCCGCGCAAGCGTGCCTCGCGCCCGGCGACCCGAATGGCTCGGTTCGCCGCCTCGGAGAAGTCCGTCGCAGCGAGTACCGTCATGGCATACCCGTACACACGTGATGGGACGTCGGCGGTGGCGTGTCCGGGTAACGCGCCGAGCGGAGGGATTCATTCAAATTCGACGGGGCGCCGGAGGGGTCAGTTGCGCTCGCGGGCTTCCGGCGGATTGGAATGGTACGCCTCGACGACGAGTTCGGCCAGGCGGTCGTCGACGAATTGCAGGCGGGTCAACACGTCGAGTTCCTCGAGGAGGTGGCGCTTCTGGTCGACCTCCGGGAAGATCCCGGCGCCGACGATGTCGGCGACTGCGCCCGGGGCCGACAGATTGGAGACCTCGTAGTTGAGCGTCTCGGCGCCCTCGATGCCTCGATCCTGCAGGATCAACAGGCCGCCGCGGACCGACCAGATCAGCTCCTGGGCCCGTTCGGGGGCGTCGAGTTGCTCGACAATGCGCCGGGTGCGCACGGTGGGGACCGGCGCGGTCGAGTCGACCTCGTCGGTGATCAGCGCGCGCCCCAGACCCTGCAGGTACAACACGTGGCCTTCGCCGGTCAGCGGTTCGGATTCGACGACGCGACCGAGGCCGATGATCCGCCGCCGGACGTTGCCCCGGGGGACGGCGCTGGCGGTCTGTTCGACGAACCCCATCCCGAGCAGTTGGTCGCCCGAAAGGATCGGCTCGTCGAGGGCCCGGTAGCGTCGAGGCTGCAACTCGAGTGGGACGGTGGTGTGGGGAACGAGGACGGTCTCCGAAGTCGAGATGAGGGGAAGTTCGGCGTGCGTCTCGTTCTTTGTCATCGACTTGCCTCTGGCAAGCGGCAGAGATGTGGTCGGTCGTCCGCCGTCCGTGTCGCATCGGGTGGCCGCTGCACCTCGAACCGGAGCGGCGGCTCGACGCTACGACAGATACGACGACCGCGGGCACATCTGTCTTGAAACCTAACCAGCGCGGCGGGACGTCCAGCGATGGGCGGGAGGGGCGCGCAGGTTTCTTCGCAATCGGTGCGATGGCGCCTATGGTGTCCGCCCGCGACCTGTGATCGAATGACAATGTGGCGTCGGAGAGATGGAGTCGAGCGGTATGGAGTGGAAAAAACGAGCGAGTTCGATGGTGGCGCTGGTCGTTGCGATGGGGCTGGGGATTCCCGGGGCGCAGGCCTACGAGGTGTACAGCGACGAGGACGTCTCCGTCGGGCTCGGGGTCTTCGGGCAGGCTCATGCCGGGGCCGAGCTGCGGTCGTACGAGACCGACGATTACGGCTTCGCCCTCGATTTTGCGCGGGCGAAGATGACCGCCTCGTACGCCGACACCGCCGATGTGGCCCTCCAGATCGGCGGTGCGAGCGGGGATGTCGTCGTCAAGGACATCGTGGCGACGCTCCGGCCGATCGACGGGATCGGCCTCCGGGCCGGCCGTTTCAAGACTTCGGTGTCGGTGGAGTATCTCCGCTCGGCGACCGATTTGCCGTTCGTCGGCCGGGCGCTGATCAGCGACGTGGTCCCGAACCGGCGGGTCGGCGGCGAGCTGGTTGGGCGCACCGACCTCGACGAGGTGGAATTGGTCGGACAGGTCGGATTGTTTCAGCCCCGCCACCAGCAGGTGAGTTTCCAGCAGCCGCGCGGACAGTTGTTGACCGGTCGAGTGACGGCGCGGCTTCCGGTCGGGCTCGGGGTCCATGTCGGCTACGGGCAGCACATCCTCGAGCAAAACGAATTCCCCGGGGGGCGGGCCGAGGCGTTCGACCAGCAACTCGACGTCGGGGTGACCTACGACGACGATCGTCTCGACGTGCACCTCGAGGGGCTGACGGTCTTCGATCCGCCGGGGACCGACGAGCTGTTCGGCGGCTACGCCCACGCGCTGTATGCGTTCGGGCCGGAGGAGGGCTTCCAGGTCGAGCCGGGAATTGGCTACGACATCGTCGCCCAGCAGCGGGCCGTCCACCGCGGGACGGTCGGGGTGAACCTGCACTGGTGGGAGGCGCCGATCGACACGATGATCGACTATCGATACCAGACGCTGCGCGACCGGGGGACCCACTCGATTCTGGTCGCGCTTCGGGCCGGCGAACTGTGACGGGAGAGGTGATGGCGACGACGATCGAAATCGACGACGAACTCGGCGATCGCCTCGAGACGCTGGTCGAGGAGACCGGCGCCTCGGAGGCCGAGATTCTGGAGCGGGCGCTCGAGGCGCTCGAGGAGAAGCGCTACGCGGAGCGGTTTCAGGCCGACTTTGCGGACCTGCGCGCCCGGGGCGATGCCTGGGACGGGGGCGGTTCCGGCGGGCGGCACTGACGGGGCCGGAGGCGACGATGACGCGACCGCAGCGAGGCGAGGTCTGGGTGGTCGATCTCGGGACGATCCGGGAGGCGGTCGGCGGGGAGATCGCCAAAGCCCGACCGGCGGCGGTCGTCTCGCCGGACTGGGTCGGCGAGTCGGAAGCGAGACTGGTGCACGTCGTGCCCTCGACCTCGCGCGACGCCGGGATCGTCAGTCACGTGCGTGTCTCCCCGCCGGAGGGAGGGCTGGCGCGCGAGAGTTTTTTCGCCTGCGAGCAGCTGCGCGTCGTCTCCCTCGAGCGTCTGGAGCTCGATCGGGGGCCGCTCGGGAGGCTCTCGGCGGAGACGATGGGGCGTCTGGAGTACCACCTTGCGCGGCTGCTCGGCCTCGGGTGAGGCCGTGGCGTCGGGCCGGCCCCCGAGGCGAGGGGAGGCGTCAGGAGCGCTCGTCCATCTCCTGTTCGAGCTTCTCGAACTCCTCCTCGAGGGGATCTTTCAGCAATTCGTCGCCTTCGTCGTCGAACCGGGCCTCGTTCGCCTCGGGGAACCGGACCTCGTCCTGGTCGGATCGGGACCGTTCGAGCGTCCCGTCCGTCCCGTCGGTCCGCCGATCTCGCCGCCTCTCCCGGTGGGGCGGCTGACGGTCGCGGGAGTCTTCGAGCCGGCGTCGCCGCTGCTGCTTGTGCTCGTCGACCTGCGGCGGGCCGAGCACGCGGTCTTCGGCATCCTTGAACCGGCCGAGAGCGATGATCACCAGGTCGACGAGCCACCAGACGCCGAACCCGCCGCCGGTCGCCAGCAGAAGAAGGCCGGTCCAGAACTTGCCGACATAAAACCGGTGGACCCCGAAGACCCCGAAGAAAAAGCACATCAGGGCCGCGAGCACCCGGCTTTTCGGGCTCCGCGGTTCGAGTTGGCTCTGAGAGGGCGGTCGCGTGATCGAACGTGAACGATCCATGGGCTGTCGGGGACTCGAAGGGAGAGTCGATGCGAGAGACTAACGCTCTGGCGACGGAGAGTATTCGCGACTGGCGTTCGGCGACTCGCCACCGGACGCTGGCGCGCTACGAGGTGACGAAGGGCATCTCGCGGACGTACATGTCGGTCAGGAGCTGGTCGAGCATGAACTCGGCGAGGTCGGCGCGGGCGATGCGGGCGTCGGGGCCGGGCGGGAGGTAGCCGGAGCGGAAGTTGCCGGACGGCTCCTCGTCGCTCAGCCGCGAGGGGCGAACGATCACCCATTCGAGATCCGACTCGCGGATCGTCTCGACGTGGCGCCGGTCGTCCTCGAGAACCCGGTCGGCGAAGTAATCCATCAGAGTGACCAGAAATCCGCGGCTGACCGGGGGTTTGTCCCGTTCGGAAC
Organism: uncultured Bradymonadales bacterium; assembly: GCA_964600555.1. Taxonomy (GTDB): domain Bacteria; phylum Myxococcota_A; class Bradymonadia; order Bradymonadales; family Bradymonadaceae; genus CAJXPB01. The sequence goes on from CAZRLK010000007.1 coordinate 30,408, forward strand.
TGACGCCGGCGCCACTCAGGGTGACCAGCCGGTCGACATTGCGGCGGTGCATCGAGTGCACGAGGTGCTCGGCGGCGACTTCGAGAACGTCGTCCGAAGAGCTGTCGGTCGGTCCCAGCGCGCTGACGACCGCGTCGGTCTCCTCGACGGCGCGTTCGACGTCGCGGAGATTCTGGACGTCTCCCTCGACGAGATCGACGCCGGCACGCAGGTCGCTGGCGAGTCCGTCGGGCGTGCGAGCGAAGGCGGTGACCTCCCACCCGCGCTCGAGGGCCTGTTCGACGAGATGATGGCCGGTCTTTCCGGTCGCGCCAAAGATCGCAATTCGCATCGATGCCTCCCGGCGACTGAACGAATCGTGGCATGCGGTCGAGGACCGACTACCATGTACGGCTAGGAAGAATAAAGGCGGGAGAGCTGCGGATGTCGGTCCTCGGGCGTCGGTCGTCGGGACGGCGCACGCGTCCGTTCGGCAGGGGGATGCGGACGTCAGTAATACACCGTGTGGGTCAGGTGGGTCGGCCGGACGCGGTAGCGGTCCTGCTGGCCGCGATGCCACAGGTAATTGTCGATCAGGCGGGCGGGGAGGTCGTGGCCGCGGTCGGCGAGGGCATCGGTGAGACGTTCGACGGCGTGGAGGGCGCAGGCGCGGATCTCGATCTCCTCGGGTGAGCCGGGGGGGAGGGGCTGGCGGGCGTCGATGCGCTCAGCGAGTGCGTCGCTGTAGACGAGGACGCCGTCGAGCCGCAGGACGTGGGGAACGCGGTTGTCGGCGAACAGCGTCAACTCGTCGACATCGTCGAATTCGCCCCAGGATTCGCCGTCGAAAGCGAGGTGCAGGTCCTGGACCATGATCTGGGCGCGCCTGTACAGCGGGACGTCGACGTTTTTGTAGACGACCTCGTCGCGGAACGACGGGATGTCGGCCAGTCGCTCGACCAGCTCGGCGGCCTCGTGCTCGGCGGATTCGACGAGTGCGACGTAGCTTCCATCGTAGTCGTCGAGCAGATGCTCGCCCAGCTCGCCGAGCGTGTGGGCGTACGAGGCCATCAGCTTGCGGCGCATCTCGTGTTGGATTTCCTGGGCGAACAGCTCGCCGCACTCCTCGGCCGTCAGCTCGACGAGGCGTTCCGGGGCGAACGGGCCGTGGCGCTCGAAGTGGTCGGTCAGCGCCCGGGCGATCATCGCGTAGTCGGTCCGGCCGTCGCGCGGCTGCGTCCACGGGAAGTAGCCGGACCCGAAGTTGATGGTATCGAGGGTGACGACGTAGGCGAGCGTCTGCTCGTCGCGGCCGAAAAAATGCAGGTCCTCGTCGCGCTCGGGAGAGGCGATCGCGTCGGCGGGCAGTTCGGCGGCGTACTCGGCGAGGCGGGCCCGGTCGATGGTCACTTCGTCGGCGAGTTCGGCGACGCGGGCGGCGGCATCTCGGATGCGGTCGAAGATCATGGCTGGCCGAGAGGGCTGGGAGGCGAGAGCGTCGGGGGGCGACGCGACGATCTGTGGGGTGGGCGCGCCGAAAAAGCAAACGGCGCTCAGCCGCGTCCGGCGTGCAGCAGCTGCGAGACCGTCTCGTCGTCGACCTGGGGAAACCGCCGGTAGGCGTGAGCGACGCCGAAAAACGGGTGGGGGGAGTACGGGCAGACCATCTCGTCGACCTCGCGAGCGAGCGCCGAGCAGGTGTCGGCGGAGCCGGTCGGCACGGCGACGATCAGTTCGCGGGGCTGGTGGGAGCGGACGTACCGGGCGGCCGCGCGCATCGAGGCGCCGGTCGCCAGGCCGTCGTCGACGAGCAGGACGGTGCGGTCGCGGAGCTGCAGTGGCGGGCGATCGCCGCGGTATTGCGTCAGGCGTCGCTGCAGACGGTCGGCCTCGCGGCGCTCGACCTCGGCGACGACCTCGTCGGAGAGGCCGAGGGCAGCGAGGACATCGTCGTTGAGCACCTCGATACCCTCCGGGGCGATCGCTCCCATCGCGAGTTCCTCGCGGCCCGGGGTTCCGAGTTTGCGGACGACCAGTACCTCGAGCGGGGCCTCCAGCGAACGGGCGACCTCGGCGGCGACCGGCACCCCGCCGCGCGCCAGCCCGACGACGAGCAGGTCGCGTCGGTCGCGGTAGGGGCGAAGGAGTTCGGCGAGGCGTCGGCCGGCCTGCTGGCGGTTGTCGTAGCGGGGATGCACGCGTGGCTCCCGGGTTGGAGGCGAGGTCGGGACAAACGTGGCGACGCCGGCGGATGGTTCAACCCGCGCGGTCGAGCGCTCGTCACTCGAGGCGCTCCCAGCGGACGGTCTCGTCGCCGACCTCGATCGAGAGGATGCGCTCGTCGTCGCTGAGGCTCCAGGAGTTGGTCTGCATCTGGATATTCCCGCGCACCTGGTTGCCGAGATACCGCACGAGTCCGTCTTCGCGAACGGCCCATCGGCCCAGATCCTCGAGGGTATCGTCCTCGGAGCCGCCGGCCGGTTTGTGCGCCAGCCTGAGCGTCCCGTCGGACTCGAGCGTCATCTTTTCGTGGTAGGTGCCGTCTTCGGTCTCGAGCGGGCGGCCGCGCCGCCAGGTGCCGACCAGTCGCTCGTCGATTTCGGCGTCGGTCAGTTCGGCGGAGGCGAAGATCTGTTCGAGGGTCTCGCGGCGCGATTCGACGCGGTCGAGCGGGCCGACCTGCCGGAGGACGAGCATCCAGGGGTCGTCGATGACCAGAAAAAAGCCGACGCGCTTCGTCCAGCCCTCCTGGTCGATGTTCCAGCCGACGTACGCCCCGGAGCCCATCGGATTGGCGAGGTTCTCCTCGCGGGTGGCGACCTCGGAGCCGTCGATGTGTTTCGAGAAGTCGTCGGCCAGGGTGTCGATGTAGTCGCCGTCGGTGGCGGTGTCGACGTCGTCCGGCGCGAAGCGAATCACCAGCAGGTATTTCTCGCGAAGTTTCGCCGCCTCTTCGGGGGCCATCCGGGCGCCGGCCGGCATCAACTCGACGCTCCACTCCGAGGGGGCCTCGAAGCGAAGTCCGGTGGCGGTGCTGTACGAGGTCGTCTCCCCGTCGGCGGCCTGCTCGGCGGAGTCGTCGTCCGATTCGGCGGTCTGCTGCTCGGTGGCTTCGGCACTGTCGGTCCGGGAGTCGCACCCGGCGAGGGCGAGGGTGACGCACGTCAGGACGGCGAACCAGCGAACCATGGTGATCCCGTGGTCGTGAGTCGGAGGTGGGTTGAACGGCTGTGGATCGCAATCATAGCCACTGTGACTTCAGGACAACTCACCGGGCCGGGGGGCGAACGACGCGGGGGCTCGGAGACTGCTCGGGGACGGCTGGCGAGCCATTCGTTTGATCTTGCGGCACCGGGGCTAACTTCTTCAACAGCCGGGGGGCGCGAGATGGACGGGCCCGTCGACCTCCGACGGACCCTGCAGGTCGTCCCCCCGGCCGCCGTCCCCATCGACGTAGAGTCCGCATCGTCATCGCCTCCTTTTGCCCACGGCGCCGATCTATGTCTCGAGCCACCGACCTCGACGAAGCTTCCTCGCTGTCTGCGCGCTGTCCCGACCCGCCGGCCGCCGCCGTGCTGGCCGGGCCGGGGCGCATCGCGTATCGCCGGATCGCCCCCGGAGCACCCGGCGCCGGCCAGGTGCGCCTCCGGCTGCAGGGCTGCGGCGTCTGCGGCTCGAACGTCCCGCCGTTCGAGGGCCGGGAGTGGTTCGACTATCCGTTTCGCCCCGGTCGCCCGGGCCACGAGGGATGGGGGATCGTCGAGGAGGTCGGCCGGGGCGTCGAGCACCTCGAGCCGGGCGACCGGGTGGCGACGCTCAGTGACCGCGCCTTTGCGACGCACGCGGTCGTCGGCGCCGAGGGGACGGTCGTGTTGCCGGAGGCGCTCGACGGGAAGCCGTTTCCGGGCGAGCCGCTCGCCTGCGCGATCAACGTCTTTCGCCGCTGCGACATCGACGCCGGAGAGACAGTCGCGGTCGTCGGGGCCGGGTTTCTCGGCTGCCTTTTGTGTCAGCTGGCCAGCGCCGAGGGGGCCCGCGTCGTCGCCGTCTCCCGGCGGCCCTTCTCGCGGGAGATGGCGGTGCGCTGCGGCGCCGAGGAGGCCTTCGAGTTCGGCAAGACCGGCGTCGTCGTCGAGGCGGTCCGCGAGTGGGCCGGCGGCGAGGGGATCGACCGGGTGATCGAGGCGACCGGCCGACAGGCGCCCCTGCAGCTCGCCGGGGAGCTTTGCCGGGTGCGGGGGCGGCTGGTGATCGCCGGCTACCACCAGGACGGCGACCGTCGGATCGATTTGCAGAGCTGGAACTGGCGGGGGCTGGATGTCGTCAACGCCCACGAACGCGACCGCGCCCGGTATCTCGAGGGGATGCGCGAGGCGATCGAGGCGGTCGACCAGGGGCGGCTCGCGCCGTTTGCGCTGTTTACCCATCGCTATCCGCTGGCCCGGCTGCAGGAGGCGCTCGACGCCGCCCGCGAGCGGCCAGCGGGGTTTATGAAGGCACTGGTGACACCAGGGAAGGGCTCATGAGCAACCACGAGAAACCACGCATCGGGGCGCTGGGGCTGGGCTGGATCGGGCGGCACCGCCTGGAGGCGGTCGCCGACAGCCAGCTCGCCGAGATCGTCGTGATGGCCGACCCGGATCCGGAGGCCCGCGAGAAGGCGGCCTGGATCGCGCCGGACGCCGAGCTTTGCGACGGGCTGGAGGCGATCCTGGAGTACGATCTCGACGGGGTGATGGTGGCGACGCCGAGCGCCTATCACGCCTGGCAGAGCGAGGTGCTTTTGCTGTCGGGCAAGTCGGTCTTCTGCCAGAAGCCTCTCGGGCGGACCGGCCGCGAGACACGCCGGGTCGTCGAGACGGCCCGCAAGGCCGATCGCCTGCTGGCCGTCGACTTTTCGTACCGGTACGTCGACGGCGTCCCCCAGATGCGCGAGCTGATCACCGAGGGCGAGATCGGCGAGGTCTTTGCGGCCGAGCTGGTCTTCCACAACGCCTACGGGCCCGACAAGGCCTGGTTTTACGAGCGCGCCGAGGCGGGCGGTGGATGTGTCATCGATCTCGGCATCCACCTCGTCGATCTGATGTTGTGGATGCTCGAGTACCCGGCGATCGAATCGGTCGACAGCCACTGTTACGGCGGGGGCGAGCCGATCGAGCAGTTCGACGACGAGATCGAGGATTACGCCGATCTGCGGATCGGGGTGGCCGGGGGGGCGACGGTGCGGATCGCGTGCTCGTGGCACCTGGATGCCGGGTGCGACTGTGTGATCGGGGCGCGATTTTTCGGCGACCAGGGGGGCGTCGAGCTGCGCAACGTCGACGGGTCGTACTACGATTTCGTCGCCGAGCAGTTCGACGGGACGGCCCGCGAGCGGCTCGCCGAGCCGCCGGACGCCTGGGGGGGACGGGCGGCGATCGAGTGGGTCGCCCGGCTTCGCCGCGGGCCCGGCTACGATCCGCAGGTCGAGACGGCGATCCCGGTCGCCGAACTGCTCGACCAGGTGTACGGCCGCGCGCCGGGCGAGGGGGTCGATCCCGAGGTCCACGCGCCGGGTCCGGGGGAGTGGACCGGTACCGACGACATTTCTTGTACGGGAGTCGACGCTGGCTAGCTTACCGGTTGCAGCAGGTCGGAAGCGGCAGAACGAACGAGCCGCCGAGCGGTTTTCCCGATGCCGAGGCGACGATGACGACCGAGACGTCGACAGCGCACGAGCGCGACCGTCGGGGGCGGTTCGACGGGGCGAACTGTCTGGTGACCGGCGGGGCGTCGGGCATCGGGCGGGCGATCGCCGAGCGGCTCGCCGCCGAGGGGGCGCGCGTGGTCGTCGCCGATGTGCGTCCGATCGCCGAGCCGGCCGACGGCATCACCAGCGTCTGCGCCGACATCACCGACCCGGCGGCGATCGAGGCGCTCCGGGCCGACCTCGAGGTGCGCCGGGGCCCGCTCGAGGTGCTGGTCTCGAATGCCGGCCGCGGGGCGCACGAGCGGCTCGCCGAGGGCGACCCGGCGAAATGGGCCGGGCTGCTCGAGACGAATCTGATGGGGGCCCTGCGGGTGGTGCGGGCGTTCGTCCCGGGGATGCTCAAGGCGGGCCGGGGCGATGTCGTGTTCGTCTCGTCGGTGGCCGCCGAGCGCGCCTACGAATACGGCGGAGTGTACGGGGCCTCGAAGGCGGCGCTCGAGCGGGTCGCCGAGACGCTCCGCCTGGAGGTTCGGCCGACCCTCCGGGTGATCACCCTGGCGCCGGGCGTCGTCGAGACGCCGTTTTTCGAGCGTAGCCACGGGGCGCAGCCGGACCCGGAGACGATCGGCGTCGGGGCACTCGCGCCGGAGGAGATCGCCGAGGCGGTCGTCTACGCGCTCGGCCGGCCGGAGGAGGTCGCCGTCAACCGACTGGTCGTCCGCCCCGCCGGCCAGGCGCTGTGAGTCCGCCGGCCCGCCCGACTGCCCCGTCGCCGACGCGGGGGCGGGCCGTCTTTCCGGGGCCGGGGCGGTGTCGAGCCGAGTGTGCGCCGTATCGGAGGTGAGTATCACGCGTCTTTCGAGGCGGCGTCAGGCTCATGAGCGAACGGATTTTGATCACGGGCGGAGCCGGATTCATCGGGTCTCATCTGGCCGATGAGCTCCTGGATCACGGCTACGAGGTGCGAGTCTTCGACCGGCTCGACGCGCAGGTGCACGGCGAGAGCGAGAGGTGGCCGGCGCATCTGCCCGAGGCGGCCGAGCGGGTCCGGGGCGACGTCCGCGAGATCGAGCAGGTGCGCGGGGCGCTCGAGGGGATCGACGCCGTGTATCATCTGGCCTCGGCGGTCGGGGTCGGCCAGTCGATGTACGAGATCGCCCATTACGTCTCGACGAATACCACCGGAACGGCGGTGTTGCTGGAGGCGTTGATCGATTCGCCGGTCGAGCGGCTGATCGTCGCCTCGTCGATGAGTCTGTACGGCGAGGGGCGGTATCGCGGCGCCGACGGCGAGTGGGCCGACGACGTGCGCCGCAGCCGCGAGCAGCTCGAGCGGGGGGACTGGGAGCCGACCGACCCGCAGGGCCGCAGGCTGGAGCCGGTGCCGACCCCGGAGCAGACGCGCCCGTCGCTGGAGTCGATCTACGCGCTGTCGAAATTCGACCAGGAGCAGATGGCGCTGATGGTCGGCCGCGCCTACGAGATTCCGACCGTCGCGCTGCGGTTTTTCAACGTCTACGGCCGCCACCAGGCACTGTCGAACCCGTACACCGGGGTGCTCGCGATCTTCGCGGCGCGGGTGCTCAACGACCAGGCGCCGCTGATCTTCGAGGACGGCCGCCAGCGGCGCGATTTCGTGCACGTCCGGGACGTCGTCGGGGCGTGTCGCCGGGCGCTGGAGGTCGATCGGGCGGCCGGCGAGGTGTTCAATGTCGGCAGCGGAACCTCGCACACGATCCGCAAGGTCGCCGATCTGTTGTGTCGGGCGGCGGGTCGGTCGGACCTCGAGCCGGAGGTCACCGGCGAGTACCGCGTCGGGGACATCCGGCATTGTTTTGCCGACATCTCCCGGGCGAGACGGATCCTCGATTACGCGCCCTCGATCGATCTGCGCCGGGGCGTCGAGCGGTTGACCGACTGGCTGGAGGGCGCCCGCCCGGCCGATCGCGTCGAGGACGCCTGGCAGGAGCTCGACGGGCGGGGGTTGACGGTATGAGTGGGCATCGGGCGTCGGGCGTCAGGGCGTCCGAAGCCCACCCGGAGCTGCAAGCCGAGTCGCGCATTGTGCATCACGAGCCACGCATCACGAGTGAGGCTATGAGCGAGCATCATCCAGCAGACGGCGGCCCGGGCGGCGAGCGGCCGGAGATCGGCATCCTCGAGTGGTTCGAGGTCGGCGAATACGACCGGGCGCGCCGGGTGCTCGATCAGATGGAGGCGCTCGGGGTCGACCGGCTGCGGACCGGGATCTCCTGGGCGGACTGGCACGTCGACGGCGGCCGACGCTGGTACGACTGGCTGGTCGAGACGGTCGACCGGCACGGGGTCGAGTTGCTTCCGTGCTTTACCTTTACGCCGCCGTCGCTCGGCGAGGAGGAAAAATCGTCGGCGCCGCCGCGGCGGCTGCGAGACTTCGCCGACTTCATCGACCAGGCGCTCGGGCAGTTCGGGGAGTATTTCGAGATGGTCGAGCTGTGGAACGAGCCGAACAACCGCAGCGAGTGGGACTTCCGGCTCGATCCGACCTACGCGAAATTCGCCGAGATGATCATCGACGCCGCCTACTGGGCCCGCCAGCTCGACAAGCGGGTCGTGCTCGGGGGGTTGAGCCCGATCGACCCGAACTGGCTGTACAACCTCGCCGAGCAGGGCGTCGTCGAGCACCTGGATGTCGTCGGAGTCCACGGCTTTCCCGGCACCTGGGAGTCGCAGTGGGACGGGTGGGACCGCGAGATCGGACGCATCCGCGAGGTGCTCGACGAGGTCGGAAGCGAGGCGGATATCTGGATCACCGAGGTCGGCTATTCGACCTGGAATCACGATGCCTTCAACCAGCTTCGGGTGCTCGACGACGTGCTCGATGCCCCCGCCGACCGGATCTACTGGTACAGCATGCACGATCTGGCTCCCGAGCGGCCCGCCTACGACGGGTTCCATCTCGACGACCGCGAGTATCACTTCGGCCTGATCGATGCGCGCGGCCATCGCAAACTCGCCTTTCGGCTCTGGCGCGACCGGGGGCTCGGAGCCCTGCGGCGGCTCGCCCGGCGGGGCCATCCGGTCGGGATGCCCGAAATCCATCTCGAGGAGACGAGCCGCCGCCGGAGTCTGATCACCGGCGGGGCGGGGTTTGTCGGGGCGAACCTGGCGCGGCGGCTCGTCGAGGAGGGCGATCAGGTGGTCGTCTACGACAATCTCTCGCGGCCCGGCGTCGAGCGCAATGCCGAGGCGCTGCTCGAGGATCCGGGCCGACACCTCGAGCTGGTCCCCGGCGATCTGCGCGACCGCCAGACCCTCGCCCAGGCCGCGCGCCGGGCCGACCGGGTGTTTCATCTCGGCGGCCAGACCGCCGTGACGACGAGCATGCGCGACCCGCGGCGGGATTTCAGCATCAACGCCGAGGGGACGGTCAATCTGCTCGAGATCCTCCGCGAGCGCGCCTCACCGCCGCCGTTCGTGTACGCCTCGACGAACAAGGTCTACGGCGAGCTGTCGGACCTGGCGCTCGAGGAGACGCCGCGGCGGTACCTCCCGGCGGATCCGGCCGTGCGCGAGGCGGGCATCGACGAGTCGCGACCGCTCGATTTCGAGAGTCCCTACGGCTGCTCGAAGGGCGCCGGCGATCAGTACGTGCTCGACTACGCCGAGCGGTTCGGGGTGCCCGGGATCAGCTTCCGGATGAGCTGTATCTACGGGCCCTGCCAGCACGGCAGCGAGGACCAGGGCTGGATCGCGCATTTCGTCGATTCGGCGCTGGCGGGCCGGAAGCTGACGGTCTTCGGCGACGGCAAGCAGGTGCGCGACGCGCTGTTCGTCGACGACCTGGTCGAGGCGATGGTCCTGGCGACCGAGAACGCCGGGCGGACGGCCGGCCGGGCGTTCAACATCGGCGGGGGGCCGGAGCGGACCCTGAGTCTCCTGGAGTTGCTGGAGGCGATCGAGCGGCTGCACGGCGAACGCCCGCCCGTCGACTACAGCGACTGGCGGCCCGCCGACCAGCGCTACTACGTCTCGGACGTCTCGCGGTTTCGCGAGGCGACCGGCTGGCGGCCGACGGTCGGGCTCGAGGCGGGCATCGAGCGGCTGTACGAGTGGCTGGAGGCGAGGCGTTGAGCGATTGGGCTGTCGAGCGGTTGAGCTGTCGGGCCGCTGAAGCGCGGGAGAACAGGAGCGATGGACGAGCTACCAGAGCGCATATTGATGACGACCGACACCGTCGGGGGCGTCTGGACGTACGCCCGGGTGCTCGCCGGTCGGTTCGCCGGGCGGGGGCCGGAGGTGGTCCTGGCGGCGATGGGCGGGGAGCCGGACGAGCCGGCGCGGCGGCGGCTCGAGCAGCTCCCCGGCGTCGAGCTGCACTGTGCGGACCTCGCCCTCGAGTGGATGGACTCGCCGTGGGAGGAGGTCGACCGGGCCGGCGACTGGCTGCGCGACCTGTGCGAGACGACCGATCCGGACGTGGTCCATCTCAACAACTACGCCCACGGCGATCTCGGCTGGGGGCGGCCGGTGTTGATGGTCGGCCATTCGTGTGTCTGCTCGTGGTTCGAGGCCGTCGAAGGGAGGGCCGCGCCGGCGCGGTTCGACGAGTATCGCCGCCGGGTGGCGGCCGGATTGCGGGCGGCGGACCTGGTCGCCGCGCCGACGCGCGCGATGCTCGTCAGCCTGAAGCGCCACTACGGACCCCTGCCCGAATGCCGCGTCGTCTCCAACGGGCTGTGCCCGGAGCGATTCGCCTCGCGGCCCGCCGAGCCGATGGTGCTGACCGCCGGCCGGCTGTGGGACGAGGCGAAAAACGTCGCCGCCGTCCGCGAGGTCGCCGCCGAGAGCAGCTGGCCGGTGTACGTCGCCGGCCGCCAGGAGAGTCCCGACGGCGGCGAGGTCGACCTGGGCGGTCTTCAGGTGCTCGGCGAGCTCGCGCGCGAAGATCTAAAGGAGTGGTACGCACGCGCGCCGGTGTATGCCTTGCCGGCGCGCTACGAGCCGTTCGGGCTGACGCCGCTCGAGGCGGCGATGTCGGGCTGTGCGCTGGTGCTCGGCGACATCGACTCGCTGCGCGAGGTGTGGGGCAAGTCGGCGATTTATGTCGACCCGGACGCCCCCCGCGAGCTGGCCGAGGTCCTCGAGGCCTTCGCCGGCGACCCGGCTCTGCTCGGCGAGATGCAGCGCCGCGCCGCCGGTCGGGCGCGCCGCTACCGCGCCGATCGGATGGCCCACCGGTACCTCGAGCTGTACGGCCGCCTGCTGGAGGGGACGGCCGCCGTCGAATCCCTGCCGCGTGCCCGAGGAGGTCGGTGATGCAATTCGCCTTCTTTTATCACTCGCTGATCTCGGGGTGGAATCACGGCAACGCCCATTTTCTGCGCGGTGTCGCCACCGAACTGCTCGCCCGCGGGCACGACGTCCGGATCTTCGAGCCGCGCGACGGCTGGTCGATCGCCAATCTCGTCGACGATCATGGCCCCGAGGCGATCGCGGCCTTCGAGCGGGCCTTCCCGCGGCTCGACAGCCACCGCTACGATCCGGCGCGTCTGGACCTCGAGCGGGCGCTCGACGGCGTCGACGTCGCGCTGGTCCACGAGTGGAACCCCCCGGAGCTGGTCGAGGCGATCGGTCGATGTCGGGCGCGCACGGGGGAGTTTCGAGCCTTCTTCCACGACACCCACCACCGGGCGGTCACCGACCGGGAGTCGATCGCCGGGGTCGATCTGAGTGGCTACGACGGCGTCCTGGCCTTCGGCGAGAGCCTCCGCCAGCGGTACCTCGAGGAGGGATGGGAGCGGCAGGTCTGGACCTGGCACGAGGCGGCCGACACGCGGGTGTTCCGCCCGCTGGAGGCGGAGGAGCCGACCGGCGATCTGGTCTGGATCGGCAACTGGGGCGACGGCGAGCGCGACCGACGGCTGCGGCGGTATCTCGTCGAGCCGGCCGACCGGCTCGAGCTGCGGACGACGGTCCACGGCGTGCGGTACCCGGACCCGCTGGTCGGGGAGTTCGACCGCCGCGGGATCGACTACCGGGGCTGGGTGCCGAACTACCGGGTCCCCGAGGTGTTCGCCGCCCACCGGATGACCCTGCACGTCCCCCGCGCCCCGTACCTCGAGGCGCTGGCCGGCGTGCCGACCATCCGGGTCTTCGAGGCGCTCGCCTGCGGCGTGCCGCTGATCTGCGCGCCCTGGCGAGATGTCGAGGGGCTTTTTACGCCCGGCGAAGACTACCTGGTCGCCGACGACCCGGAGCAGATGGCCGACCACCTGCGGGCCGTCCGCCACGACGACCGACTCGCCGAGCGCCTCGCCGAGCAGGGCCGCCACACGATCCTCGCCCGCCACACCTGTGCACACCGCGTCGACCAGCTGCTCGAGATCTGTCGCGCGACCGACCTGTCGGCCGCCGGCGCGCCCGACCGGCTCGAGCGCCGCTCATCCTCCCCCGCCAGCCTCGAGGAGTGACCATGCAGATCGCGTTTTTCGGCTCGAGTCTCGTCTCCGCGTACTGGAACGGCGCGGCGACCTACTACCGGGGCCTGATCCGGGCGCTCGCCGAGCGCGGCCACACCATCCGGTTTTTCGAGCCGGACGCCTTCGACCGCCAGGCCCACCGGGACATCGACAATCCGGCCTATGCCGAGGTCGTCGTCTACGCGCCCGAAAAGCCGGCGGCGGAGCGGGCGATCGAGCGGGCCGGCTCGGCGGATCTGGTCGTCAAGACCAGCGGCGTCGGGGCGCTCGATGCGTTTCTCGACCGCGAGGTGCTCGCCGTGCAGGATGCGGCGACCGACGTCGTCTTCTGGGACGTCGACGCGCCGGCGACTCTGGCGCGGCTCGCCGACGCCCCCGACGACCCGTTCCACGAGCTGGTCGACCGCTACGAGGCCGTCTTCACCTACGGCGGCGGACCGGCCGTCGTCGACGGGTACCGGCGCGTCGGCGCCCGGGCCTGCCACCCGATCTACAACGCCCTCGACCCGGAGACCCACCACCCGGTCGACCCCGAGCCGCGGTTCGAGGCGACGCTGAGTTTTCTGGCCAACCGGCTGCCCGACCGCGAGGCGCGCGCCGAGGCGTTTTTCTTCGAGCCGGCGGCGGCGATGGCGGAGCATCGGTTCGTGCTCGGGGGCAGCGGCTGGGAGGAGGGGCCGTTGCCCGACAACGTCGATCATCTCGGCCACGTCTACACCGACGATCACAACGCCTTCAACTGCAGCGCAACGGCGGTCCTGAACGTCAACCGCCGGAGCATGGCCGAGGTCGGCTACTCGCCGCCGACGCGCGTGTTCGAAGCCGCCGGGGCCGGCGCCTGCCTGATCAGCGATCGCTGGGAGGGCATCGAGGCGTTTCTGGAGCCGGGCCGGGAAGTCCTCGTCGCCGACGACGGCGCCGAGGTCGTCGAGCATCTGGAGCGTTTGACCGACGAGCGTGCCGAGCGCGTCGGGCGCAACGCCCTGGCCCGGGTGCGCGCCGAGCACACCTACGCCCGGCGGGCTGCCGAACTCGAGGCGATCCTCGAGGGCCGCAGCCGCCCGTCGGATCTCCCCTCCGACCAGGAGTCGTGATGAGCCTCGAGTCGCTCGACATCGCCGTGTTCGGATTGACCATCACCTCCTCGTGGGGCAACGGCCACGCCTCGACCTACCGGGGGCTGATCCGGGCGCTCGATGCGCGGGGCCACCGCGTCGATTTCTTCGAGCGCGACCGGCCCTGGTACCGGCGCAACCGCGACCTGGCCGACCCATCGTACTGCGAGGCGCACCTGTACGACGACCTCGCCACGATGCGCTCCGAGGCGGCGCCGATCGTCGACCGGGCGGACGTCGTGGTGATCGGCTCGTACGTCCCCGACGGGATCGACGTCGCCCGCTGGGCGATGGCCCGCCACGACGGGCCGACCGCCTTTTACGACATCGACACGCCGGTCACCCTGGCGAAACTCGCCGACGGCGACGCGGAGTATCTGGCGGCAAACCTGATCCCGGCCTTCGATCTGTACCTGTCGTTTTCGGGCGGACGGACCCTCGAGATCCTCGAGCAGCAATACGGGGCGCGGCGAGCCCGGACGCTGCAGTGTGCGGTGACGCCGGAGCATTACCGGCCGATGGAGAGGGCCGATCGGTGGGAACTGGGCTACCTCGGGACCTACAGCGACGACCGGCAGCCGCGCCTCGAGGAGCTTTTGCTCGAGCCCGCCCGCCGCCTCGGCGACGAGCCGTTCGTCGTCGCCGGCCCCCAGTACCCGGACGCGATCGCGTGGCCGTCGAACGTCGAGCGCATCGACCATCTGCCGCCCCCGGAACATCCCGGCTTTTACAACTCCCAGCGCTGGACGCTGAACGTCACCCGCGAGGACATGCGGCGGCTCGGCCACTCGCCGAGCGTCCGGCTGTTCGAGGCGGCCGCCTGCGCCACCCCGGTCATCAGCGACCCGTGGGAGGGGCTCGAGGCGTACTTCGAGCCCGGCCGCGAGATTCTGGTCGCCGACTCCCGCCGGGAGGTCGTCGAGTATCTGACCGCGATCGACGAGCCGACCCGCCGCGAGATCGGCGAGCGCGCCCGCCGGCGGGTTCTGGCCGAACATACGCCGGGCCACCGGGCCGCCGAACTCGAAGACCACCTCGAAGAGGTGATGAGATGAGCACGCTGCAGGCATCCGGAGAGGCGGCGGAGGGGCCGCTCGCCAGCGAGATCGTCGAACTCGGCCCGTGGTTTCACAACCTCCATCTGCCCGACGGCACCCAGACCGCCCCGGAGCACCCGCTCGGCGATTTTCCCCGCCGGGTCTGGAAGGCGTTTGCCCCGGAGATGCCGGCGGACATGACCGGCTCCCGGGTGCTGGATCTCGGCTGCAACGCCGGCTTTTACGCCTTCGAACTCGCCGATCGGGGGGCCGAGGTGCTCGGCGTCGACATCGACGGGCGGTACCTCGAGCAGGCCCGCTGGGCGGCGCAGCATCTCGACCCCGAGGGGCGCGTCCAGTTCACCCGCCGGCACGTCTACCGGCTGCGCGAGCTCGACCGGCGCTTCGACCTGGTGATGATGATGGGGCTTTTGTACCACCTGCGCTACCCGCTTCTGGCCCTCGACATCGTGGGCGAGCTGGCCGACGACTGGATGGTCTTCCAGAGCCTGACGGTGCCGGGAAACGAGATCGCCGAGGAGAGCCACGAGCTGAAGTTCACCGAGCGCGACGAGATGCGCCGGTCGGGCTGGCCGACCCTGGCGTTTGTCGAGGGCCGATTCGCCGGCGATCCGACCAACTGGTGGGTCCCCAACCACGCCTGCTGCCGCGCGCTGCTCCGCGAGACCGGCTTCGAGATCGTCTCCGAGCCGTACGACGAAGTCTACGTCTGCCGCCGCGACGCCTCCCGCCCACCCCCGACCGTCCGCCACGCCGACGAATTCGAAGCCGCCACCCGCCCCCCCGAGGACTCGTGAGCTATCCCCGCAGTACCCCCGAGTACCCCCGAGTATCCCCGCAGTATCCCGCCGTACCCACGAAGTGCACGCTCGACCCACTGACGCGCCGAGGAGGTCCTTCGTGGAGGAGACGACAGGCAACGACAATGCGACGATTCTCGTCACCGGGGCGGCCGGATTCCTCGGAAGTCACCTGTGTGAGCGTCTGCTCGCCGAGGGAGACCGGGTGCTCGGGCTCGACAATTTTCTGACCGGACGCCGCCGCAACCTGGAGGGGTGTTTTGGGCGAGATCGGTTCGGCTTTCTGCGGGCGGACGTCGGGGAGTTGCCCGAGATGGCCGTCTCGATCGACTGGATTTATCACCTGGCCAGCCCCGCCTCGCCGCCGAAATACCAGAAGCACCCGATGGCCTGCATGCGGGCCAACTCGGAGGGGACCTGGCGGCTGCTGGAGCTGGCCCGCCGCGAGCGCGCCGGCTTCGTGTTCGCCAGCACCAGCGAGGTGTACGGCGATCCCGAACAACACCCCCAGCAGGAGTCGTACGCCGGCGCCGTCCACCCGATCGGGCCCCGCAGCGTCTACGACGAATCGAAGCGTTTCGGCGAGACGCTCGTCCACGAGTTCGGCGAGACCTACGACATGCCGGTGCGCATCGCGCGGATCTTCAACACCTACGGACCGAGGATGGCGCCGGACGACGGGCGGGTCGTCTCGAATTTCGTCTGTCAGGCGCTGCGCGGCGACCCGCTGACCGTCTACGGCGAAGGGACGCAGACGCGCAGCTTCCAGTACGTCGACGACCTGATCGAGGCGTTCGTGCGGCTGCGCGAGGTCGACTACCGCCAGCCGGTCAATCTCGGCAATCCGGACGAGCGGACGATCCGGGAGCTCGCCGAGCTGGTGATCGAGCTGGTTCCGGCGGCCGGGGGCGTGGAGCGGCAGCCACTGCCCGAGGACGACCCCGAGCAGCGCCGCCCCGACATCTCGCTCGCACGGCGCCGGTTCGGCTGGTCGCCGGGGGTGGCGCTTCGCGAGGGGCTCGAGTACACGATCGCCCACTATCGCCGGGTGCTCGACCGGGAGCCCCACCGGCGCGATGCCTCCGCCCGTCCCAGGGCCTGACCGCCGGTCCCGGTCGGATATGCCAGGACGCCGAGAGGCCGAGGACCACCCCACACGCGCCTCGCTCGACCGCCGGCACCGTCTCCCGGTCCGGTGTGTCGGCGGGGCCGGTCCCGTCGCCGATCCGTGGCGTTCGTGGCGAGCCTGGAGACCCGGCGGCCCGGCGAACGTGATCGCCCACCGTCGGAGCTCGCACGAGGGGAGACGGGGCTTCCAGTCCCACCAAAATTTTTCGAGAAAACTGTTTGGCATCTTCTTCGGTTCGGGTTTACGACTGGAGACGGGCCAGAAAACCGCCGGTCGAATGATCGAATGAGTATGGATGCGTCCCGCGGCGGCCCGATGTCCCGATCGCCGTATTCGTCGTAGAGTTGCAGTACAGGTCGCATCCATGACAACCGATCCGGATCGCAGTCCCCTCCGGCGCGCGCTCTCGTTTGCCAGACCCCACAAGGCCGAGATCGCGGTCATCCTGGTGTTGACCCTGGCGAGTTCGGTCGCCGGCGCGGTCGAGCCGCTGTTGATGAAGCAGATCTTCGACCAGCTCGGCGACGGCGGGACGCTCGAGGCGGTCTACTGGGGGGTCGGCGGGCTGGTCGGCCTGGCGGTCTTCGATCGCGTCACCTCCGGGATCGGCAACTGGCTGACCTGGAAGGTCCGCATCGCGATCAAGTACAGCCTGCTCGACGCCTCGGTCGACAAGCTGCACAGTCTGCCCAAAAGCTACCACTCCGAGGAGGGAGTCGGCGCCGTGCTGACCCGCCTCGAGCGGGGCATCGAGGGCGTCGTCTCGGCGATCAGCGACATCGCCTTCGAGGTCGTCCCGGCGCTCGGCTATCTCACCTTCGCCGCCGTCGCGATGGCACAGATGGACTGGCGGCTGTTTCTGGTCGTCATGGCCTTCGTGCCGCTGCCCGGCATCATCGCCGCCCTCGCCGGCCCCACCCAGACCCGCCGCGAAAAGAAGCTGCTCGACAAGTGGGCGAGCATCTACGGGCGATTCAACGAGGTGTTGTCGAGCATCTCGCTGGTCCGCAGCTTCGCGATGGAGCGCCGCGAGACCGACGAGTTTCTCGACCAGGTCGACGAGGCGAACGACGTGGTCGTGCGGGGTGTCGGGTTCGATACCAGCGTCGAGGCCGCCTCGCAGTTTTCGACCACCATCGCGCGGGTCGCGGCGATCGGGACCGGCGGATATTTCGTGCTGCACGGCGACATCACGGTCGGGACGCTCGTGGCGTTTCTCGGCTACGTCTCGGGGCTTTTCGGGCCGGTCCAGGGGCTGACCGGCGTGTACAGCTCGGTGCACAAGGCGAAGGCGGCGGTCGACCAGATCTTCGAGATCCTGAGCGAAGAGGACCACCTGCCCGACGCGCCGGATGCCGAGCCGGTCGACTCGGTCGACGGCGAGGTGCATTTCGACGGCGTGAGCTTTTCGTACGACGGCGAAGAGACGGTGTTGCGCGAGATCGACCTGCACGTCGATCCCGGGGAGACGGTCGCGCTGGTGGGGCCGACCGGCGCGGGCAAGTCGACGATGATGTCGCTTCTGCAGCGGTTTCACGATCCGTGCGAGGGGGCCGTCAAGCTCGACGGCACCGACATCCGGGGGTTGAAGCAGCGCCAGATGCGCCAGCAGATCGGGATGGTGCTCCAGGAGTCGCTTCTGTTCCAGGATTCGATCCGGGCGAACATCGCCTACGGATGTCCCGACGCCTCGCAGGCGCGGATCGAACGGGCGGCCAAGGTCGCCCAGGCGCACGGGTTCATCACCGACACGCCGGACGGATACGCGACGGTCGTCGGGGAGGGGGGCTGCCGGCTGTCGGGCGGCGAGCAGCAGCGCATCTCGATCGCCCGGGCGCTGGTCAAGGACCCGCCGATTCTCGTGCTCGACGAGCCGACCTCGGACCTGGACGCCGAATCGGAGGCGAAGGTCCAGGCGGCACTCGACCGGTTGTTCGAGGATCGGACGGCCTTCGTGATCGCCCACCGCCTGTCGACGGTCGTCCACTCCGACCGGATCGTCGTCCTGCAGGACGGCGAGATCACCGAGACGGGGACGCACGAGGAGCTGGTCGACAACGGCGGCTACTACAGTTATCTGGTGCGCCAGCAGGCGGGCAAACTCGTCGACGAGCAGGTGCGCGATCGGATCCATCCGGCCGGGGCGGCGGCGGCGGAGTGAAACGCGAGGAGGCGAGTCCCCGCGCGGCGTCGCCGAGTCGTGTGCGATCGGGAGGGAGCCTCGTGCGGCGTGGCGCCGAGTTGGAGCGATCGGGAGGGGACTTCGTGCGGCGTGGCGCCGAGTTCGAGCGATCGGGAGGTGGCCGCCCGGGGCGCGGAGGTCGGGTTGCCGCGATCGGGAGGCGGTCGCCCGGGACGACGGGGTCGGGTTGGGTTCGGGCGGGTTGGCTCGTCGTTCGAATCGCAGGTCGACCCGGTCGGATCGGGCGGGCACCTGCTGGTCCCCCCCGAGTCGACCGTCGGCTCGCGGCCGGTTGGCGGCCGATCTCGGCAACCCGACCAGGCGCTCGCACCCGCCGTCTTCCTTTGCTCGCTGACCCGACTTTCGGCTCGAAGGAGGTCGCCGGCTCGATTTTCGAACACGACCCGGTCGTCACGGCCGCCTTCCTCCTTTTCTGAAGGTCGACCCCCCGGCGGAACGGAAGTCGGCGACTTCGATCGGAGGGTCGACCTCCCCCCCGGGACGCGGTCGGTTCCTCGAAACGAACGAGGGGCCGATCGAACTCCGTGGGAGCGGGTGGCCGGGTGAACTGCCGGTTCGCAGCGAGTCCCGCCGCGTACGGTCCCATACGCCAAGACGCCAAGACGCCAAGACGCCAAGAACGAGGCCGGCGCCCCTCCCGCAACCGGCGGCACCGGACGGCGGCGAAGCCGCCCGGGTCGCCGCATTCGGGCGCAGATGAAAAGCCGGACTTCGGGCTTTTCACTGCGCTCCGGTTGCGGCGCCCTCCCGGGAGACGATGTCTCCCGGGCCGGTGCCTCGATCGAGCGACTCCGGTCGGAGGCGCAAGGAGGCGTTGGCGTTCTTTGTACGCCAGGACGCCAAGAACGAGGCCGACGCCCCTCCCGCAACCGGCGGCACCGGACGGCGGCGAAGCCGCCCGGGTCGCCGCATTCGGGCGCAGATGAAAAGCCGGACTTCGGGCTTTTCACTGCGCTCCGGTTGCGGCGCCCTCCCGGGAGACGATGTCTCCCGGGCCGGTGCCTCGATCGATCGAGTCCCGTCGGAGGCACGAGGACGCCTTGGCGATCTTGGCGAGCTTGGCGATCTTGGCGTAACTGATCCCGGACCGCCGAGAGCACGAGGACGCCCCCCGACCTCCCGCCGATACCGATCAGACCCACGATCCATGGCCGGCTCGCGCGCCGTGCCGTCACGGGCGGTCGGTCTCGCGCTCTCGCAGCAGGCGGACGGTCACGACGCCGATCGTCACGGCGGTCAGTGGTAGCACGAACAGGAGCATCGCGTCGCGAAACTCGCCGAGCAGTGGATGGTCGGTCGCCGCGAAGACCAGGTAGGTGGTGTAAGCGAGGTAGTAGCCGACGAACAGCCCGCCCTCCCAGCGTTCGAGGGCGTACCGGGAGACGAGAAACGGCAGGCAGGCGACCGAGGTGGCGAGCAGGACCGGCAAGTCGAAGTGGAACGTCTGGGCCGGGACGGCGATCGGCTGCGGGGAGACGAGCGCCGAGAGGCCGAGGACGCCGAGCAGGTTGAACAGGTTGCTGCCGACGACGTTGCCGACGGCGATGTCGCGTGCGCCGCGCCGGGCGGCCAGGGCGGAGGTGGCGAGCTCCGGGAGCGAGGTGCCGGCGGCGACGACGGTCAGCGAGACGACCAGGGGGTCGATGTCGGCGGCCGTCGCCAGCGAGACGGCGCCGTCGACGAACCAGTTCGCGCCGAGCACGAGGATGGCGAGGCCGCCGAGCGTCATCACCGCCGCCGGCCAGGGGCCCGGACCGGGGGCCTCGGCGGGTCGAGTCTCGTCGCCCTCCGCAGCCGCCGCGCTCTCGCGACGCGAGCGCCAGATCGAAGAGGCGAGGTAGGCGACGGCGCCGGCGGTCAGGATCGTCCCGTCGATCCGCCCGAACCGCCCGTCGGCCGCCATCGCGAACACGCCGCCGGTCGCCAGGATCATCACCGGGACGTCGAGGCGGACGACCCGCGAGTCGACCACCAGCGGCGCGACCAGGGCCGAGGCGCCGAGGATGGCCAGGGTGTTGAAGATATTGCTGCCGACGACGTTGCCGACCGTCACGTCTCCCTGGCCCGACCAGGCGCCCTGGAGGCTGACGGCGATCTCGGGGGAGCTGGTGCCGATCGCGACGACGGTCAGGCCGATCACCAGCGGCGAGAGGCCGAACCGGCCCGCCAGCGAGCCGGCGCCGCGGACGAGTGCCTCGGCCCCGGCGACCAGGAGGACGAGGCCGGCGAGCAGGGTCAGCCAGATCATCGTGGTCCTCGCGGGATGCTCGGAGTCGGGGTGGGGGTCGGGCGCGACGTGCCGGGCGGCGGAGGGTCCGGGGCTACTCCGGCGAGAGCGATTCGTCCTCGAGGACGCGCTGCTGCAGGCGGCTCATCTTGTCGCCGGGCTCCTCGAGGCGACGGGTGACGTACCCGTAGGTCTCCTCGTCGATGTTGCTGAGGTCGACCTCGCGCGGCTCGACCCACTCGCCGTCCGGGTTGCGGGCGAGCCGGACGCGCGGCAGATGAAAGTTCGTGATGTGCTCGGCGGCCGAGACGACGACCCCGCGCCAGCCCGACGACAGGGCCACCGGCATTCCCATCGTAAACAGGCCCAGCGTGTCGACCAGCAGGTGCAGGACCATCAGCTCGTGGTCGCCGTCGGCGCGGTGCAGCATCGTCTGGACGATCTCGTCGGGGGTGCCGCGGCGCACGGTCGACGGCGGTTTGGCGCCGAGGTAGGTGTAGCGGCGGGCGACCTTGACGAGCAGGCTCTCGATTTTCGGGGATCTCTCCGGCTCGTAGGCCAGGCCCTCGGGGCCGGCTTCGAGCAGGCTGTGGATTTCGTGCAGCTCGACGGCGCGGCGATGCCAGGTCTCGGAGGTGCGGCTCGAGGCCAGCAGCTCGGCCGTCGATCGGGCGGCGGAGCGGCGGGGGCCCTGGCCGGGCAGTCGCGGTTCGTCGCGCCCCGGATGGTTGGCGGCGTCGACGGTCAGGGCGGCAAAGCAGATGCGCCGCAGGGTGGCGAGGTGGCCGGTCAGGCGGCGCGCCATCAAGAGCGCCAAAATCGCGCTGTCGAGGACGACGCCGCAAAACTCGTCGCGCGCCTCCCGCAGGCCGACCAGCGAGAGCATGGCGGGGCGGCTGCGGCCGGACAGGTGCACCAGGACCTGCGAGATCCGGGTGATCTCGTCGAGCATGGCGGTGCGTTCGTCGCCACCGGTGCCGTGGTAGGTGCGCAGGGTCTGCAGGCAGGCGGCGTAGTAGCGGGCGATGCGCACCTCGAGCGGTCTCTGGCCGGTCAGCGGTTCGAGCAGACCGACCCGCTCGGCCGGCTGGGCGTACCGGATGGCCGAGGCGTCGGTCGGTTCGATCGGTTCGGTGACGGCCAGCGGATGGCGATCCATGCGCCGGAGCGCCTCGGCGACGGCGACGACGTCGTCGTCCGAGTAGCCGGGCTCGAAGGCGATCTCGTTGCAGCGAAACTTGCCGAGAAACGACTCCAGGTCGCGAAACGACGTGTAGACCGGCCGGTCGGCGCGCAGCAGTTGCCGGTCGACGTAGATGCCGCCGTCGTGAAACAGGATCGACAGCCCCGCCGGCGGGGTGTCGCCCGCCGCCTCGAGCTGCCCGGCGATCTCGGCGGCGGTCTGCTCGAGCGCCGTATCGTCGATCTGCTCGTCGACGGCCGCCTCGAAGAGCCGCCGCACGAGGACGGCGCGCGCCCGGTCGCCTCGCTCCTCGCGGTCGGTCTGTCGGCCGGTCGTCGTCATCGGTTATTCGCGCAGGTCGGAGTCGGGGACCCGGGGGCCCTGCATTTCGACGGTCTGGTCGATCTCGTCCGGTCTGCTCTCGGCGTCGAAATACGGCGCCAGGATCTCGCGTATCGTCTCGCTGCTCTCGTCGCGCAGCTCGGCGATCTCGTCGCGGCGCGCCTCGGGCAGATCCGCGATCACCCGCGAGAGCGTCTCGAAACAGCGGGTGCGCTCCTCGGTGGACTCGGAGCCGACCTCCCGGAGGATCGCCGGCACCAGATCGGCGAGTCGCTGTTCGGGAATCACCTGTGCCGCCCAGGCACCTGCCGCCTCTCCCTCGAGCCGGGCGTGGACGGCGCCCGCCAGCTCGACGAACGGGCGAGCCCGGTCGTCGTCGAGAAAATGGTCGAGCAGCTCGCGGGCCGTCGCGACGGGGAGTCTGTCGGTGCCGTGCTCCGCCTCCCAGATGTCGGCCAGGACCGCGGCGAACCGCCCCTCCCACGGGTCGCGCTCGCGCCGGATCGTCTCGTACAGAGTCGAGGCCCCGCGCTTCGAGAGGATGCCCTTCGGGGAGCGCAGAAAGTCGGTCGCGAGACTGTCGATTTTGTTCGAGACCGACGCCCGCCGGGAGCCGACCTCGGTCTCGTCCTGCTGGTCGACGAGGTTCTCGAGGCCGTCCCACATGCCCTCGGAGTCGTGCAGGTAGTCGACGGCGCGTTCGGCCAGCGCCCGGTAGACCTCGCCGGGAGCCCGATCGGCGTCGTTTGCCCGCCACTCGAAGTGGTCGACGATCTCCGCCTCGATCGACGGAAAGGCGAGGGCGCGAAACCGTGTCGCCAGCGTCTCGGCGGCCGGCAGCGCCTCGAGGCTCTCGCGGTTGAGCCAGCGCACGAAGGTGACGAATTCCCCGAAGCGCAGCCCCTGGTCGACGCGGATGCGGCGGAACCCGGCGTCGAACAGGTTGTAGGGGACCTGCTCGAGGTCGTCCTCCGGTTCCCAGACGACCTGCCCGTCCATCTCGAACGAGTGCGGGAGAATGCGCCACGCGATCGGCTCGTCGCGCCGGCCGGCGGCGAGGCGGACTTTGTTGAAGGCGTTTTTGAGATCCTGGCGCGAGGTTTCGTCGTCGGGGGCGCGCCGCAGGGTCTCGAGGATGCCCGTGATGTCGTCGAAGAAATCGCGCATGACCCCGACCCAGCCGACTTTGTCTCGTTGCGGCTGGTCGGACTGGTCGGGGGGCGGTTTCGGCGAGGCGACTTCGGCGTCTCGGTCGAACGACTCGGTCTCCAGCAACTGCTCGACGCGATCGCGCATCTCGGCGGCCGACTCGAAGCGATCGACGCGCTCCCAGGCGATCGCCCGGTCGACGAGATCGACGACCGACTCCGGCAGATGCGGGGCGTGATCGGCCAGGGAGTCGGGCCGGGAGGTCGCCGCCTGGACGAGGGCGGCATCGGCGGTGCCGATGTCGTACAGCGGCTGGCCGGCCAGCAGAGCGAACAGGGTGGCGCCGACGCCGAAGACGTCGGTGCGCTCGTCGACCTGCTCCTGTTTGCCGAGCGCCTGCTCGGGGGCCATGTACGCCGGCGTCCCGAGCGCGGTCCCCTTTTTGGTCGTCGCCCGTCCCTCGACCCGGTAGCGCGCCAGCCCGAAATCGATCAGCTTGACGATCCCCGCCTGGGTCAAAAACAGGTTGCCCGGCTTGAGATCGCGGTGCAGGACGCCGGCCCGATGGTAGGCATCGAGGCAGTCGAGGACCTGGTGGACGATCCGGAGGGCGCCGCCGGTCGGAAACGTCCCCTTGCGCTTCCAGACGGTGCCGACCTCGATCCCCTCCAGAAGCTCCATCACGAAATACGCCTCGCCGTCGGCGTTCTCGCCGGTGGCGTAGACGGTCACCGAGTTCGGGTGGTCGACCTGATCGAGGATGGTCGCCTCGCGCAAAAACCGCTCGCGGAGGCTGGTGTTGTTGGAGAGATGCTCGTGCATCAGCTTGACGGCGACCGCCTCGCCGTCCTCGTCGTCGACCCGGTACACCGCCGCCATGCCGCCGACTCCGACCAGGCGCTCGAGTCGGCCGACCTCCCGGAGAGTCGTCCCCACGCGCTGTTTCGCCAGTTCGCGGAGGGTATCGGAGTCGATGTCGTCCACGGGCGTCTCCTCGGCGAGGCACCGTCGGCCCGGACCGCCCCCGTAGGCGTCGTCGCCCGGACGGTCGTGGGTCCTGCAACCTGCACCCGTAGCCTAAACCGCGAGCCGGCCAGAAGCAAAACGCGAGCGTGGATTCGAGCACGCACCGCTCGGCCCGTTCCCGGCCGCGCGCATCGCCGCGACCCCGGTACCGATTTTTGAACTTCCGGGGGGATTCTGCTAGTTGATGGGGCGCTTTGGCGGCGACGCCGATCATCAGCGACGAGTGCGGAGGCGAGCGTGCTGAACGATGCCAGGGAAGTGTCGGCGGGGGACGTGCTGGAGGCCGACGTCTGTATCGCGGGGGCCGGGGCGGCGGGCATCACGATCGCCCGGGAGCTGCGCGACAGCGGGCTCGAGGTGCTCTTGCTCGAGGGGGGTGGCGAGCAGAGCAGCCAGGAACACCAGGACCTGTACGGCGGCTCCAGCAGCGGGGATGCCAACGTCGGACTGAAAAACTGCCGGACGCGGGCATTCGGCGGTTCGACGAACTGCTGGGCCGGCTGGTGTCGCCCGCTGTTGTCGGGAGTCTTCGAGGAGCGCGAGTGGCTGGAGGGGCCGGCCTGGCCATTCTCGCGCGAGGATCTGGTGGCGTACTACCGGCGTGCCGCCGAGACCATCGAGATCGGCGCCTTCGAGTGGGATCCGGCCTCGATCTTCGAGCGGCGTGGCGACGAGATCCTCGGCTTCGACGCCGATCTGGCGCGCTCGTACGTGTACCAGTACAGCGAGCCGACGCGGTTTGCGTCGGCGTATCGCGGCGATCTCGCGCAGGCCGACAACCTGCAGGTGTATCTGCACGCCAACGTCGTCGAGATCGCGCTCGGCGGCGACGACACGTCGGTCGATCATCTGGCGTGCCGGACGCTCGAAGGGACGGAGTTTACGGCCCGGGCCGACCGGTACGTGTTGGCGATGGGCGGGATCGAAAACCCCCGGATGATGCTGGCATCCGGCGGGATCGGAAACGCCCACGACCATCTCGGCCGCTATTTCATGGAGCATCCCCACTACTACGGCCTGGCGGTGATGACGACCCGTCCCGACCCGGCGCTCGACACCTATCTCGGCAAAAAGTCGGCGACGACGGTCGACGAGCGCCATCCGGACGGCCGCCGGACTCGCGTCAAGCTCGCCCTCGGCGTGCCCGAGTCGGTGCGTCGAGAGGAGCAAATCCTGGCCTCGGGGGCGACGTTCGGAGAGATCGATCTCGAGGGCGGCGACGGGCGCAGCGGCGACATTCCGTCGAGCCGGGTGGCCGAGGCGCTCGGGATCGAGGAGGACGACGATCGCCGGCTTTTTTCGCTGACGATACGCGCCGAGCAATCTCCTCACCCCGACAGTCGGCTCACGCTGGCCGACGAGACCGACGATCTCGGCGTGCCGCGCTCGAATCTGCACTGGAAGATCCCCGAGGAGACCGTCGAGAGCGTCCAGACGACTCTCGAGTACCTCGGGGCCGAACTGGGGCGGCTCGGCGTCGGGCGCCTCTGGATGCCGACCGACGATCAGGGGCGGCTGACGACCGGAACCGCCCGTGCCGGGTGCCACCACATGGGGACGACCCGGATGAGTGAGCGGCCCGAAGACGGGGTCGTCGACGCCGACTGCAAGGTTCACGGCGTCGCCAATCTGTACGTCGCCGGCAGCAGCGTCTTTCCGAGAAGTGGGTTTGCCAACCCGACCTACACGATCTGCGCCCTCGCCCATCGCCTCGCCGAGCATCTCGAGTCGACGAGCTGACCGGATCGACCATGACGACGACACGACGTGAATTTCTGATCGCCTCCCTGTCCGGGATCGGGGCGAGTCTGCTCGGGGTCGGGTGCGGGGATCTGTTCTCGAAGCCCCGCGACGACGGTGGGGGGCCTCCCCCGAAACAGGATCGCGACAGCCTCCCGGAGACGACGCTGTCGCTCGAGCAGCTCGTCGCCGGGTATTTCGACGGAGCGGAGACCGCCGACGTCAAGCTGCTCGGCGAGACGTACCTGAGACGCTTCGGCGACGACGTCGAGTCGGCCAACGACGATCTGTCGGAGACCGTCGAGCTCGTCGCCTCGATCGAGCAGGAATCCGAGGCCCTGACCGAGTGGGACCGGGCGGTCGTCGAGGATTTCGAGGCGACCGGGATCGCGTCGATCGCCGGCTGGCAGTTGGCGCGAACCGAATCGCGGCTGGCAGGGCTCGCCTACTACCTGCTGTGAGGGCGCCGGCGCTCCCCATGACGAGGGGGTGGGAGCCCGGCCGCCGGCACTGTGGCCAGACCATCCCTGGTCTGGAGCGCCGGCGGCTCGCCGGCGATCGGAGTTCGGAGATCGGAGATCGGAGGTCGGAGGTCCGAGATCCGAGAGGTGAACGGCGCCGACGACGCCACGTGGCGTGGGCTTTCCCCCCCGAACTGTTTGGAGCGCCGGGGTGGGAGCCCGGCGTGGGAGCCCGGCCGCCGGGACTGTGGCCAGACCATCCCTGGTCTGGAGCGCCGAAGGCGCATCGCCCAGCCGTCGGCGCACTGTGGACTGCCAGCATAAGAGGCCGCCGGCGAGCACGACCCCACCGACCGCTCACGGTTCGTCTACGCCACCACATCCCACTCGCCGGACCTGATGAAACGG
>CAZRLK010000008.1:0-49458 GCA_964600555.1 uncultured Bradymonadales bacterium
AGTCGTCGAGTCGCGCCAGACCAAGATGGTCTGGCGACGAGGCAGACCAGGGATGGTCTGTCAACAGAGCTCCGCCAGACCTGGATGGTCGGGCTACAGTGCAGGCGCGGTGGGGCCGGTGAGGGCGCGGAGGGGCTGAGCGGTGAGAGCCGTGAGGGCGGTGAGCGCGGAGGCGCTGAAGAAGCAGCGGAACGGCGGTGATGTCGCTGGAGCAGGGTGGGCCGACGGGAGTCGGGGTGTCGGACGTCGGTCGGTCATGTGGCGGCGGGTCGTTTGTCGCTTCAGCGACTGTCGCGTGTCTCAGCTGGTTCTTCAGCGTTCGGCGCTCAGCCCTTCGGCGTTGCTCAGCCCCTCGCTGTTGTCAGCGCTTCACCGATCCGGCGTCTCACCGGTTCGGCGCCTCACCGGCCTCATGGACGTGTCGGCGGTCGGGCGGCCGCCGCGGTCCTCGGAGCAGCGAGAGCACGGATGCTCTTGCTACAGTGGTCGTTGCCGTTCGAGCCGTGAGGGGAGGACGTACGGGCCGCTGTATCGAGTCGACGTCGTTTGGGGTCCCCTCACTGAGAAGGGGCGGCAGAAGATTCGATGGGCGATGGGACGAACGTCCATCCGTTTCCCGTACAGACCCTGGCTGATCGGGTGGTCGTGACGTGCCCCTCGAGTGAAAAGTCGTTGTCGGCACTGAAACCACCTGCGGGTGCCACCCGACCTTGCAGGCGGAATCCCCCCGATGCCGTGGAGTCTGCGTCCCCCCCTCCTCCATCCGTGACATCGTTGGTCGCCACTTCGGCATCCGTCGCATCGTCTCCTGCGTCCGCGTCCGCCTCCAACCCTGGACGATCGGCGGGTGGACCACCGCACCCGATGGCGAACAGGAGGAGCATCGGGAAGATCCCGTCGATGCCGATCGAATATGGCAGAAATCGCATGCGCTCGCCTCGTCGTTGGATGCTCGAACGAATCCGTGACAGAAGGCCCGGCAGATCGGCCCTCGATGGCCCGGAGCGTCGGCCCCAGGAGCACGTTTCATCCATCATTTCTGGACAAACCCCTGGCTGTCTCCGCCCCAGTTCCATGCGCTCGAAATGGTGATTCCAAGCCCCCCGCAAATGGACGCGCTTTGCCCCGAGGCGGTGTTGTCCTCCCCCCCACTCACGGACCCAAGGCGATCAGATGCGAGGTTGTTTTTTCCTCCACTGATCGAGGAGAGATTGCTGGTGGTTTCGTTATCTGTCCCGCCAGATACCGAAGCTCCAACCCCTGACGCCGTATTCGTGAGCCCGCCGGAAACCGACGCGTTCTCGCCAGATGCCGTGTTGAGCTTGCCACCGGAGACAGACGCCAAATTGGCCGTCGCGTCGTTCCATTTGCCCCCGGTGACGGAGGCGTAGGTGTCGGTTGCGGTGTTACCATACCCCCCACTCACGGAGGCGTATTTGGCGCTGGTCTCGTGGTCGAATCCGACCAGCACCCCTCCGTATGCGTTCTGGGTATGAGAGTGATCATCGCCGACGACAATGTTGTGCGAGCCGGCCGCCTCGTCGGTATCCGAGGTGTTGGCGGTGGAATCGTTGTAGCCGACGACCAGATTACCGGCCCCGTTCGTCGAATCGGTCGAGCCCTGTCCGTTGCGAACGTGCACGTTTACCCCGTTGAAGACGAGCGACTGGGTTCCGTTGATCGTCGTCCGAGAGATGTCCTGGGTTTTGTCCTCCAGGTCTGTCAGTTGCGAGGTGTCGGCCTTGTCGGATAGCTTGGTGTCAACCGTCGACTTCTTGTAGTAGTCGCCGAGTTCCACGTCCGACAAAAACGTCGAGTCGGCCTCGGATCTCGTATAGACATTCGAGGTATCGGCTTTCGATTGTAGTTCGGAGTTGGTCGCGAACGTCGAGTCGGCCTCGGATTTCGTATAGACCGACGAGGCATCCGCCTTGTCCTGAACAGTCGTCTTGTCCGCTTTCGACTGCAGGGCTGACGTCGTTGCAAATTGGGAGTCGGCCTCGGATTTCGTATACACCGAGGAGGCGTCCGCCTTGTTTTGGACCGTCGATCGATCCGCCTTGGATTGAAGGTCACTTTTGGTCGCGTAGTCGTCTTGCAGTGTGGACTTGTCCGCCTTGTCATCGAGTTTGGAGCGGAGGCTCTCGATTTCTTGTCGAAGGGCGGCGATTTCGTCGATTGCGTCCTGGGTATTCGAGGCCGACAGCTCAGAGGTGGAGTTGTCGTAGCTCACGTTACTCGCGTCGACGTCTTGTACCGCCGTTTCGATCTCGCTGACATCCATTCCGCCGACCTGTTCGGCGTTGTCGGCCGTCTCGGCTCTGTGGGCGTATGGAAGAGACCCGAGGTGATTGCGCGGGCTCAGCGTCGTGCCGTTGACGGTGATCGCAAGCCACAGGTCTTTTCCGTCAAACGCCGAGTCGAACGGATTCTCCGCGCCGAGTTCCGCTACGAATTGACCGTTTCGAACCTGGAGAGTGGGGTGCGTTTCGCTCCAGACCTGGGTCCCTCCCGTCTCACTGTCGTACAGGGCGAACGTCGCGGAGACCATGCCGTCGTAGGGGGCCCCATCCTTTTTCAGCGTTCCCGTGTAGGTAAACGTATCCGGTACCTCCGCGGATGCGAGTACCGGCCAGAACACAAACAACGCCAACGAAACTACGATAGTGTTGCGCATCGTTTTCCTCCTTCCGCAACCATTGCGAGACGTGGGCCCGAGGTTCAGCACATGCTCTCACCATCAAAGACGAGACGTATCGCGTCGTCCGTACCAGCTGGAACTCCCGGCCGATGTTGCCCGTTGATACAATCTTTCTATCGGGAAGATGACTGAATGAAAAGTATGGTGGATTGTCCGAACGGGATGCAAACGGAAGCCGCCGAAGTGTGTGATCGGATCGACCAGGGGCGTCAGCCAGTGATTCGGGAGAGCGTGCCTTCGCGGCTGACAGTTCGACACGCAGGTCGTCGCGGTCGTCGATAGGCCCCCGGCCTCAAAGAGGCACTCGACGATTGGTTCGCCAAGCTGCCGTTTATCCTCGATAAGTCTCATCTGAGAGACCGTGTGCGGGAGACGGCCAACAGCTTGTCGCCGAGCCGAAGGGGCAGAATTCGTCGACGATCTGGAATGATGGCTCAACTAGCAGCTGACGCGCAGCGAGGAAGGTGAAGTCCCGTCAGTGATTGCCGACCCGACCTCCCTCAGCGAATGGTCTCACAGCCCCGATTCGACTGAGCAACTGGAGCAGCTCTTTGGCCACCTGACGCGTTTCTGCCACTGCGTCGACTACGATACCTACGAGGCAAAAGACTGGCCGCGCGGCAGTGGAGGGGGCGAGAGGGCTCACACACACATCCCCCAGTAGTGCCTCGAGTAACCCGGTGCTTGCTGGCGCGAGGAAAGTCTCAATCCGATGTGTGCACTTCGCGTCCTTGATGCCAACGACAGGACGACTCGCCGCAGGTATTCTGGGGGCTTTACGGCGCGGACAGGCGGGAAAGTCCGAACGATGAATAGCAGCGTCGTCGCGGGGCGGTGAGGACGGTGAAGCGGTGGGGTCGGTGAGGGCGCGGAGGGGCTGAGCGGTGAGGCGGTGAGCGCGGAGGCGCTGAAGAAGCAGCGGGACGGCGGTGATGTCGCTGGAGCAGGGTGGGTCGACGGGAGGGTCGACGGGAGTCGGGGTGTCGGACGGCGGTCGGCCGTGTGGCGGCGGGTCGTTCGGGGCTCAGCGTGTGTCGCGTGTCTCAGCTGGTTCTTTAGCGTTCGGCGCTCAGCCCGTCGGCGTTGTTCAGCCTCTCGCTGTTGTCAGCCTTTCACCGCTTTCAGCGTCTCACCGATCCAGTGCCTCACCGCTGCGACGGAGCAGCAAGAGCGAAGATGCTCTTGCTACAGTGCGCCAGCGCAAGGGCAGGGGATGGTCAGGCGGCGGTGGAGTCGGGCTTCCAGTCGTCGTCGGCCGAGAGGCGGGCGCGCCAGGGTTCGGGGTCGTCGAATTCGTGGCTCGGGAGAGCTTCGGCGTAGTCGTCGACGGGGCTCTCGTGGGCGGCGATGGCTCGGAGGAGGCGTTCGTTGGTCTCGGACATCGGCTGGCGGTCGTTCTCCCAGCGGGAGACAGTCTCCGGGCTGACGCCCATGCGGGCAGCGAGGTCTCGGCCGGAGAGGCCGAGGTACTTGCGGAGAAACCGGATTTCGTCGGGCGTCAGGCGGCTCTCCTGTTCGACCACCATTTTGGCGAGGGTGCGGTCGAGTTTGGCCATCCGCGGGATGCCGACTTCGGTCTCGCCGCACTCGGGGCACTCCGAGACGGGGACGCCGACCAGGATGGTTCCCGGCAGGGCGTCGTACGGGACACTGTCACGCCGCTGGTCCATCGGGGTTCCACAACGTATGCACTCGCTCATGTGTGCCTCCAGGTGGTGACGACCACCAGTTCAGATTCGGAGCGAAACGCGACGACGACCGTCAGCTTGTGGCTGCAGATCCGGTAGCGCCACGAGCCATTTTCCCACTCGGCGGGTTCGGCCCATCCGGCGCGCAGGACGTTCTTGCAGTCGATCTTCTCGAGGTCGTCTTCTTCCATCTCGTCTTCGGCGTGGCCGGAGAATTGAACTACGCCGTTTTCGAGGATCGACCGGATGACCCTTTCGGCTTCTGCCGTTTCGAGGGGCTCGTCCATTCGCTCAACCTATACGCGTAAAGTTGACGTCACGTCAATCATTCCGGGCTCGTTGTGGGGACGGCGCGATCATCGCGCGGAATGTGTCGGTTGGTAACTCGCCGGGCGGTCGGCGAGCAAGAGGTGGGGCCGGTGAAGGCGGTGGGGGGCTGAGTCGCGCCAGACCAAGATGGTCTGGCGACGAGGCAGACCAGGGATGGTCTGCCAACAGACTCCCGCCAGACCAGGTTGGTCGGGCTACAGTGCAGGCGCGGTGGCGGTGAAGCGGTGAGGCGGTGAGGGGCTGGTGGTCGGGGGCCGGCCTGTCGATTCTCACAGTTCCGTCGATTCGGGGGCGGCGCCGTCCGCGGCCGGCGTCGGGGCGTCTCAGTGGCGGTGGGCGAGGGCGAAGGAGGTGGCGCCGCCGAGGCAGTCGACGAATTCGACGTCGTCGAAGCCGATGCGCTCGAGGCGATCGCGGAAGGCGGGGCGGTACAGGGGGCCGGCGTCCGGGGTGACGCCGAGGTCGAAGAGGCTCTCGAGGGCGAGGCCCTCGGGGGTCTCGCCGTCCGGGTGGTGGAAGGCCTCCCAGAAGATCGCGGTGCCGCCGGGCTCGAGCACGCGGTGGGCCTTGCGGGCGAACTTCTCGCCGACCCCGTCGGCCGGGTCGAGGATCATCTTTTTGGTCAGGAACACCAGGTCGAACGCCTCGCGGCCCCACCGATCGTCGGCGGGCTCGCCGGAGTGGGCGTGGGTGTCGACGACGCGGGTCGGGTCGACGCCGTACTCGTTGCGAAGCCGGGGGATGCGCTCGGTCAGGTGCTCGAGGCACCCGTAGGTGACGCGCGCCCCGTCGAAGTGGCGCAGGATGTGCGCCGAGAAGCTGACGCCCATCGAGCCGACGATCAGGTGGTCGACCTGCGGCATCTCGGCGCGGTGGACGAGCTCCAGGCCGGCGCGGTCCATGTAGCTGTTGACCGCATCGAGGAAGCGATCCGCCGAGGGGCCGTCCCGGCGGATGTCGAATTGCGCGGGGGCCTCGCCCGTTCGGAGCGCCCGCTCGATGTCGGGGAACGATTCGGCGTAATCGCCGAGGAGCCGCAGGAAGGGGGCTTCGGTGGCGGGGGCGTCGTCGGTGAGAAAGGCCGCGGCGAACGGCGAGAGGACCCAGCCGTCCGGGCGGCGCTCGACGACGTCCTTCGCCTCGAGCACGTTCAGCAGGGTCTCGAGCGCCGAGGGGTCGGTGCCGGTCGCCTCGGCGAGGCACTCGCCGGTGATCGGCCGTTCGCCGAGGTGGGCGAACAGCTCGAGGCGGGCGGCCAGAAGCAGGGCGGTGACGTAGCGGTAGTCGATCAGCGCGCGCTGCAGGTCGAGATACCGGCGAAGATACCGCACGTAGGTGCCGATCCGGCCGGCGCCGAGACTGCCGGCCGAGGCGACGTACGAGCGGAGGTCGTCAAGAAGTCCGATCATCGTCGCCTCCTCCGAGAATCGGCAGCCAGTCGGTCTGCATCGCGACCTGCAGCATGCGTCGGCCGACCCGGCGGGGCCGCATCAGCGTCGAGGCGCGCTCGACCATCGCGGTGAGGCCCTCGACCTTCGGGTGCTCGACGGCCAGCCGCGAGTCTCCCCGGCGCGATTCGAGCACCTCGTCGGCCGCCATCCAGCCGGCCATACAGGCGCTCTCCATCGAGGCCGGCAGGTGGGTCTGGATCCAGTCGCCGGCCAGCAGCAGATCGTCGACCGGCGAGCGGGTCGGCGGCCGGCGCCGCTCGGTGCCGGGAAACGGGCAGTGGATCGCCATCGGGATGCGGTTGACCCGCGAGTGCTCGACGCGATCCATCGAGGCTTCGGGCAGAAACTCCGAGATCTCGTAGACCGTCTCCTCGACGATCTCGTCGTCGCTCATCCCGTCGATGCGGTCGGCCCAGATGATGTTGCTGGTGATGACCGACGCCCGATCCTCCCAGCCGGAGACGATGTTCGAGAGGTCGTAAAAGTCGCAGTTGAGATCGTAGTTGCGGTGCTCGCGGGCCCACATCATCCGGTCGGTCAGCTTGCGGTCGAACCAGACGTAGGGGCTGGCGTATCGGGAGGGCTGAAAGAAGCCGAGTTCGCCGAACATCTCGTATTCGCGGGTCCACTCGCGGGGGACGAGTCGCCGCAGGGCGGTCGGGGGGAGGGCGGCGACGGTGGTCTCGGCGCGCACCCGGCGTCCGTCGGCCAGGTGCAGCCCCTCGACCCGCCCGCCGGCCGTCGCGAAGGCCTCGACCTCGGTCTCGAGCAGCACCTCGTTGCCGCGCTCGCGGATGAACTGCTCGGCCTGCGGGGCGAACAGGTCCCCGAGCCCGCCGTCGGGAAAGCCGAAGCTGAACTCGTTGTGGCCGATGAAGCGTTTGAAAAACCGCAACAGCGCCCCGGCCGAGCAGATCTCGATCGGGACGTTCATGATCGCCCGCGAGGTGAAGGCCCAGAACTGGCGGATGTATTTTTCGGTCACGCCCATGCGCTTGAGAAAGGCGTAGGCGTTCATGCCGTCGAGGCGCATGACGTCCTGTTCGTCCATCTGCATGGCGTACAGGGTGACGGGGACGTTCGAGAGTTTGTGCTCGTGGCCGATGCGCTCGTCGACCAGGATCGACGGCAAGAAATGGAAGGGGGCGGGGAGCGGATACTGCTCGAGGCGGAACGTCTCGCGGCCATCCGCGATGGTGATGAAATGGTCGTCCTGCCAGACGATCCGATCGCGGGTGCCGAGCCAGTCGAGGAGCTCGAGCATGTTCGGGTATTTGCTGAGGAAGATGTGGGGGCCGATGTGGACCGGGTCGCCGGTCGTCGGGTCGGTCCAGCTTCGGGCGCGGCCGCCGAGGCGCTCGTGGCGTTCGACCAGCAGGCAGTCGAGGCCGGCGCGCGAGAGGCCGACGGCGGTGGTCAGGCCGGCCAGGCCGCCGCCGACGATGGCGACGTCGGTGTCGAGGATCTCGGGGGGGGAGCTAGTCGAGTCCATGAACAGCCCGGCGGTGGTGGAAGAAGTTGTCGCGCCTAGATGTATTGTAGCGACGTGGGCTGAGGCGTCCAATGAGTAAGTGAGTGAGTAAGTGAGTAAGTGAGTATGTGGTCGCGGAAGCGCGGAGAAGAATGTGTGTTTGGGTTTTGCGCGATCCCCGGCCTTCGGCTCCCGTGGGTCGCCTACGACCGGGGCTATGAAAAGACTTCTAAAACGACGTGAAAGGACCCCGGCCTTCGGCTCCCGGTGGTCGCCTGCGACCGGGGATACGAATGGGCTACGAATGGGCTACGAATGGGCTACGAATGGGGTGCGAATGGGGTGCGAAGGGGCTACGAATGGTGCCTTCGGCTCCCGGTGGTCGCCTGCGACCGTGGGCGACGCCGTTACTGGCCTCGAAGTGACCTCGGACGTTGAGGTGAGGGGCGTCCGTGGTTAGGCTTCATCTCGCCGAATGTTTCGGATTTTCGGGTTCAGATGGATGTCTACCACGCTTCGAGGAGGAGCTATGCGGATGTGTCGAGTGTTGGCCGTGCTGTTTGCCGTCGGGTTGCTGGTGCCGGGATGCAAGTCGGGCGGAGACGAGAAGCCGGACGAGCAACAAGAAGAGATGGCCGAGCAGCCGGAAGAGGGCGAGGCGGATGCCGGTGAGGAGTCGATCACCGAGAAGATGGCCGACGAGCACGAAGGCGACGAGCCGACGCCGACCGGGGCGATCGACGGGGAGCCTCGCCAGCCGGTCGAGACCGAGCGGGTCGAGTACGCGTCGTTCGACGGGGAGGCGGTCGAGGGGTACCTGGCGCAGCCGGAGGAGGCCGACGGGCCGGCGCCGGGGCTGATCGTCATCCAGGAGTGGTGGGGGCTCAACGAGAACATCGAGAAGATGACCGAGCGGCTCGCCGGGGAGGGCTACACGGCGCTGGCGGTCGATCTGTACGAGGGCGAGGTGGCCGAGGAGCAGGGCGAGGCCCAGGAGCTGATGAAGGCGGCGATGCAGGACAAGGAGCGCCTCAAGGACAACCTCCGCCAGGCCCATCAGTATCTCGACGAGGAGGTCGGGGCGCCGCGCATCGGCGTCATCGGCTGGTGTTTCGGGGGCGGCTGGTCGCTCCAGACGGCGCTGATGCTGCCCGAGCAAATCGAGGCGACGGTCATCTACTACGGGGAGCTGACGACCGACGACGAGGCGCTGGAGACGCTCGAGATGCCGATCCTCGGGCTGTTCGGCTCGGAGGATACCGCCGTGCCGCCCGAGCAGGTCGGCAAATTCGAGCAGACGCTCGAGGAGCTCGACAAGGAGGCCGAGATTCACGTCTACGAGGGGGCGAACCACGCCTTTGCGAACCCCTCCGGCGAGCGATACGACCCGGAAGCCGCCCAGGACGCCTGGCAGAAGACCCTCGAGTTTCTCGAGACCCACCTGAAAGCCGAGGGCGACGAGGGGAGCGAGTCGTCAGGCGAGAGCGAGTCGTCGGGCGGGGAGGGCGACTCGGAGCCGCAGTAGGCGTCTCCCGACGGCCGGCGGTGCGATGCGGCGCCGCCGGCCACAGCCCCGGGGCGGCTCGGTGCCTCCGACCCCTCGCGTTGCGCCGCCCGGTTTTGCCGCCGGCTCGATCCCGTCGAGCGTCGGCCCTTCGTCCAACTGCCCGTTTTTCCCATCGAGCGTGAACCACCCATGACAGAAGCCGTCGACGAGTACGTCCGCCGCTACCGCAATCTGGTCGAGCTCGAGCGCGAAGAGGAGATGGAGCGCTACGAGCGCGAGATGCGCAACATGAGTGGTCGGGAGCGCCAGGAGGCCGGCCGCGCGGTCCTCGAGATGAGCGGCCGCGACGAGGGCGAGGGGCTCGGCGGCCACAAGGTGAAGTTCGTGCGCCAGCAATCCGGCGAGCGGCTGCCGGATATCGAGATTGGCGTCGGGGACCTGGTGATGGTCTCGAAAAAGAGCCCGCATCGCGACGACAACCCGACCGGGACGGTCGCCGAGAAGACGGGCGAGTCGCTGACGGTCGTCTTCGATTCGCGGCCGCACTCGTTCGTGTTCGGCCAGGGGCTGCGGCTCGACCTGTACGTCAACGACATCACCTTCCAGCGGATGCTGTCGGCGATCGACGAGCTGGAGGCGGCCGAGGGGCGGCTGGCGGAGCTGCGGGACATCGTCGTCGGCCTGCGCCAGCCCGCCGAGCAGTTTCCCGTCGAGATCGAGGGCTGGCACAACCCGACGCTCAACCCCTCCCAGCGCGAAGCGGTCGAGGCGGCGATCGGCTCGGACGACTTTTATCTCGTGCACGGGCCGCCGGGGACGGGCAAGACGACGACCGCCGTCGAGGTGGCCGCCCAGTGCGTCGACGCCGGCGAGGAGGTGCTGGTGTGTGCCGCGTCGAATACGGCCGTCGACAACATGGTCGAGTTTCTGGTCGAGCAGGGCATCGAGGCGGTTCGGGTCGGCCACCCGGCGCGGGTGACGGCGACGCTGCGCGAGCACACCCTCGACGAGACGGTCGAAAGTCACCCGAAATTCGAGCGCGCCCAGGAGTTTCGCCGGCAGGCCTTCGAGCTGAAAGACCGCCAGGAGGATCTGTTGTATCCGTCCGGCAAGTGGCGGCGCGGGATGTCGAACTCGCAGATCAAAGACAAGGCCGAGCAGGGGAGCGGCTCGCGGGGAGTCTCGGCCGACAAGATCCAGGAGATGGCCGAGTGGATCGAACTCGACGAGCAGATCGACGGCTATTTCGAGGAGGCCGACCGGCTGCGCGAGGAGGCGATCGAGGAGGTGCTGGGCGGGGCGGAGGTGGTCTGTTCGACCAATGCGACGGCCGGGAGCGACCTGCTGGCCGGCCGGGAGTTCGACGTGCTGGTGTTGGACGAGGCGACGCAGGCGACCGAGCCGTCGTGTCTGATTCCGATCACGCTGGCCGACCGGGTGGTGATGGCCGGCGACCACCGGCAGTTGCCGCCGACGGTCCTCAACGAAAAGGCGGCCGGGCGGGGGCTGCGCACCTCGCTGTTCGAGCGGCTCGTCCGGCGAGACTACGGCGACGAGATCCGGACGATGCTGACGACGCAGTACCGGATGCACGAGCGGATCATGGATTTCTCGAGCGAGGAATTTTACGACGGCCGGCTGCGCGCCGACGAGTCGGTCCGCCGCCACACCCTCGAGGAGTTCGAGCTCGACTTCGAGGGGCTCGACGAGACGACCGCCCGGGTGCTGGAGCCGAGAGAGCCGGTCGTCTTCGTCGACACCGCCGGCCGCGATGCCCCCGAGCTAAGCCGCGAGGGTTCGGAGTCGCGGGAGAACCCGACCGAGGCCGAGATGGCCGTCGGCTACGCCGAGGCACTGCTCGACGGGGGGCTGTATCCGCGCGAGCTGGCGGTCATCTCGCCGTACTGGGACCAGGTCGACCGCATCCGCGAGCGGCTCGACCGGGAGGACCTCGAGATCAAGACCGTCGACGGCTTCCAGGGGCGCGAAAAGGAGGTCGTGCTCATCTCGCTGGTGCGCAGCAACCACGAGGGGTCGGTCGGATTCCTGCGCGACATCCGGCGGTTCAACGTCGCGCTGACGCGGGCCCGGCGCAAGGTGGTCGTCGTGGGGGACAGTGCGACCATCTGCAACGTGCCCGTCTTCGACCATTTCCTCCAGTACGCCGAGCAGCACGGCCGGGTTGTGCGTTAAGGCGCGGGGGTCGCGGAGGATTTTTTGCAGAAGCGGCCCTTCGGTTCTACCGTACGAGGTGACCGGATCCCTCTTTGGCGAGCCCTCCGAGTTCCATGCGCCCCGACGCCGACGAATCCACAACCCTGACCTGTCCCGGTTGCGGGGGACGATTTCGGCTCACGCCGAAGCAGGGCCGCGATCTGCCGGAGGCGGTGCCGTGTCCGACCTGCGAGACGCGCATCCCCGTGGAGCGTCGCTCCGAGGAGAATTTCTGGGTCTCCCGGTCGTACGCCGAGATCTTTCATCGCAATCCCGCGCTGGCGGCCCCGACGAGCGAGGCGACGGGCGACGAGCACGAGCCGCGCGGCGAAGGGGGTGTGCATCGCACCTCGCGGACGTTTCGGGACGTCCGGGACGTGCGGCGCGAGCGGGACGGATTGCTCAGGTCCGGCGAGCAGGCGGGCAACGGGGGGGGCGCGGAGGCTCGCCGGCGGCCGGGCGGCTCGATG
This sequence comes from uncultured Bradymonadales bacterium, assembly GCA_964600555.1. Lineage (GTDB taxonomy): Bacteria > Myxococcota_A > Bradymonadia > Bradymonadales > Bradymonadaceae > CAJXPB01. The sequence goes on from CAZRLK010000008.1 coordinate 11,833, forward strand.
CCTCCGCCGGAGTCGGCGGGCTCGAGGGGGGCGCAGCCGGAGGAGGCCGACCGCGATCCGGCTACCTCGCTCGGCGGCGACGAGCCACAGGCGCGGGATTCGACGCGGGGCGGTGGGGCCCCGGAGACCGACCCGCCGGGGGAGCACGAGGCGGAGTTCGAGGAGGTCGACCGCGAGGCGGCCAGTGCCGACCTCGACGAGCTCGAACGGGAGCTCAGCTTCGTCGCCGCCGAGGCGGCGGAGGACGTCTCGGGGACGCCGCTGCCGCTTCCGGTCGAGCAGCCGAGCAAGCCCGAGGCCGATCTGCCGGGTGCTTCGTCGGAGGCCCCCGGTGCCGGCGGCGCGCAGGAAGGCCGAGAGGGGGCGCACAGCCGGGCGGACGGCGAACCGGTCGACGAGGCGGAGAGCGAACAGACTCCCGGGGCGTCGCGGCCGGAACCACCGCCGATCGAGGGGGACGGCGCCGAGGGTCGGGCCGAAGACGGCGGGCGGACCGGCGACGGGGAGGTCGATCCCCGGCCGGCCGAGGAATTGTTCGAGGAGTGGGAGGAGACGGTCGGCGGGGAGTTCGACGACGAGCAGACCCGCTACGACGTGCGAGTCGACGACACGGTCCGGCGCGACGTCGGGCTGCGCCGGCTCGTCGAGATGATCAAACGGGGGGTCTGGAGCCGCGCCGTCGAGATCCGGGAGGGCGACGAGTGGGTGCCGCTCAGGCAGCACGACGCGATCGATCGGATCAAGGGCTATCTGCTCGGCCAGTCGCGCCAGATTCTGCTCGAGGAGGCGCCGCCGGAGTTCGATCAGCGGGAGTCGGCGGCGCCCGAGCCGGCCGGCGAGGCGGAGACGGGTCCGGACGCCGCTCCCGAGGATCGGCGCGGGGGGCGGGTGACGTGGCTCGCGATCGTGTTCGCGGTGGTGGCGGGGATCGCGGCCGCTGCGGCGCTCGGCGTCTACGTCCTCGCGGCCGCGCGCGGGGGTGCGGCGGCCGCGGGGCGCTTTGCGGGGCCGAGGGGGGGGGGGGCCGGGGGCGGCGCCGCGGGGGCGGGGGAGGTCGGCGTGATGACGATCACCTCGCACGAGCCCGACGGGCGCTCCTCCGGGCAGGGCGGGGAGGCGGTGGCGGCGGCCGGCGAGGCGGTCGAGGGGGCCCTCTCGGCGCCGCGGCAGGCCCGGAAGATGCTCGAGGCGGGCCACCCCGAACAGGCGCGGCGGTTGGCCGTCGACGGCATGGTTCGCCGGGGGCTCGACCGCCAGCTCCAGAAGATCTTCGATGCGAGTATCGAGCGCGACGACGACCTGCCCGCCGACCCGGTCACGATCGGCGACGATGTCGAGGTCGACGCCATCCGGGCGCTCGGGGGCGGCTGGTCGATCAGCTTTCGGCTGACCGAAGAGGAGGAATCGAAGTACGCCTTCAAGCCGACCCAGCGCCACTGGGAGGAGGGCTGGCGGGCGGAGGTCGCCGCCTACCGGCTGTGCGAGATCATCGCCTGTCATTTCGAGATCCCGCGCAATCGGCCGGCGCGGGTCAGCCGGGAGACCTTCGAGACGCTGTACGGCGAGGTCGATAACGAAGATCAGGCGGCCTACGAGCGGCGCTTCGACGACCTGAAGTGGCGAGAGGAGCGGGGGCCGGACGGCGTCGAGCGCCAGTACCTGTACGGGACGCTCAAAGACTGGGTGCCCGAGTTCGCCAAGTGGCCGATCGAATACGAGGACGTCTGGCATCCGTGGGTCGACGCCGGGGCCGACCCCTCTCGGCTCGACCGGCCGCTCGAGGAGGCGATCTCGGCGTACAGGCAGCGCGGCCAGGAGAACTTCTACCGCGAGCTGATCGACGAGCGCGGCGAGGCGACGACCCGATCGGTGGCGCGGCAGTTGTCGACGATTCTGGCGTTCGATTTTCTCGTCTCCAACTGGGATCGGTACTCGACCGCCGAGAGTTACTTCGGCGTCAACAACCAGTTCGCCGACGGGCGGTTCGTCTCGATCGACAACGGCGCCGCCTTCCCGGCCCACCATTTCCGCGTCGTCTCCCGGCGCCTGCAGCCGGTCACCCGGTTCAGCCGCGAGACCGTCGCCACGATCCGGGCGCTGCGCCGCGAGGTCGTCGACCCGGTGTTGTTCCCCGACCCGTCGGTCAAGGAGCAGAGCCGGCTGGACGTCTTCTGGCAGCAGCGCGATCGGTTCCTCGATCGCATCAACGGGCTGGTCGCCGAGTACGGGCGCGAGTCGGTACTTTATTTTCGATAACGTCGTTTGGACGTCGGCGAGGCCGCCGACGCTCCAAATCGTGTGGGGGAGCGAGTTCGACGATGCTCCAAATCGTGTGGGGCGCGAGGCGGCCGACGCTCCACCTGGCCGACCCGGGGGCGAGGCGGCCGACGCTCCACCTGACCGACCCGGGGGCGAGGCGGCCGACGCTCCACCTGGCCGACCCGGGGGCGAGTCGGCTGTCGGCCTGGTCCTCCCGTTGCACCGAGGGGGCGTTTGCCAGTATCAACGGCGGCGACTTTCAGACGAGGCCTCTTTTTTCTCGTACGACACTTCGACGAGGCTGAGCCATGGCTGCCGACGCCGACACCTCCGCGAGCGACGAGTTTTTCGGCCACCCGAAGGGCCTTTTCGTCCTGTTTTTCGTCGAACTGTGGGAGCGGTTCAGCTTCTACGGGATGCGGGCGCTGCTGGTCTTTTACATGACCAAGCAGCTCATCTTCAGCGATCAGATGTCGTACGGCATCTACGGGGCGTACGGCTCGCTGGTATACGCGACGCCGGTGATCGGGGGGCTGCTCGCCGACCGGCTTCTGGGCTATCGGCGCGCGATCTTTCTGGGGGCGGTGTTGATGGCGCTCGGGCATTTCGCGATGGCGTTCGACTACGAGACGATCTCGGCGATGCTCGGGCCGGCGGCGACCCAGCTGGAGACGAATCAGCTCGAGATCGGGATCGCCGGGGCGACGTTCGTGCTCGATACCACGATCTTCTTTTACGGGGCGCTCGCGCTCCTGATCATCGGCAACGGCTTTTTCAAGCCGAACATCTCGAGTCTCGTCGGCCGGCTGTACGACGACGAGGAGGTCGACGAGTCGAAGCGCGACGGGGGGTTTACGATCTTTTATATGGGCATCAACGTCGGGGCGCTCCTGGCGCCGCTGGTGTGCGGGACGGTCGGCGAGACGTTCGGATGGCACTACGGGTTCGGGCTGGCCGGGATCGGGATGGTGCTCGGGCTGGTCATTTTCATGGTCTTCGAGGACGTCCTCGGCGAGCACGGGTATTCGCCGTATCCCGACAAGCTGGACGCGAAGTTTCCGCCGGATGTCGAGCGCCCGGAGCTGTTGAAGTGGGTCGGGCTGAGCCTGGTCGCCGGGGCGGTGGCGATCTTCGCGGGCGGCTACATCGGGACGGGGATCGAGCAGGTGTTCGGGGCCTGGACCGACGGGGCCGGCTCGTATCTGGAGAGCGTCTTCGAGCTACTGGGATGGCTCGGCGTCGAGCTGGCGGTACTCGGGATCGTGTTCAGCTTCCTGTCGAACCGCCATGCCACCTACCTCGGCGCGATCGTCGCCGTCCCGAACATCGCCTATCTGGTGACGCGCCACGACGTGATGGGGGGGCTTTTGTTGCTGCTCGGGATCGGTGTGCTCGGGTCGCTTTTCGCCTACGCGCTGCGCTCGGAGAAGGTCGACCGGGAGCGGCTGTTCGTCATTCTCGTGCTGATCTTCTTTTCGATGACCTTCTGGGCGTTCTTCGAGCAGGCGGGAAGCTCGATCAACCTGTTCACCGACCGCAACGTCGACCGGACGCTGTTCGGCTGGACGGTTCCCGCCTCGACCTTCCAGGGGGTCAACCCGGCGTTCATCATCCTCCTGGCGCCGGTCTTCGCCTGGCTGTGGGAGAGGCTCGACGAGCGCGAGGTCGAGCCGTCGACGCCGGTGAAATTCGGGCTCGGCATCCTGCAGCTCGGGCTCGGTTTCGGGGCGTTCGTCGTCGGGGCGATGGTGGCCGGCAGCGACGGGATGGTCGCCATCTGGTTTTTGCTGCTCGGCTACATGCTGCACACGACCGGCGAGCTGTGTCTCTCGCCGGTCGGGCTGTCGATGGTCACGAAACTGTCGCCCAGGGAGACGGTCGGCGTGGTGATGGGGGCGTGGTTTCTGTCGAGTTCGTTCGCCCACTACATCGCCGGGCTGTTCGCCAAGCTGGCGAGTGCGCCCGAGGGCGAGTCGATGAAGCGGATGGCGCCCGCCGAGACGCTCGACATTTACGTCGAGCTGTTCGCCAACATCGGTCTGATCGCCGGGGCGGTCGGGGTGCTGTGTCTGCTCGTCTCGCCGAAGCTCAAGGAGTGGATGCACGGCGTGTCGTAGGGTGGGGTATGGAGTAGGGAGTATTGGGTAGGGCGTATTGAGTAGGGAGTATCGCGTATGGAGTAGGGAGTATGGTGTATGGAGTAGGGAGTAGCGGGTAGGGAGTAGCGGGTAGGGAGTATGGGGTAGGGAGTGGGGAGTGGGGTTTTCGGAACGCGTCGGTTGCGATCGAGCCGCTCGAGACCCCATGTTGGCCCGACGATTCGGCGGGGCGGTCGAGTGAGGAACGAGACGACGGTCGAACAGGTTTTACAGGCGGTCGAACGAGATGAAACGAGTGACGTGGCAGTTGAGCTGGATACTTCTGGTGGTGGGGGTGGCGGCATGCGCCTCTTCGGGGACGACCCAGCAGAGCGGTGACGAGCAGGCCGACGAGTCCGAGGTGACGTGGCCGCCGCACGACCGCGAGCCGCGCGATTTGACGCCGGTCGTGGGCGAGCGGGAGACGGTTCTGATCGAAGAGGCGACCGTGATGACGGCCGCCGGCGACAGGCTCGATCCCGGCTACGTGCTCCTGCGCGACGGCGAGATCGCCGAGGTCGCCTCCGAGCCGATCGAGGTCTCGGACGAGGTCGAGGTGATCGAGGCCGACGGCAAGTACGTGACGCCCGGGCTGATCGACACCCACTCGCACATGGGGGTCTACCCGGTGCCGTTCGTCGACGCCCACCAGGACGGCAACGAGATGACGGATCCGACCACGCCCGGAGTCGACGCCGCGCACGGGACCTGGCCGCAGGATCCCGCCCTCCAGCGGGCGGTCGCCGGCGGGGTGACGGCCATCCAGATCCTCCCCGGCTCGGCGAACCTGATGGGCGGGCGGACGGTCACGCTCGAGATGCATCCCGGCATCTCGGCGCGTTCGATGGTCTTCGAAGAGGCGCCCGACGGGATGAAGATGGCCTGCGGGGAGAATCCCAAAAGCGTCTACGGGGAGCGGGGCCAGATGCCCTCGACGCGGATGGGCACCATGAAGGTCCTGCGGTCGACCTTCCAGGACGCCGTCGAAAAGCGCCGGGAGTACGACGACTACCGCGAGAAACTCGCCGAATGGAAGGCGACGCCGGAGGGGGAGCGCGACGAGCGGCCCGACCCGCCCTCGCGGGAGGTCGGCACGGAGAATCTGATCGATGTGCTCGAGGGGGACTTGTTGCTGCACGTGCACTGCTACCGGGCCGACGAGATCGTGCAGTTTCTGGAACTGGCCGACGAGTTCGACTTCGAGATCCGGTCGATCCACCACGGGCTCGAGGCCTACAAGGTCCGCGACATCCTCGCCGACTGGGAGGTCTCGGTGTCGACCTGGGCGGACTGGTGGGGCTTCAAGGTCGAGATGAACGACGGGATTCCCGAAAACGCCGGGTTGCTCGCGCAGGCGGGAGGCCGGGCGGTGATCCACTCGGATTCGAGCTTCGGCGTCCAGCGGCTCAACCAGGAGGCGGCGAAGGCGTATCATGCCGCCCGCCGCGAGGGCCTGGAGGTCGACGAAAACGAGGCGTTGCGCTGGATTACGGCCAATGCCGCCTGGACGCTCGGCATCGAGGAGGTGACGGGGACGATCGAGGAGGGCAAACGGGCGGACGTGGTCCTGTGGTCGGCCCACCCGTTCAGCACCTATGCCGAGGCGACCGAGGTGTGGGTCGAGGGCGTGCGCGAGTACGACCGCAGCGACGATCCGAAACCGTGGAGCGATTTCGAGGCAGGTCAGCGAGAGACACCGAAGGAGATCACGCCGTGAGACGATGGATGAGTGCGGCCGCCGCGCTGTGGGTGTTCGGATGGGCGATGCAGGTCTCGGCGCAGACTGCGATCACCGGCGCGCAGGTGCATCCGGTCGACGGGGAGGTGATCGAGGAGGGCGTCGTCGTGATCGCCGACGACGGGACGATCGAGGCGGTCGGGGCCGAGGTCGAGGTGCCCGAGGAGGCGACGGTCGTCGACGCCGAAGGGAGCGTGGTGACGCCGGGGCTGATCGACGCCCGGACCCGCGTCGGCGTGGTCGAGGTCTGGGCGGTCGACTCGACGCGCGACCATCGCCGCGGCGGCGAGAGCCCGATCCGAGCGGCCTTCCGGGTCGCCGACGGCTTCGACCCCTCGAGCGCCGTCATCCCGGTCACCCGCACCGGCGGAGTCACCTCGACGGTCGTCGTCCCGGGCGGGGGACTGGTCGCCGGGCAGTCGGGCTGGATCGACCTGGGCGGGAGTGACCGCAGCTACGGGAGGCTCGTCGACGGGCGCGTCGGGATGCACTTTTCGTACGGGGCGGTCTGGCCGGGCGGCCAGTTTCATTCGCGCGGCGGGCTGATGGAGAAGCTGCGGGAGCTGTACGACGACGTCCGGTTTTTCCGTGACCACCGGGAGGCGTTCGACGAAAATCGCGCCCGGGACCTGACGGCGAGCCGGCTCGATCTCGAGGCACTCGGCCAGACGATCGGGGGCGGGCAGCCGGCCGTGTTCAACACGCACCGGGCGAGCGACATCGTCTCGGTTTTGAAGTTCGCCGACGAGCAGGAGCTCGATCCGGTTGTCACCGGAGGTGCCGAGGCCTGGCGCGTCGCCGATCGGCTCGCCGACCGCGAGGTGCCCGTCGTCGTCAATCCGCAGGCGAATCTGCCGACGCGCTTCGAGACGCTCGGCGCCCGGAGCGACAATGCCGCCATGCTCGCGGATGCCGGCGTGCCGGTCGTTTTGTCGACGTTCGGCCTGCACAACGTCCGCAACCTCCGCCAGCTCGCCGGCAACGCCGTCCGCGCCGGGATGGACCGCGCCGAGGCGCTGCGGGCGGTGACGTTGAACCCGGCGCGCGCCTACGGGATGGCCGATCGCTACGGGTCGCTCGAGGCGGGCAAGGTGGCGAATCTCGTCGTCTGGTCCGGCGATCCCTTCGAGTTGTCCTCGAGGGTCGAGCGGATGTTCGTGCGCGGCGAAGCCGTCTCGCTCGACAACCGCCAGGAGGCGCTGTTCGAACGCTACGAGCAACTCGAACGCCGCGGGAAGCCGGCCGAGCAACACCCGGAGCGATCCGAGGAGAACGACGGGACGGACGAGTGATGTGCGAGCGGCGCGTGGCCTGCTTCGGCTTGTTCTACGCCGCCTCCGGCCTATGTTTCAGAGCCCGACACGCGGCGTCGTCGGGGCGCAAGGTGCTCCCAACGTGACGAGGTACTTCGATGTTTCAACGCACAGACGACCAACAAGGCTCTGCGATCGACCTGGAGTCGATCACGGAGTTGCTGCAGGGCAACAACCCGGTGCGGATGCTGTGGGAGAAGCTCAGTGGACTTCCCGGCGGGCGCACGGCGTTCTCCAAGGCGATCGGGCTGATCGCGCCGTACACGGGGACGATTCGTCCGCACGTCGCCGAACTTCGGGAGGGATACTGCCGCGTCGAGATGGAGGACCGGCGGCGCGTGCGCAACCACCTCAACTCGATCCACGCGATGGCGTTGACGAACCTCAGCGAGGTCACCTCCGGTCTGGCGGTCGTCTACAGCCTGCCGGACGAGATGCGGGGGATTTTGACCGGCTTCGAGATCGAGTACGTCAAAAAGGCCCGGGGGCGACTCAGCGCGGAGGCGGACGTGGTGTTGCCGAGTCTCGACGGCGAGCAAAAAGAGTTCGAGGTGCCGGTGACGACGCGGGACGACGCGCAGGAGGTCGTCACCCGGGCGACCGCCAAATGGTTGGTCGGGCCGTCGTAGCCCCTGCGCAGGTGCAACCCGCGGGTTGTCGACTGGCGATCCGCCCCTTGACATGAAAATGAAAACAAGTATCAATTTCGTACGTCGCGGATGTTACGCCCAACCGACACGCACACTTCCAGGGCCATGGCCACCTTCGAAAAACAGCTCGGCACGCTGGCGGGAGACGAGGAGCACACACGGGTACAGCTCGTCCAGGTCGCCGAGTCGGGCGAGACGCCGACCGTCGAATTTCGCATGCAGCGCCACGGTGAGTCGCTCGGATGGGTGACCCACCGGCGGATTCGTCTGGCGGCCGGCCAGGTCGGTCAGTTGGTGTCGGCGCTGAACACGATGGATCCCGACGGGCGCGACGCCGACCGCGGCGACACCTCGCCCGAAGCCCTCTTCGAGGTCATCGCCGGCGGGCGAGCCTCGGGATAAAGCAAGAAAAAGGAAAAAGAATTGGGGAACCGCAAAGGACGCGAAGGGCGCGAAGGATAAAACAGCGTCTGGATTCGGGCTTGGCGTACGGCGACAACCAAAAAGCTCCCGGCGATCGAGTGATGATCGCCGGGAGCTTTTCGTTTTGTCATCGGGTCTCCCCCGGAACCAGATCAGGTTGTCGCTTCGTGTCCTTCGCGTCTTTGCGGCCGATCTGCCGTTTTAGCCGGTTCGGCTCGAGCCACCCGCGAGGTCCTGGTCGCCGTAGCTGACTTCCTCGCACAGCAGGCGCAGCTCGTCGATGTGTTCCTGCTCCTCGGAGATGTGGTCCTCGAGCCAGAATTTGGTGCCGGGGTTGGCGGCGTCGGCAACCTGGAGGGCGCGCTGCCAGGCCTCCATGGCGTCCTCCTCGAGCGCGAGGGCCGCCTCGAGCATTCCCTGCGTATCGGTCGCCTGCCGGATCTTCGCCGGCTCGACGGTCGGCACGCCGCCGAGGGCGGCGATCTTGTCGCCCGCGATCTCGGAGTGCTCCAGCGCCTCTTCGCTTCCCTCTTCGAAAAAGTCCTCCAGGTGGGCGCGTTCGGGCCCGGTCAGCATCGTCGCGTGGTTCATGTACTGGACGATGCCGGCCAGCTCCCAGGAGAGAGCCTCGTTCAATCGGTCGATGAGTTCGTCGAGGTCGTCTCCAGCCATGGCGAATCTCCTTGGTGGGTAGTACGAATCGCGGCAATGCGCGTCGAAAATGACACGCTGGAGGATAACCCGAACATCTCTCTTGTCAAGATCTAGAGTTAGAATCGCCCGGGTGTTAGGTGTAATTGAAATTGGGTTTCATTTGCACCCTTAGATTAGAAATGAAACCCAATTTCAATTGCAGGTGAGGGGGGGGGTCAGGTGATCGAAGCGAGGGGGCCGTCCGAGAATCGCTCGTCGCCGAAGGTGTCGGATTCGAGGCCGAAGGCCTTGCCGATCGTGGCGAGCAGGTCGTTGTGGGACTGGTCGTCCTGATAGTCGACGACCCGGCCGGTGCGGAATTGCTCGTCGACATTGCCCGCCAGCACGAACGGCATGTCGTCGTGGCTGTGGGTGTTGCCCTTCGAGATCTCCTGGACCCACAAAAGCAGCGTGTTGTCGAGCATCGTCCCGTCGCCCTCCGGGATCTGGTCGAGTTCGTCGAGCAGGTAGGCGAACTGCTCGGCGTGCCAGGCGTCGCGCTGCTTCCACTGTTGTTTGGCGTCGGTGTTCGACGGGCCGGCGTGCGAGAGGGCGTGGCCGTCGCCCATGCTGTCGAGCCACGGGTAGCGGATGTGGTTGACGGAGTTCGAGATCTGGAGGCTGACGACCCGGGTCAGATCGCAGGTCAGCGCCATGACCGCCAGGTCGAGCTGGCTCTGCATGATCTCGGGCATCGTCGACTCGTTGTCCGGGTCGCGATCGCCGGGCTCGTCGGCGACCAGACACTGCTCGCCGCCGCCCGAACTCTGGAGGCGGCGCTCCAGGTCGCGCACCTTCTGCAGGTGGCGTTCGAGCTTTTCGCGGTCGCGCTTCCCGACCTTTTGTTCGAGCCGGTCGAACTGGTTCTGGACCGTATCCAGCACCGAGGCGCGCCGGCGCGAGATCTCATCGTGGGCCCCGGAGTCGGTGTCGATGTCCGAGAAGAGCTGCTCGAAGACCTGGCGGGGGTCGTTTTGCGGAGCGAGCGGCTCGCCGGGGCCGGCGTACGACAGTCGAGTGCGCACCCGGGAGCCCCCGTGGGCGTCGCCGCGGACCCCGAGTTGCAGGCTTTTGAACGGAGTCGACTCGCCGATCTCCTCGGCGATCGCCTGATCGATCGAGATGCCGTCCCCCCAGCCCGCCATCGAGCCGTCGTTGCCGACCATCTCGCCTTCCTGCAGCGGCCGGCCGGTCAGCACGCCCCCCATCCCCTGCTGGTGGGGGCCGCCGGGACCGGCGCCGGCTGACTCCATGTTGATGCCCTTCAAAAACAAAAGCCGATCTTTGAACGGCTCGAGCGGCGCCAGCGAGCCCTGCAGCTCGAACTCGCCGGGGTCGTCGCCGGTACTGTTCGGCCACCAGAACCGCGGGATCACGCCGTTCGGGTGAAAAAACACGATCAGGCGCTTGGGGTACTGGCCGTTCGAGCGGTGCTCGTCGTCCTGCTCGGCCCGGGCCAGTCCGGGCAGCCCCGCGCTCAAAAACGGCAGTGCAATCGAGGTGCCGCCGAGTCCCCGCAGAAACGTCCGGCGGGTGAGGCGTCGTCGCGTCATGGCGTCTCCGGGTTCTGGTCGACGGTGCGATGGCGGAACGGCTCGGAGGTGGCCAGGGCGACGAGCATCTCCCGGAAGTCGCCACCCGAGGCGGCGAAGGTCTGCTGGATGTCGCCGAGGGCGCATTTTTCGGCCTCGGTCGGCGAGCGGCCCATCGCGTAGGTGTACCACTTCGAGGTGATGCAGTTGCGGACTTCGCCGCTCCGAGCGAGGCGATCAGCGAGTTCGACGGCGCCGTCGTAGTCGCCGGCCAGGCGCTGCTCGCGGATGCCGGTCAGGGCGCCCGAGGCGTCGACCGGCTCGCCGCTGTCGGTCTCGCGGTAGCGCCCGACGCCGTCGTAGTGCTCGAAACCGAAGCCGAGCGGGTCGATCATCTCGTGGCAGCCGGCGCACTCCGGGTTGGCGGTATGCTCGCGGAACTTCTCGCGGGTCGTCGCATCCGGGTCGGGGTCGGGCGGGGTGATGTTGGCGTCGGCGGGGGGCGGGGCGATCGGCTGGCAGAGGAGTCGCTCCCGCACCCAGACGCCCCGTTGGATCGGCGATCCCTGGTTGGCGTTGGCCAGAAGAGCCATCAGCGCCGGTTGTGTCAGGAGACCGGCCCGGCGATCGTCGTCGAGGTCGTAGGCCGCCATCGTCCCGTCGTTCGGCTCCAGGCCGTACAGCTCGGCGAGCTGCTCCGAGAGGTACACCTTCGAGGTCGTCAGGAAGCGATCGAGCGTGTTCTCGGCGCCGAAGTACGCGTCGACGACGAACTTGCGGATGCTCTCCTTCCAGTCGGTGGTCATCGAGGGCTCGAACTCGGGGAAGGCCTCGGCGTCCTTGGCCATCGAGTCGAGTTTGTGCAGCTTCAGCCACTGGCGGTGAAACTGGTAGACGGCGTTGTGGGCCCGCGGATCGTCGAGCATGCGGCGGACCTGGGCTTCGACCTGCTCGCGGGTCTGCAATTCGCCGGCCTCGGCCGCTTCCAGCAGCTCGCGGTCGGGAGTCGAGGCCCACAAAAGATACGACAGCCGGCTGGCGAGCTCGTAGTCCTCCAGGGGAACCGTCTCGCCCTCGGAGGCCTCGCCGAGCGGCTTGATGCGATACAGAAATTGCGGCGACTGCAAGACCGCCTGCATCGCCAGCTCGATCCCCGTCTCGAAGTCCTCCTGCTCGAGGCCCTCGACGAACTGGGCGGTGTAATCGTCGAGTTCGCCCTCGGTCGGCGGACGCCGAAAGGACCGCTCGAGGAAGTGCTCGACGAACGCCTCGCCGCAGGCCTCCTCGCCGGTCTGCTCCGGGTCGCAGGGCAGCAGCTCGTCGAGCCGCTCGGAGACGACCTGCTCGGCGATCGCCTCGCTCGCTTTCATGTATTTGCGGACGTGAAGCCGGGTGACCGCCCGGGCGTCGGCGTCGTTTTCGAAGCCGTCGACTTTGTTTTCGGCGGGAAACTCCTCGGAGACCTCGCCGGTGTAGCCGACGAGATCGCGGACGGAGTTGGCGTATTCGTAGTGAGTCAGCAGGCGGGCCGGGGCCGGGCCGGCGCTGGGGCCGTCGCCCTCCAGGCAGGCGGTCGCCGAGGAGGACTCGTCCCGGGCTTCGAGGTCGAGATTCGGCGCGGACTCTTCGTCGTCCTCGGGCGCCGGCTCGGATTCCTCGGAGGCGCTCCAGGTCGTCAGCGACCCGTAGCCGCACGCCGAGGCGGCGAGGGCGGCGGCGCAGGCCACGACGAGCAAAGGCGCCGTGGGGCGGTTTCGGGAGAGCCGGCCGGTCGTCATCGAGTCGGGAGCCTACCAGAAAGTCACCGAGGAGTGTTCAGCATGCAGACGTGTCCGCTCGAAAGGGTAGGCAACGGGCGCGGGCGTTGCAACAGATAAGTGAGTGAGTATGTGAGTATGGGAGTAAGTGAGTAAGGCGCGGAAGCGCGGAGACGCGGAATCACGGAAGCGCGGAATCGCGGAATCGCGGGAAGAGGCGGCGGGGTGGGGAAACCGTCGGATTCCCCGAGGCAAGCCCCGGGGCCAGGGCCAACTTCAAAACGGACAAAACACCGGCCCCGCCGCCGTTTTTCGCCGTGTTGAAGTGATTCACTGGTTGGCGTCTTCGCGGCCTTCCCATCCCTGCATGATCGAGGTGGCCCCGAGCGTCTCCATCAGCGTGTCGGTCACCGGCGTCGGCAGGACCGCCCGCAGGATCGGCGCCAGTTTGATCATGAACGGCTCCTGGACGTACAGCTCCTCGCCCTCGACCGCCTCCAGGATGCGCCCGGCGACGAACTCCGGGTCGAGGATCGGCGAGAAGAGCGGCGGATCCGACCCCTCGAACATCCCCGTGTCGACCAGGCTCGGGCACACGATCGTCATCCCGACGTGATCGGCGCCGCGCTGCTCGAGTTCCAGGCGAATCCCCTCCGAGAGCCCGATCACGAACCACTTCGAGGCGGAGTAGACGACCTGCTGGGGGACCCCCAGAAAGCCCGCCGCACTCGCCATGTTGACCAGATGCGTATCTCGCCCCTGCTCGAGGTCCGGCAAAAAGGCCTTGTTCATCCAGTGGACCGCCCCGACGTTGACGTCGAGCATCAGCTCGTCCCACTCGGCGTCGATTTCGGTGTAATCGCCCCCCTGCACGATCGCGGCGTTGTTGACCAGGATGTCGATGCGCCCGATCTGGTCGTGGACCTCCTCGCGCAGCGAGGCGATGTTTTCGCGCTCGGCGAGGTCGCGCACGAAGGTCGTCACCGGCAGGCCCGCCTCGCGCAGCTCGCCGGCGGTCTGCTCGAGGTTTTGCTCGTCGATGTCGACCAAAAGCAGCTCGGCGCCCCGGCGGCCGAATCGCTCGGCCATCCGGCGGCCCATTCCCCTGGCGGAGCCGGTGATCAGGGTGCGTTTGCCGCGAATGTCGGTCATGGGAGTCGCTCCTGTCGGTGTTCGTCGGTCGGGTCGGAGGGTCGGCGGGAGGTCAGGACGGCTTCGAGCCCTCGGGGCTGACGACCATCGTCTGTTCGGGGTCGGTCAGCCATCCCATTTCGCGAAACCAGGCGACGGTGTCCTTGAGCCCTTCTTTGACGTCGGGATACCGGTACTCGTAGCCGGTCTCGAGGCTCTTGCGATTGCTGATCCAGTAGCTCGAGTTCATGTAGTTCGCCGACTGGATCTCGAAGACGCGGACCCGGGGGATGCCCCAGTTTTTCTCGAGCCACCGCCAGGTTTTGGCGGCGTTGAGCATCAGCGGCTGGAGGGTGTCGAGTTTGATCAGCGGGATGTCGTACAACTCCTGGCCGGTCAAAAGCGCGATGTAGTGCAGGAAGTCGTGATACGAGATGATCGAGTTGTCGACGATGTTGTAATCCTCGCCGATCGCCTCGTCGAGTTCGGCGGCGTAGCAGGCAAATCCGGCGACGTCTTCGACGTGGACCGAGGTGGTGATGTAGTTTTTGGCGTCGGCGGGAATGGCCGGCAACAGGCCCAGGGCGATCGCCAGCACGATGCCCCCGTGGCCGTAGCCGGATCCGGGTCCGTAGATCGGCGCCGGGCGCACGACCGTCACCGGCAGTTCGCGCTCGCGGTGCCACTGCCAGATCATCTTTTCCTGCTCCCACTTCGAGACCGAGTAGTCGTTGACCAGGTGGGTGTTGGGAGGCTCGTCGGCCTGCGGGGCGGTGGTCTTCGGGGAGGGGGATTGTTCATTGAACGGGATGTTGACCTTCTCGCCGTCGGCGGCGGTGTAGGGTTTGCCGAAGACGCCGCAGGTGCTCCAGTGGACGAATCGCTCGAGCGGCTCGAAGGGGAGCACCTCGAGCAGATTGCGCGTCCCCTCGACGTTGACCTTGCGCAGGCGGTCGATCGGGGCGGAGTAGTCGTACAGCGAGGCGGTGTGGAACAGGTGGGTGACGGGGCGGTCGAACAGCGCCTCGAGCGAGTCCCGGTCGAGGAGGTTCGCGGGGGCGATCTCGAGGTTCGGGTGGTCGAAATCGAGACCGATGCTGCGTGCCCGACGCCGGGTCTCCGGATCCTCGAGCGACGCCTCGAGATCCGTCGCGACGACCTCGTGGCCCTCGTCGAGCAGTTCGCGGACGACGTACGAGCCGGTAAAGCCGGCCGCTCCAGTCACCAGGTTCAGGCGATCGGTCATGCGGTTGGTCCCGTTGTCAGGCGATGAGCGTGATTCACCGGGCGATTAGTGAGTGTTTACTAACCGCGCCGGTCGTTTATACATGAATCGCGCCGAATTTCCAGCGGTGGCCCGGGGTCCCGGGGCCGCGAGTGGCGGAGCCGAGCAGGGTCCGCCGCGCCCGACTCCAGCGACGGATCGCACGAGCATGGTTCCCGGATTTGCCAATCAGTATCTCGACGCCTCCTCCCCCCACTACGAGGTCTGGTACGGGAAGGTCAACGTCGGCCCGGAGCGCGCGCTGTGGTTTCGCTACACGATCTTCGACGGCGAACTGCGCGAGGCGTCGACCTGGGCGATCCTGTTCGACGGCGACCGGACGCTCGGCGGGCGGGCATACTGGGGGCTCGAGGAGCTGGAGCGGCCGAATACGGTGGTGTTGCCCGAGGGGCGCGAGCCGGATCGGTTTTTCGACAACCGGCAGGTCTTCCACACTGACGGCGCCCACCTCGACGAGGCGAACGCCTACGGCGAGGCGGGCGAGATCGCGTGGGATCTGGAGTGGCTCGACAGCGGCCGGCGCTTCGCCTACATCCCCCACGCGATCGCCGACAACCCGCTTTTGGCCAGCGCCTACGATGCCTGTTTTCTCGACCTGCGCGTCTCGGGGACGATCCGGGCGGGCGACGAGCGCTGGGAGGTCGCCCGCCGGCCGGGCATGCTCGGCCACATCCGGGGCTCGAAGATCAGCGGCCACCGGTGGGCCTGGGCGCACTGCAACGAGTTTCTCGACCACGACGATGCGGTCGTCGAGGGGCTGTCGGTTCACGTCGAGACGGCGCTCGGGCTGGTCACCCCGCCGCTGACGGCGTTCGTCGTGCACGTCGACGGCCGAAGCTACGAGTTTCGCACGCCCGTCAGCGTCGTCGCCGCCAACTCGACCTTCGATCGCGACGGCTGGGAGTTCGATGCCACCTCCGGGGGAGTCCGCCTGACCGGCCGCGCCGAGGCCCCGCCCCCGGAACGGGTGGCGCTGGTCGAGTACGACGATACCGACGGCTCGAAGCTGTGGTGCTACAACAGCAAGCTGGCGGATCTGACGTTGCGCATCGAAGACCCCGAGGTCGGACGCGCGACGACCCTCCGGGCCGACGGCACCTCGGCGTTCGAGTACGTGACCCGGGAGGCGCCCGAGGAGACGCCGCTGATCGGAGGGGGACCGTCGGGCGATCACTCGTCCTCGTAGCGGTTGAATTCGGGCGGTTCGCCGAACTTTTTGACGAACTTGAACAACACGTCGGCGAGGGTCTCTTTGGCCTCCTCGCCGCCCTCGAGGTAGCGGAATCGAAGCTCGCCGTGGCCGCGAGCCCCCGGCGAGGCGAGCTCGTCGTCGAACCGGCGCCGCAGCGCGTCGGCCGCGCGGTCACCGGCGTAAAAATAGCAGAGCATGGCGCTCTTGCCGGAGGGATAGTCGACCAGCCCGTCGGCGGTCTTGATCTGGAGGGCGGCCGGCCCCTCCGGGGCGTGCGCGTCGACCCCCTCGTCGGTGAGCGGATACCAGCTCGAGAACTGTTGCATCGGGTGCCTCCGTGGTGAACGTGTAGCGTTGAAAGTGAAAATTCCGGTGCGTATGGTACGGCTGGCGACCGAGCCGGCAAACGGCCGAAGATATGACGACGAGACGAGGATCATTCGATTCTGTGAGGTACCACAACGGGAGTGACGATGAGTGATGTCATTGTTGTCGGAGACGGACCGGGCGGGCTGAGCGCCGCCCTATTGGTGGCGAAAAACGGAATGGATGTCGACGTGTTCGGCACCGATGAGACGCCGATGCACAAGGCGCTGTTGAAAAACTACCTCGGGATCCCGGAGATGACCGGGACCGAGTTCCAGGAGATCTCGCGCGAGCAGGTCGAGCAATTCGGCGCCGAGCTGCACGACAAGAAAGTCGAGACCGTCGAGCAGGCCGGCGAGGGATTCGTCGTCGAGACGACCGACGGGGAGCGCCGGGAGGCGGAGTATCTCGTCCTCGCGACGACCAACAAGTCGCACCAGAAAGACCTCGGTCTCGAGCGGGCCGACGGGGTCGCCGACGTCGATCGCAACGGGCGCACGAGTGTCGACAATTGCTATGCGGTCGGCTGGGCGTCGCGCAAAGAAAAAATCCAGGCGATCATCTCGGCGGGCGACGGGGCCGCGGCGGCGGTCGACATCCTGTCGAAACGAAAGGGTGAAGCGTTCCACGACTTCGATGTGGTGTGACGCTTCGGCAACCGGGCCCGCTCGCGGGCCGTGCCGTGTGTGTTTTCGCCGTTGGCGCGAGTCCCGACCCTCGGGTCGGGGGACGGTTGCCGACGCCGACCAGAGAACTGTTCCAGGAGGAGATCGATGAGTGAACCGACGCGAGAGGAAAACGTCGCCGCCGGCATGCAGCGGCTCGAGGCGTTGAGCGAGAAACTCGAGGCCGGGCTCGTGGAGGCGGCCGCGGAGTCGGCGAACGCCGATCGGGTGCGCCGCCAGCCGTGGCTGATCGCGGGTGTCTCCGACGGGATGGGGATGCACGTGACGGTGGCGGCGATCGAGGCGGGCCTGATCGAGCGCGGCGTCGGGGTGTATTTCGAGCCGCCGGCCCTGCTCGAGCTCGAGGAGGACGGCTCGCCGGTCTCGCCGGTCCACTACGCGCGGTATCAAAACGCCCTGGCGCTCGAGGACGTCGCCGACGAGCGCGGCGTCGACTTCACGGTCCTCTCCTCGGACATCATCCTGGCGCCCCAGCGCGGGCTCAAGGGCGACGTCAAAGGCGAGATGCCGGAGTTTCCGGAGGACGTCCGGGAGGCATTCGAGCGGGCGCGGGAGGGGTCGCCGAACGACGATGCGGTCTTTATCGATTCGGTCGCCTTCGGCAAGTGGATCTGCCCGCGCGAGGGGAACGAGGCGGTCGAGGTGCCGAGCGTCGACAACGACGGTCGGGTCGTGACGATGAAGACCAAACAATACCACGTGCGCGGCTACCAGGAGACGCTCGATACGATGGGCCGCAACCACGGCCGTCTGCTCGACCGGATGCGCGAGTTCGGCTGGTTCGGCTCCGACGCTCTCTCGGCGTTTTTCACGTGGGCGGGGGGCTCGCAAAACGTCGAGGTGCTCGAGGGGATCTACGGGCGGGGCTCGCTCGGAGACGCGAAGATCATCGCCGAGCGCGACGTGGTCGAATTTCGCCTCGAGCACGGCCTCGAGCACGGCGAGCATGCGATCGTGCGGCTGCCGGCGTTTTTGTCGGCGGCGCTGATGGCGATCCCGGGCGGGGGGCTGTTCGGGCTCGTCTCCCGCAGGTACCTCCAGGAGCGGGGGGTCTATCGCGACATGCCGGAGCTGGCCGCCCGGATGCTGCGCCGGCTGACCGGCACCGAGTGGGTGCGCAAAAACCCGATCGCCCAGATCGAGCTCGACTCCAACGAGGCGATGCACCTCTCCGAGATCGCCGAGCGCGTCGAACAGGTGCACGAGCGCATCGCGGCGTATCGCGGCGAGCAGACCGACGAGGAGCGCCGGGAGCCGATCCCGATCGACGACAGTGCCGAGCTGCTCGAAGGCTACGTGCCGTGGAATTACCGCAACGTGCTGGGCCGATTTCGGCCCGGCGAAAAGGATCGCGGCCGGGAGTTTCACGTCGAGATGCGCGAGTCGCATTTCGAGGAGCATCTGGTGGCGCCGATCTCGGAGGGGTGTACGGCGGCCCTGGCGGCGGCCCGCGCCGACCTCGAGCAGGCGGCGCCGACCGGTTCGCCGCGGTGGGTGCGCGACGAGTTTGCCTGGGCGGCCTCGGAGGGCGAGGCGGCGATCGACCGCCAGCCGGCGCACCTCCACGGGATCGTCCGCGTCGAGACCTCCGACGACGCCCAGACCGTCGAGGTGCACCGGACCGTCTACGGCGACGACGGCCGGCGGCTCGGCGAGGGGACGACGACGATCGGGTTTTCGGGCGGGGTCGACATCGAGCCGGTCGACTGGCTGGGCGAGCCGGCCGGGGCCCGACTCGAGATCGAGGGCGACGCCGCGCGCACCTTCCTGGCCGGCCGACCGGCCGGCGAGGGGGCGGTCTTCGAGGCGGTCGCGATGGCGGGCTTTGCCGAGGCGGCCCTGCTCGGCTCCGGTCGCACCGAGCGCGTCGCCTCGCGGCTGCGCTGGGAGCTTCCGCTCGCTGACCGTCCCGGCGACGGCGACGAGCTCGTCACCTACGCCCGCCGCGACGACGAGACGCTCCACGCCCGGGTCGTCGATCGCCAGGGCGACGCGAAACTCCTGCTCGCGTACCGGACGTGAGTCCGCGCGGCGGCGCCGGGGACGTTCGGTGCCCTCGGTCGCCTTCGCGAGGGCGCCAAGGTGCCAAGATGCGAAGAACGCCCGACGCGCGCCTCGCCAGACCTCCCGGCACCGGCAGGCGGCGCCTCCCCGGGAGACGATCTCTCCCGGACCGGTGCCTCGATCGATCCCCTCCCGTCGCCCCTCGAGCTGTCCTTGGCGAACTCGATCCCGGACCGTCGGCGATCCCCCCGATCCCGACCGGACTTTGAGGAACGACCTGTTGATCGAATCTCGAAGATGCTCTCTTCTGTACCCGAACTCGGGGGAGTGAGCCGTGAGCGCAGTGCCGTAATTGCAGTGCCGTAACCGAAAGGGAGTGGGACGATGGGCAACTTCTATCGCGACAACGACGAGCTTCAATACTACCTCGAGCGGGGCGTCGACTGGGCGCCCCTGGTGCGGCTGACGGAGTTCGACTTCCGCCACGACGACGGCTTCGACTCCGTCGACGACGCCCTCGACTTTTACGAGAGCGTCGCCGAGATGGTCGGTCGGTTCGTCTCCGAGGAGATCGACCCGCACGCCGCCGAGATCGACCGGGAGGGCCTGGAGCTGGTCGACGGCGAGGTGCAGTTTCCGGAGAAGCTCGAGGCGATCTTCGAGCAGATCAAACCGCTCGAGCTGCACGGGCTGTGTCTGCCGCGCGAGCTGGGCGGGATGAACTGCCCGATTTTGCTGTACATGCTGATGACCGAGATGTTCGGCCGGGCCGACGTCTCGATCTCGGCCCACCACGGCTTCCACGGCGGGATGGCGATGGCGCTTCTCGCTTACTCGATCGAGGAGGGGACGACGGAATTCGACGAGGAGGGGCGCATCGAGTCGACGCGTTTTGCCGACGAGATCGAGGAGATCATCGCCGGCGAGGCCTGGGGGTCGATGGACATCACCGAGCCGAACGCCGGCAGCGACATGGCGGCGCTTCGGACGAAGGCCGAGCAGGACGAGGAGGGCAACTGGTATGTGACCGGCCAGAAGATCTTTATCACCTCCGGGCACGGCAAATACCACGTCGTGATCGCCCGGACCGAGGACGAAGACGAGGCGCCGGGGCTGGAGGGGCTGTCGACGTTTCTCGCCGACGCGCTCGAGGAGGGCGAGGACGGAGAGCGCATCCGGCATGCCACCGTCGAGCGGCTCGAAGAGAAGATGGGCCACCACGCCTCGGCGACGTGTGCGATCCGCTTCGACGAGACGCCCGCCGAGCTGATAGGCGAGCGGGGCGAGGGCTTCCGCCAGATGCTGTTGTTGATGAACAACGCCCGCGTCGCCGTCGGCTTCGAGTCGCTGGGGCTGTGCGAGAAGGCCTACCGGCTCGCCCGCGAGTACGCCTCGGAGCGCGAGTCGATGGGCAAGACGATCGACCGGCACGAGGTGATCGCCGATTACCTCGACGAGATGAAGACCGACATCCAGGGCATCCGGGCGCTGGCCGTGCACGGCGCCTACCAGGAGGAGCTGGCGCGCAAGTGCAAGATGAAGGCCGAGCGCGACCCGAACCTCGGGGAGGCCGAGCGCCGCGAGCTGCTCGAGCGGCGCGACGAGGCGAAATGGGAGGCGCGCCAGACGACGCCGCTTGTGAAGTACCTGGCCGCCGAGAAGGCCGTCGAGATGGCGCGCCGGTGTGTGCAGATCCACGGCGGCGTCGGCTACACGAAAGAATACGAGGCCGAGAAGCTGCTGCGCGATGCGACGGTGATGCCGATCTACGAGGGGACCAGCCAGATCCAGGCGCTGATGGCGACCAAGGACGCGCTGACCGAGATCATGGAGGCGCCCCAGGAATTCGTGAAAAAGCTCGCTCAGACGCGCTGGCAGACCCTGATGGCGAGCGACCGCCGTGAGAAGCGCCTCGCCGAGGTGCGCCTGGCGGTGCTGCGGGCCAGGCGCCACCTGATCTCGAAGACGGCCGTCGAGAAGGTCAAGGAGGTTTCCAAAAAGCCGGTCAGCGACTGGGCGCAGGAGTTTCTGTACGAGTGGGACCCGAAGCGCGATTTCGCCCACGCGCTTTTGCACGCCGAGCGGCTGACGCGGATGATGGCCGACCTGGCGATCTGCGAGCTTCTGTACGAGCAGGCCCTCGAGCACCCGGAGCGCGGGGAGGTCTTCGACCGGTACGTCGAGCGGGCGGTGCCCCGCTGCGAGCATCTGTTGAACGTGGTCACCTCGACGGGCGACCGGCTGATCGACGAGCTGCACCCGGGGGGCTCGGAGGGGCCGCAGGTGGAGGCGGCGGAATGATCGAAGGTCGGCGCGATCGGCGGGTCGGTTCGCCCCCCGGCGCCGGCGATCAACTGTCGTCTTCCTCGCGCAAAAACACCGGCTCGTCGGGGGTCGATCGCTTCTCGTCGTAGTAGTAGCCGTTGCCGGTGAACTCGGTGAGTTGGTCGGGCTCGCGGATGTCGTTGCGTACGACCCAGTCGGACATCGTGCCGCGCAGGCGCTTGAGGTAAAACGAGATGACCATGTAGCGGCCGCTGCGCCAGTCCTTGAAGGTCGGGCTGACGATCCGGCCGTTCAAGACCTCGCGGTCGACGGCGTCGAAATACTGGTTGGAGGCCAGGTTGAGGATCACGTCGTCGCCCTGGGCGTCGAGGGCGGCGTTGACCGACTCGGCCAGCCGGTCGCCCCAGAATTCGTACAGATCGTCACCGCGGGGATTGTCGAGGTCGGTGCCCATCTCGAGCCGGTACGGCTGCATCAGATCGAGCGGGCGGAGGATGCCGTACATGCCCGACAGGATCCGGACGTGATCCTGCAGAAACTCGAAGTCCGCGTCGTCGTACTCCTCGAACTGGAAGTCGCGGTAGACATCGCCGTCGAACGCGAAGATCGCCTGTCTGGCGTTGTCCGGGGTGAAGGGCGTCTCGAAGGACTGGTAGCGATCGTAGTTCAGCTCCGAGAGGTCCTCCGAGATGTCCATCAGCTCGCCGATCTCGGCGGCGTCGAACTCCCGGAGCTCGTCGACCAGCGTCTCGGCGTCGTCGAGGTACTCGGGCTCGGAGTGGCGGTCGGTCGGCGTCTCGGACTCGTAGTCGAGGCGCTTGGAGGGGGACAACAAGATCAGCATGGCAACTCCCGTGGATGAAGTTCCAACGAACGCGGGCGTCGGGAATCTAGCAAACAATCGCAGGGGCGTGAAACCCCGATCGGCCCGGATTGCACGGGAGTCGACCGAGAGCATCGACGGGAGAGGGGCGTTGCTGCGGGGCGTTCGATTCTGTGCGGGGTTGGGAGGAGGCGATGGGTCGAAGCTCGACGCCGGGCGCAAAAAAAAAGCGGCGGGCCGTGAGGTCCCGCCGCTCGGAGCATCCTCCCCGCCGCCGGCACTGCCGGCCGCGGGGAAGGTCGGTGTGTCAGGTGTTACTCGGCATCGAGGCCGAGCGGATCCATGGCGACGACGGCGGGACCCGAGTACGAGCAGTCTCCGCTCTCGTAGGTGGCCGTCGCGAGGACCTGTTCACCCGAGAGGGTGCGCTGGACGTGGTCGATGTCGTTGTCGTAGGCGAATTCGTTTCCACGAATGCCGTCGATGGCCGACAACGGCTCCTCGCTGATCTCGACCCCGTAGGTGTTGCCGCTGTAGTTGTCGGTGACGTCGCCGCAGGTCGAGACCCCGTTGTCGAGGTACTCGAGGCCGTGGAAGTAGGCCAGGTCGCGGTCGCCCGCGAGTTCCTGCGAGTTGCGGCCCATGTCGTTGCCCTCGAGGACGAGTCCGCCGCCGCGCTGCTGGAAGTCCTGCAGGGCGTCGAAGGTCGACTCGTCGTCCATCGGCCAGCCCGGGTTGGTGAACCAGACGACGTCGTAGCCGTCGAGGTCGTCGGCGTCGATACCCTCGGAGGGCTCTTCGAGCTCGTCGACGTCATCGAATCCCGCCGCTTCGAGCGCGCCGACGACGTTGTTGCGGTCCTGGGGCAGGTGCTCGCCCTGGTTGTTGTCGTCGAGGATGTACAACAGGTCGGAGTCCTCGATGTCGGTCCGCGGGTTCACCCAGTCGGCGCTCTGGCGGATGAGCTGCTGGGCGGTCGCCATCGCCTCGTCGTCGGTCGAGCCATCGTCATACTTTTTGCATTTCTTCTTTTTGCCCTTTTTGTACTTTTTGTGTTTTTTGCATTCGCGCGTTCCTTCGAGGGCTCGCTGATCGCCGATGGCCATCAGGATGGTCGCGGTGCGGCCCTCGCAGTCGACGCCGGAGTAGACCGGGAAGCGGAGGCTGTCGCGCGACTGGTGGGCGTCGCGGTCGTCCTGCTCGGCGAGGACCTCTTCCATGCGGTTGCCGTCGCCGTCGAGGTCGAAGACGGTGACGTCGAAGGCGTAGTCGCCACGGCGGTTGACCGTGACCTCGGCACACGAGGTCCAGGTGCCGTTGTCCTGGCTGGTCGAGGTTTCTTCGATCTCTCCGGTGAATTCACCGGCGTTGGTGGTCGACCATTCGAATTCGAGCGGGTCGTCGTCCGGGTCGGAGGCGGTCACGCAGACTTCGTTGGCCTCGCCGGGCGCCGGGCAGCTCGAGACGAACTTGTCGAGTTCGAGGTTCTCGATTTCGGGCGGGTGGTTGATGGCGCTGATGACATCGAGGCCACCCCGTTCGACGCCTTCACACTGGTTGATCAGCAAGATTTCGGTCGTCTGGCCGTCCTCGACGGAGACGCGGTCGCGGTGGGCCTGCTCACAGTCGTCGGAGGGCTGGCCGTTGTCCTGCAGCGGCGTCGTCTCGACGTTGTAGCAGCCGGCATCGACCAGGAAGAACGCGTCGGCGAACAGATGCTGGGAGTCCTCGTCGAACGGGGCGTTCTCGAATTGCGAGATGCCGCCCGGCAGCATCATGTCCTCGAGGTCCTTGGTCTGCGAGTCGGTGAAGCCGGTCGACTGGCCGGTCTGACAGTCGACGCCGGCAATGTCGAATTGCATGCGGGCGACGTCGGTGTCGGCGAGGGTGTCACTGGTGAGTGTCATCCCCGACGAGCGGACCTCACCGTCGTCGTTGTTGTCGCTGGTCGGCGAGGTGGAGTCGGTATTGGCGCAGGCACTGAACGCGCCGATGCCGAGGGCACACAGAAGAGCTGTGATCAAACGAGTTCGCATAGGAGTGGCCTCCGTAGATGGTGGGACGTTTTCGAGAGAGTCGTCCCATATCGTCGATTCACCGCATCGAAACGACGTACGGCGACAGGTATGTCCAGCTACCGCACACGGCGGCATACGAAGGCACTTGCCGGAGTACCGCTGGGGACAGCGGCCACGACAGACTGCAGATGGGAAAGAGTGAAGCCGGGGCCGCCCCCGACTCCGACACCAACCCTGATCACTGCGGCGAGAGGCGTCCAACGAATTCTCAGTTGCAGCGTGGATGAAGATCTTCAGTCGAGCTGGAAGAAGCTGGCGGAGATTCCCATCATTCGGCGGGGAACGATGGGGAACTTCTGGAGCAGACGGTTCAACAGGATCGATCGAATCGCATGGAATATCTGAATTTCTCTAACGCGGCTGGGCAGCCAGGCAGCAGGGCAGCTGAGCGGAAAACGGCGGCACAAAGCGTTGGGGCGAAAAAACGGTGCAGCTGAGCGGAAAACGGCGGCACAAAGCGTTGGGGGAAAAAGAGACGGCGGGGGGAGCCGATGGGGATCGGGTCGGCCGCGGCTCTGGCCCGGCCGGTTCCGAGTCGACCGGTTCGGACGCCGGTTTCAACGGCGCGGTCGAACGGGCGTCGTAGCGAGGTCCGGCAGCAAGAAAAAAAGGCGGCGGGCCGGGGAGGCCCGCCGCCGGGGTCGGTGCGCCGCGCGAACCGGCGTCAGCCGGCCGCGCGTGCGTCGCGTGGAACGATCACAGGAGGTCGAGCGGGCTGACGGCGACGGCCGCGGGGCCGCCGTAGCTGCAGGCGCCGCTCGAGTAGCTGGCGTCGGCGAGGATCGTGCCGACCCCCAGGTAGTTCACGTGGTCGATGTCGTTGTCGTACTCGAAGTCGAAGCCCTCGAAGCCCTCGACCGACGGGTGGGGCTCTTCGGTGTATTCGACCTGGTAGGGATTGCCGCTGTTGTTGTCGGTGAGGTCCCCGCAGGTGGTGGTGCCGTTGTCGTCGAAGTCGAGTCGGTGGAAATAGTCCATGTTCTGGCGGCCGGCGTCGTTGCCCTCGACGACGACTCCGCCCCCGGCTTCGGCGAATTGCCGAAGCGCCGTTCTGGAGCCGGCATCGTCGACCGGCCAGCCCGGGTTGGCGAACCAGACGAGGTCGGCGTCCTCGAGGTCGGAGCTGTCGATCGAGCCGCTCTCCTCGATCTCGTCGATGAGATCGAAGTTGGCGTCGAGTACGTCGGTGACGCGGATGCGGTCCTGATTGAGGTGCTCACCCTGGTTGTTGTCGTCGAGGACGTAGATGACGTCGGTGTCGTCCTTGTCGCTCAGGGGGCTCGCCCAGGCGGTCGCCTGTTCGATGAACTGCTCGGCGCGGTCGATGCTGTTGGGTCCGTCGACCGAGATGTGGTCGCCGATGGCCATCAGGATCGTCGCCATTCGCCCCTGGCAATCCTCGCCGGAGTACATCGGGAAGCTGAGCGAGTCGCGCGATTCGGTCGAGTTCTGGTCGTCCTGATCGGCAAGGGCGTCCTCCATGCGGTTGCCGTCGCCGTCGAGGTCGTAGACGGTCACCTCGAAGCCGTAGGCGCCGGCCTGATTGGTGCGGACGGTCGCACACGATCGGTACTTGTTGTTGCCGAGCGATTCCGGCGGGCCGGCCTGCTGGATGTCGCCCTGGTATTGCTCGTCGGCGGTCGCCTCCCAGACGAACTCGAGCGGGTCGCCGTCGGGGTCCTTGGCGGTCACGCACACCTGCTCGAGGTCGTCGTCGGCGGGACACTGGCCGAGGAACTTGTCGATCTCGAGGTCCTTGATGGTCGGCGGGTGGTTGATGGCGCTGATGACGTCCAGGCCGCCGCGCTGGGCGCCCTCACACTGGTTGATCAAAAGGATTTCGGTGGTCGCCCCGTCCTCGACGTCGACGTTTTCGCGGGTCGCCGGCTGGCAGACCGGATCGTCGTTGGCGTCGAGCGGCTGGGTGGTGACGTCGTAGCACCCCTGGTCGAGGGTGAAAAATGCGTCGGCGAACAGGTGCTCGGAGTCCTCGTCGAAGCCCGGGCCGTGGGGGCCGGCGGACTCGAATTTGTCGATGCCGCCCGGGAGGGTCATCTCCTCGAGCGCGCGGGTTTCGGTCTCCGAGACGCTGCCTTCGCCGGGGCAGCTGGTGACCTCGAAGCGGATCTCGTCGATGTCGTCGGCGGTCGCCAGCGTGTTCGTCGAGACGGTCAGGCCCGAGGAGTCGACCGGGCCGCCGTTGTCGGCGTCCGAGGAGGACGGAGAGGTGGAGTCGGTATTCGCACAGGCGCTGAGGGCGCCGATGCCGAACAGACACAAAAGGGCTGCGAGCAATCGGGTCTTCATGGTCGTGGCCTCCGTAGAGGTGGGATCCGGCAGATCCCGTCGTTTCAGTTCACCGCACTCTGAACGACAAATGGCAACAACCTACGTCCAGAAACGGCGCACGTCGTCTACGGAAGACGGCAAAGGAGGGCGGGACCAGCACGGTGGAGGGTCGGGGGGGACCTCCGTGTCTGGCGAAGCTCGGGGGGACATCCACTACGGCGGAGAGCAACTGCGACTTCCCCCGACTTCAGCAGCAACCGTGGGCACGCTCGTCACGCTGTCCAACGATTTTCGAGATGGCAAGGAATATCCGAACGCCTCCCCCCTCGGGGCGGTCACGATCCCCCTCCGTCGGACCGGCAAGTTCCGTCGACGCAGCTGCGCTGGCAGCACTCCCAGTCCTCCCGGCAGCGTTCGCCTTCGAGGCGGCACTTGTTGCAGCCCTCGTCGACGATCCCGTCGCAGTCGTTGTCCTGGCCGTCGCAGATTTCGGGCTCGCACTCGCCGCATCCCTCGTCGATTTCGCCGTCGCAGTCGTTGTCGCGATAGTCGCAGACCTCCTCGTCGGGTTCGCAGCTTGCTTCGCAGCCGAATTCGATTTCGAGCGGCGAGGAGTTGTCCGGGGTGACGGCGGATTCGAGCTTCGAGCAGGCCTGCTGGCCGAGGGTGAGGGTATTTGCCTGCGCGTCGTACTCGAAGCCGTCGGCCGAGCCGTCCGGGGGGACGTTGTCGCCGTCGATCGAGACCCAGACCTTCTCGGGGTCCGGGGGGCTGGATTCGAGATTGAACGAACAGGAGCTGACGGTCTGGGAGATGCCCTGCAGGGCGGAGACCAGCTCGCTCGGGTTGTCGGCGGTGTAGTAGCGGCGGGTGCCGGGGGCGTCGGTGCCGCCGGCCTCGGCGATCATGTCGAGGACATACGGGCTGGCGCCGTTGTTGAAGCCGACGACGAACACCGGCGCGTCGTGTTGTTGATACAGCGTCTCGGCCTCGTCGTCCGAGGAGTGGGCTCCCTCGCAGACGTTCGGATCGCCGTCGGTGATCAGGACGACCGCCCGGGGGCGCTGGGAGTTTTGCGGGTCGTTCGGGTCGGAGAGCAGATTCTGGTCGTGGACGCTGTGCAGGGCGGTGCCGGTCGGGGTCGAGCCGCTGGCCGACAGGCCCGAGTACGAATTCTGCACGTCGGTCACGGAGTGGTCGCCGATCGCGAGGTACTCCCAGCTTCCGCATCGGCCGCCGACGGGATACGCCGAGAGGCCGAGGCGGACCGACGGAGCCAGGGTGGTGGCGACCTGGTCGAGTCCCTGTTTCGCCTCCTGCAGCGGCGAGCCCTGCATCGAGGCGGAGACATCGAGGACGAGGTAGATGTTGGGGGCGAGTCCGCCGAAGCTCATGGTTTCGGTTTCGCAGATCGGGCCAGCGGGGGCCGACGAGCAGGCGTCGCCGGTGCCGTCGCCGTCGTTGTCGGTCTGGGTCGGGTTCGGGACGTTCGGGCAGTTGTCGCAGGCGTCGCCGAGGCCGTCGCCGTCGGAGTCGGTCTGGTCGGGGTTGGCGGTCTCCAGGCAGTTGTCGTCGAGGTCACGTACGCCGTCGCCGTCGCGGTCGCGGCTCGGGTCGTAGCCGTCGGGCGACTGGCACTTGTCGCCGATGCCGTCGTCGGGGGAGTCGACCGGGCGCCGGCAGTCGGTGTTCGGGCAGTTGTCGCAGGCGTCGCCGACGCCGTCGCCGTCGGAGTCGGTCTGGTCGGGGTTCGGCTCGTCGGGACAGTTGTCGTGGCGGTTGACGATGCCGTCCTCGTCGCGGTCGGCGGGGCCCTGGTGGCGGGTGTCGACCGGCGTGTGGGGCGGGAGGCCGGCATCCGAGGTATCCGCGGAGTCGCCACTGCCGGCGTCTCGGCTCGGTTCGCCGGCATCTCCGCCCGGCATCGAGGGGATGGACTGGCCGTCGCGGTCGGGGCGTCCGCGCGGCGAATCGGAGCTGGTACACGAGTTGGTCGCCTGGTCGAACGTCTCACCTTCCGGGCAGTGCGGCTGGTCGTCGGAGGTGCCGGCGTCGTCGGAACAGGCGGATGCAGCGAGTACGAGGGTCAGACCGGCGAGGGCTGAAGCGAGTTTCTGACAGCTCATCGGGAGCTCCACGACTGGACGCATCAATCCGGCCGGGTCGCATGCACGGACCCGGCGGGCCTTCCGGCACTGCGTCGGAGGCAGCGCCGGAGGCGACAACGACTCTACGGCGGTGGCGGTCGGCGGATCGGAGCGCGGCGGCGCTCGATCCTCGATCGCCCACCACCGTAGAGGATACGGAATCGCAAGTGGCCGCTACAACAAGAAAGTGTGAATTTTCGGATAACCGACCAATTGTATCACGTCCGAACCGGCGCAGAGTCGCGAAGCAAGCGGGCGAGCGAAGTGGCGTCGTCTCCTCGTGTGAATCGAGCGGGCGGTCGGCTGTTCGTTTCAGGCTGCAAAAATCGGCAATTTTCGGCGATCGCCCCGGGGCGGTCGATGCGCCCGGGGCGATCGCCAGGGGTCAGTTGACCCGACCGAGGGCGTCGAACGCCGAGGGGTAGTGCGCGAGCTCGGGCGGGGACTCGGTGAAATCGACGGTGACGATGTCGAAACGCGACGAGACGTCGTCGAGTTCACGGCGGATCAGGTAGAATTTCGCCAGGTTGACGAGTTTTCGGCGCTTGGCGCGGGTGACACTGCGCTCCGGGGGGATGTCGGCGTCGTCGGCGCGGGACTTGACCTCGACGAAGGCGACGAGCGGAAAGGACTCCTCGCCGAGGGAGTCGGTCCGTCGGGCGACGATGTCGAGTTCGCCGATCTCGCAGGTGAAGTTACGCTCGAGGATCGTCCAGCCCTCCTCGCGGAGGTACTCGGCAGCGAGCTGCTCGCCGCGGGCGCCGATGCGCCGGCGGTGCGATCGGTCGGGGCTCATGGGATTCTCCGGGATCGAGAGTCGAGAGGTGTCGAGACCACGCGGTTGCCCCCCTGTCATACGTTACCGACAGCTCGCCCCGGATCGTTGCGTCGCGCGCGAGATCATTGAGATAGGAATGGGGGGATGAGACGGGGCTCACAGGTCGGAGCGGCCCGAGAGGACGCCCTCGCGTTCGCCGGTCAGCAGGGCGTGAAGGTCGCGTTCGAGGCGGTCGGGGGCGGATTCGACGATTCGGCCGACTTCTTCGCCGTCGCGGTCGACGACGAACGTCGGGACGTACTCCAGGTCGGCCCCCGCGAGCGAGACGTCGCCGGCGTCGAACTCGCGGTCGACGGCGATGTACTCGACCGAGAAGGGGACGTCGCCGCCGGCGCGCTCGAGGGCGCTCCACAGCCGCGGAACCTCGCGGCGGCTGTCGGAGCACCAGGTGGCGAAATAGACGGTGACCTCGGCACCGGGGGCCACCTCGCGGAGTGCCCGGGCCTCGGAGCGGTCGACGTCGGTGTCGCCGAGCTGCTCGCGCCAGGCCTCGTAGGTTTCGGTCACCTCGCCGGGCGAGATGCGCCCGTGCAGAAGCTCCGGGCGGTGGTCCCGTCGGGCGGACTCGTCGGCGCTCTGACCGTTTGCGTCGGTTTGCCCGGAGCCGGCGGTGGCGTCCGGAGCGGGCGCGTCGTCGCCCTGCTCGGAGGCCGTCTCGGCGGTGCCGGGAGCGTCGTTCTCGCTGCCCTCGACGCCGGCGCGCCCGCCTCGCTCGCTGCCGGTCTCGGAGCCGTCGGTTTCCGCGGTTCGGGTGGCGTCGCCGCCGGAGCAATCGCAGCCGGGACCGGCGGCCAGGAGGGTGACGAAAACAGCGGTGGCGGCGAGTGTCGTCGGGCGGGGGGACGAAGAGAGAATCTGCATCGGGAGACTCCCTGGCGGACCGGCTACTGATCGGTCGAGAACTCGAACGGATACACGAACGTGCAACTGTCTCCGGCGCGCGGGGGGACGAACGACATCTGTTCGACGAGCCGGCGCACGCAGTCGGTCAGGGCCGGATGGCTCGGGCCGTCGGAGACGACCTCGGTGTCGGCGACCTCGCCGCTGCGCTCGATCGTCCAGCGAAGCTCCAGGGTCCCCGAGGGGGCCTCGGAGCCGTCGACGGCCCCGGCGTAGCAGCGGCGCAGGGCGTCCGATTGCCCCCGGACGCGCTCGAGGACGGTCCGGGTGCGGCAGATCGGCGCCTCGACGCGCCGGTCGGTCGTCCAGTTCGCGCCGGAGCCGTCGCTGCCGGACTGCAGAGTCGCGCCGGCGAACTGCAGGCGTCCGTCGCGCAGTTCGAAATACTCCGCGATCCGCCGTTCATTTGCAAAGAGTGCGTCTCCGTCCTCCATGGCGCGGCAGGCGTCCTGGTAGGCGTCGGGGACGGCGGCGTTGCGATGTTTGAAATGGATCGTCACGAGGGGAGGGCGGGGATCGTCGGCGACGTGCCAGATCCGCCAGCCGATCGGATGCTCGGTGCGGAGGATGTCGGCCGGGCAGCCGCGGGCGTTGCTGCGATACGAGGTGAGCTGGCGGCGCTCGAGGGAGCCGTCCGACAGATCCAGGGCGTGGAACAGCCCGATCCGCCACGTCTCGTTCTCGACGGTCCGATGGCAGACCAGCAGGTCGGGCCGGTCGACGAGGTCGAGGCGCCGGCAGGTGGCGGTGTGCAGGTCGTCGTAGACTTCCTGCAGGCGCCACGGCACCGAGTCGGCCCCGGTGTCGTCGTCGGCGCGGGTCAAAAGCGCGGTGGCGGTTCGCCCGCAGTGGGTGAGGTGAGCGAGGCGCTGGGGGGTGTCGGTACCGGTGAATGCGCCGGGGATGATGCGCGTGACGGTGGGCGATCGGTCGGCGCGAGTCTCGACGTTCGGGTCGGCGCATCGGCAGATCGGAGCGGGATCCTCGCCGCCGCAGATCCGGTCGACGAGCTGCTCGGCGCGCGGGGCGGCGGGTCGGCTTCCGGCCGCCTCGAGCGGCCCCTTATCGGCCGGCGCGGCGCCGAGCGTGAGGCCGGCGGCGAGGGCGACGAGCAGGCTGGCGGCGCGGTCTGGGGGACGACGACCGGGCGGGTGCATATCGAGTTCGGGGGGTGGCAGGCGTGAGCAGCTCCAGACAGCCCTTGTTTCCCGGGACGACCCGGTTATGATTCGGAGCCGTCCGATGCACAAACGGACGGACCGGCGGGGGATGGCGAAGCTGCGAGTGGCAACTCAGTAGACGGTGACGGGAGCCTCCCGATGAGCGATGCGGGTCGACGACCAGACATCTTGTTGATTCAGGCGCGCGAGCCGGACGATCCGATCCTCGAGCACGAGTTCGACTGTTTCGTCGCCCGGACGGGATTGTCGCCCGAGGCGTTCACCGCCGTCAACATGGCGACCTCGACGGTGCCGGAGGAATTGCTCGAGGAGGTCGATCTGGTGACGGTCGGGGGCGCGGGGGATTTCTCGCTGGTCGACCGGGGATTCGACTGGCACGGTGAGCTGCTCGGAGTCATCGAGCGGGTCGTCGACCGCGAGCTGCCGATGTTCGCCTCGTGTTTCGGGTTTCAGGCGCTGGTCCAGGTGTACGGGGGGCGGCTGGCGCGAGAGGAGACGTGTGCGGAGATCGGGACCCACGCGATCGAGCTGACCGAGCAGGGGAGGAGCGACGCGTTTTTCGGGCACCTGCCGGCGCGGTTTCAGGCCCAGCTCGGCCACCAGGACAGCGTCGTCGATCTGCCCGAGAGGCTGGTGCGGCTGGCCTCCAGCGAGCGGTGTCCGGTCCAGGCGGTCCGGGTGCCCGGCAAACCGATCTATGCGACGCAGTTCCATCCGGAGTTGAGCGCCGAGGAGAACATCGACCGGTACGTGCGGTACCTGCAAAACTACAAGCGCCTCGACGAAAGCCGCGAGGAGGCGCTCGAGCGGGCAGAGCGAATTCACTCGCCGAGCCCCGAGGCGAACGCGTTGTTCCGGCGCTTCATCGACCACGTCTTCGGGCCGGGGGAATGACCGAACCGCCCGGTTGCGGGGTCGGGAGGGTCGAGGTCCGGCCGTCGGGTCGGGGAACGTCATGCCCGGTGCTCCAGCCAGGTCAAAATCTGGGGGACGAGGCCGCGGGGGCCGCCGTATCCGAGATCGAGGTCGGCGGGGAAGAAGACGTGGCCGCCGCGGTGGACCCAGTTGATCTCGAAGTTCGAGGCGTTCGGCGGGGCGGCGGATTCGATGGCGTCGGGGAAGATCAGAGGGTCGTGGCGGGCGGCGACCAGGAGGGCGGGGCGTTCGAGCCGGTCGAGACGGCCGCCGACGCTGGCGGTGCGGTAGTAGTCGTCGACGTTCCGGAAGCCGAACCGGGGGACGACCGTCAGGGCGTCCCACTCGCGGAGGGTCTGGGCGCGTTCGACCCGGGCGACGGGAGTCGGCGGGGTGTGGCGGCGGGCGAGGGTCCGGTACATCTGGCGCAGCTCGTGGAGGAGATACATCCGGTACGGGCGGCGCGAGGGGGCGTCGATGGCCTGCTGGGCGCGTCCGAGATCGAGCGGGGAGCAGACGGCGGCGACACCGGCCAGCCGAGGGGCGTCGACCTCGAGTGCGGCGCGCAGGGCGATGTGGCCGCCGAGCGAGTAGCCGACCACGAAGATGCGCTCGTAGCACGCGAAGGTCGGGTCGGTGACGGCGGCGGCGACGTCCTGATACAGGCCGCCGTGGTACAGGTCGTCGCCGCTGCGGTCGGCACCCCGGAGCGCCAGGCGAAGCGAGGCGTGGCCGGCGCGCTCGATCTGGCGGGCGGCGCCGACGGCGTAGTCGCTGTCGGTGCAGCCGCCGAGGCCGTGGACGACGACCACCAGGGTGTCGGCCTCGGGCCGGGCGCGATACCGTCCGGTGACATACACCGGTTCGCCGTCCCACTGGCCGACGCGCCGCCGCCACGCCCTGGAGGGAGGAGGCTTCCGGTCGACCAGGGCATGTTTGAGTTTCGGGCCGACCGTCCACAGGTGGCCGGAGAGATCGTCGGGGAGGTTCGACAGGTACGACAGCATGGGGAGACTCGCAGGGGGTCGGCGATGGGCATCTCCATGATGGGCAACGGTCTGGCGGGTGCAAGCGGCGTGCGGGGGAGTCGCCGGGCGGGCGGCCCGAGAAGATGATGAAATGCCGTGCGATTTGTTGTATACCGCTGGTCGGCGAGGGAGAGAACCGCATTCGGCGGGAACAACGCCTTGCGCGGCGGCCGAGCGGCAAAATCTCCCTTGTCGTATCCAGTTCGACAGATTACACATTTGACGGGTGTTCGCCCGAGGGGCTGTCGGGCGGGGGACCACTCTCCATGGCATCGACACCCGCCGTACGGAGCGTTTCTTTTCCAGCAGACACAAGGGGGACGCGAGGCTTCCGCCTCGGTTCGACCGTCGGACCGCCCGCGATTCGCGGGTGAGATCGAGGGACGGGACCGTTTCGCGGTGGGGGCTTCGGCGTCGAGCCGCTCTCGACCCGAATGGGAGAGACCAGGAGTTACAGATGACGGAGCAGATGAGACGAGGCACGGTCAAGTGGTTCAGCAGTGACAAGGGCTACGGGTTTATCGCCCGTGAGGAAGGCGAAGACGTCTTCTTTCATTTCACGGCGCTGGAGAACACCGGGTTTCGCACGATCGAGAAAAACGACGAGGTCGAGTTCGAGCTGGAGACCAGCTCGAAGGGGCCGAAGGCGACTCGGGTGGTCCCGGTCGATTGAGCTGGCCCCCAGCCCGAGGGGGGAGCGAGAGGGCGTTCCAATCGCCCCGGACGGATTGACACGCCAATCAGACTTGCGGTAGCGCAAGTCACGCGATCCCGAACGGGGACGAATTGCGCCAGTAGACAGGAGGAATCATGACGTTCGTGATCACCGAGCCTTGCCTGGGGACCTGCGATACTTCGTGTGTCGAAGTGTGTCCGGTCGACTGCATCCACGGGCCGCTTTCGGTCGAGGAGATCCACGAGCTGCAGGCCAACGGGGAAGACGAAAAACTCGAGGATGTCCAGCTGTATATCGACCCGATCATCTGTATCGACTGCGGGGCCTGCGAGCCGGAGTGTCCGGTCGAAGCGATCTATCCGTCCGAGGAGTCGGTGCCGGACAAGTGGAAGGACTACATCGACAAAAACGCGGAGTTTTTCCAGTAGTCCGTCGAGGCGAGACGACACATCGGCGCACCCCGGGCGCGGCTCGGTCGGCGAGATGCCGGTCGGGCCGCGCTATTTTTCGTCGTCCTCGGAGCGCTCGAGGATCTTGAATTCCACCCGTCGGGCCTTCGCCCACTCTTTTTCGGATTCGGAGTCGTCGCCGGCCTCGCCGCCGCCTTCGCCATCGCGGTCGGGTTCGTCGACTTGCTCGCCGGATTCGGCGGCCTGCCAGACCCCGTAGCCGGCGGCTTCGAGTCGCCCGGGTGAGATGCCAGCGTGATCGATCAGATACTGGCGGACGACCTTCGCCCGCTCCCAGGACAGATAGTAGTTGTATTTCGACTTGCCGCGCTCGTCGGCGTAGCCGCGGATCTCGATCAGCTCGATCGCCGGGTGGTCTTTGAGGGCCTTGCCGACCTCCTCGAGGACCGGGTGGGAGCGGTCGCGGATGATCGCGCGGTCGCTGACGAAAAAGATCTTCTCCGAGATTTCGATCCGCTCTTCGGTCACTCGCGCTTCGGGGGCCTGCTGGTCGGGGCAGCCGTCGGCTTCGACCTTGCCGGCGTCATTCGGGCATTCGTCGTTGAGATCCGAGAGACCGTCGTTGTCGTTGTCGCGGTCGGGGCAGCCGTCGCCGTCTTTGAAGCCGTCGAAGCCTTCCGGGGCGTCGGGGCAGGCGTCGTCGGTGTCGGCGAAGCCGTCGCCGTCGTTGTCGAGATCGGGGCAGCCGTCCTCGTCGGCGAAGCCGTCGCGATCTTCGGGGACGTTCGGGCACTGATCGTCGGCGTCGGCGATCTGGTCGCCGTCGTTGTCGGGATCGGGGCAGCCGTCGTCGTCTTCGAAGCCGTCGATATCCTCCGGTTGACGGGGGCACTCGTCGCGCGAGTTGACCAGACCGTCGTCGTCGAAATCGGCCTCGGGGCAGCCGTGGGGCGGGACGTTTTGGGCGTTGCCCTCCTCGGCGCGGCGGCATCGCGCGAGGTTCGGGCCGCGGTTCGGGCGGCCGGTGTGAAACGAGAGGCTCAGGAGGGTGCGAAAGTCGGGGGCGCCGACGCCGCGGAGGACGCCGCGGCCGACGGCGAGTTGCACGTCGATTTTGCGGTGCGGGCGGAAGCGCCCCCCGATCACGACCTCGCCGCGCGTGGCGTTCGCCGTGTCGGGGACCACCGCGAGCGGGGTCGAGCCGACGAATTCGGCGCCGACGCCCCAGCGGTCGGTCGGCTGGACGAGCAGACCCGATTTCCAGCGGATCTTCCGGCCGTCGGCGACGTTGTGCAGGCTGCTCGGGCGTTGAAACAACACGTCGCCGCTGGCCGCCAGGCGCAGGGGCCCGAACCGGCGGGTGAGCCGAAGCTGGGGGGCGGCGGCGAGATCGGAGTGGCCGAAGTACCCGTCGCCGGTGCGGGTGGGGAGATACACGGGGGCGCCGACGGCGACGGCGAGGGGGCCGTCGCGCTGGGAGAGGAGGTTGATCAGGCCGTACACCTCGGTGTTGCCGATCCCGCGGGAGTCGACGCGCCCGAGGCCGAAGCCCGGCAGCTGGGCCTTCTGAGCGACGGTGACCGGGAGGACGAAACCGATCTCGGCGCGGTCGAACAGTCCGATGGCGGCCGACAGGTCGATCTGCTGGCGTTGTTCGACCAGGGCGCGCCGGGAGCCATCGCGGCTGCCGGGGGCCGCTTCGCCGTCGGGGCGCACGACGAGCGGATGGGAGACGTGATGGCCGACGGCGGAGGTGCGGAATTCGAGGTGGGTGAGTGACTCGGCGCTGCCGGTCGAGAGGACGCCGATCCCGGCCGGGTCGAGCCGGTAGGGATTGGCGTCGAGCGAGGTATTGCGGGCGTCGGCGTGCTCCTGGGCGGTGGCATCGATCGAGAAAGCGATGAGCGAGACAAAGCTCGCGGCGACGAGCAAGAGACCGGGGGTCGAGCGGGTTTGCCGTCGTCGACCCCGTCGCCGTGCGCCGAGCAGGACGACGGCGAGGAGAAGCCAGCCGAGGCCGACGGGGGACGGGGCGTTCGTGCTGGCGCATCCGCCACACCCCGCGCCGCCGCCGACCGGGCCTTCGAAGTACCCGATCCCGTCGTCGGAAGGGTCGGTCGGGTCGGTGCCGTACTCGTGCACCTCGATGCGGTCGGGGACGCCGCCGTCGTCGGAGTCGAGCTCCCGGTAGTCAGCGATGCCGTCGTCGTCGCTGTCGCGCGGCGGGGTCATCCAGTCGTCGTCGCCGGCCTCGCGCTCGTCGGGGACCCCGTCGCCGTCGGAGTCGAGGTCGAGGGCGTCGATGTCTCCGTCGCCGTCGGTGTCGCGCGGGTCGGAGGGGTCGGGGCCGACCTCGTCGTAATCGGAGATGTTGTCGCCGTCGGTATCCGGGTCGAGGTAATCGGTGCCGGCCTGGTGTTCCTCGCGGTTGATCAGCCCGTCGTTGTCGGGGTCGGCCGTCAGATCGTCCTTGCCGTCGAGCGGGTCGGTGCCGTGCTCGTCGACCTCGGTGCCGTCCGGGACGCCACCGTCGTCGGTGTCGGGATCGAGCGGGTCGGTCTCATTGTCGTCGACCTCGCCGTCGGCGTCGGCATCCTCCTCGCCGTCCGAGAGGCCGTCGCCGTCCGTGTCGCGCAAAAGCGGGTCGGTCTCGCCGTCGTCGACGCGGCCGTTGGCGTTGGTGTCCTCGAGGCCGTCGGGCAGTCCGTCGCGGTCGGTGTCGGGGCGGATCGGGTCGGTGTGCGTCGAGGGATCTTCGTCGTCCTTGACCCCGACCTCGAGGCCGTCCGGCAGCCCGTCGTCGTCGGTGTCGGTGTCGGTCGGGTCGGCCGCCTCGACGGTCGCGTCGGTGCCGTCGTCGAGGCCGTCGCCGTCGGTGTCGGCCGCCA
>CAZRLK010000008.1:49468-54040 GCA_964600555.1 uncultured Bradymonadales bacterium
CGACGTTCTTTTCGCTGCCGTCGTCCCCGACTCACCACTCTGTCTGGTCCTCACTCGTTTGGTCTTCCTCTTAGTCGACCACGCCGACGGCGTCCGCATCCTCGACGCCGTCGTCGAGGCCGTCGCCGTCGGTGTCCGGATTGAGCGGATTGGTCTCCTCGTCGAACTGCCACTCCCCGTCGCCGTTGGTGTCTTCGAAGCCGTCCTCGAGGCCGTCGCCGTCGGTGTCCGGGTCGTTCGGGTCGGTGCTGCCGAGCGACCCGTACCGCGAGTCGACCTCGGTGCCGTCGTCGAGCCCGTCGTCGTCGCTGTCGGGATCGCAGGGATTGGTGCGGTTGACGACGACCTTCCCTTCGGCGTTGACGTGGGTGACGCGATATTCCTCGAGGCTGGTCAGGCCGTCGTCGTCGAGATCCCGCGAGGCGTCGGAGTCGTCGAGCGGGTCGAGCGTCTCGTCGACGGAGTCGGCACACGCCCCGGAGCTGGAGTATCGGCGCTCCCAGCCGTCGTCGAGGCCGTCGCCATCGGTGTCGAACAGCGTCGGGTCGGTCTCGGAGCTGTCGCGGGCGCCGTCGCCGTCGGCATCTTCGGTGCCGTCCTCGAGGCCGTCGCCGTCGGTGTCGGCCTGCAGCGGGTCGGTCGTCGACGAGGGATCGGAGTCGGCGACAAATCTCGCCGGGTCCGTGGCGTCGGGATCCTTCGCGCTTTGCTGCGGGGCGGTCAATCCCCGCTCGAGTCCGTCCGACAGGCCGTCGCCGTCGGTGTCGAAGGCGACGGGACTGGTGCCCTGTTTGACGTTGCCGCGCACGAGCACGCCGCCTTCGTTGCCGTCGAGGATGCCGTCGTCGTCGGTGTCGGCGTCGGTCGGATCGGTGACGAAGTGATCGTCGAGGGGCAGGACCTCCTCGGCGTCCTCGAGGCCGTCGCCGTCGGTATCCGCGTCGGTCGGCGAGGTCTCGCTGACCATCTGCTCGTAGCGGTCGGTCAGGCCGTCGCCGTCGGTGTCCTGCAGGTGGTCGTCGGCGTCGGTCGGGTCGGTGCCGTCGGCGACTTCGATCGCATCGTAGATGCCGTCGCCGTCGGTATCCGCATTGCAGGCGTCGGTTTGCTGCGAGCCGTCGATCTCCTCGCCGTCCTCGAGGCCGTCGTAATCGGAGTCGGCGACGGCCGGCTCGAGGCACGGGTCGGTCGTCTGGCGGAGCTGGTGTTCGACACCGTCCTCGAGGCCGTCGTCGTCGGTATCCGAGTCGTACGGATCGCTGTTGTAGGCGTTGATCTCGAGGCCGTCCTCGAGGCCGTCATCGTCGGTGTCGGCGTCGGCCGGGTCGGTCTCTTCGCCGAGCGACGGCTCGAAGACCCCGTTGCCATTCGGGTCGAGGGCGACTTCGCCGTCGCCGTTGGCGTCTTCCTGGGCGTCGGGAATGCCGTCGCCGTCGCTGTCGAGCTTCGAGTCGCTGGTGCCGAGCTGGCGCTCCTGGTGGCGGGTCAACCCGTCACCGTCCTGGTCGAGCTGGTCGTCGGAGGGGTCGGTCGGGTCGGTGCCGTCCTGGTGGATTTCGATGCCGTCCGGCGAGCCCCCGCCGTCGGTATCCGGGTCGAGCGGGTCGGTCTCCAGGACCCGCACTTCGGTCGCGTCGTTGAGTCCGTCCTCGTCGGTGTCTTTCGAGAGCGGGTCGGTGCCGAGCGAGACCTCGCGGCCGTCGCGCAGAAAATCACCGTCGGTGTCGATTTTGACCGGGTTCGTCCCCAGCTCCTCCTCGCGCCGGTTGGTCAATCCGTCGCGGTCGGGGTCACCGTCGCCGTCCTGCGAGTCGATGTCGCCGAAATGCTCGCGTTCCCACTCGTCGTCGAGGCCGTCGTCGTCGGTGTCGGCGGCGTGGCCGACCGCCGGGAACAGGAGGGCGGCGGCGAGGGTGACTGCGGCGAAACGGGTGCATTTCGTGAACTGCATACGACGTACCACGACGACTCGAAGACCCGGGCCCGCCGCCATCGACCCCGGTTGCGACCGATCTGCGATCTCCGACGGTACCTTGGGAATAAATACGCTGGATTGTATGGATACGGGGTGTACCATCCTCGACCCTACCAGTCGGGGTCGTGGAAGTTCAACCCCGACGAGACACGCATCCCCCCGGAGGCTTGCAATGGCGACGCCCGACGAGATTCTCGACTTTTGGTTCGGCACGGGCGACGACCCGTTCGAGCGATCGGAATTGTGGTGGAAGGCCGACGCGGAGTTCGACACCGAAATCGAGCGGCGATTCGGCGCGACGCTGGAGCGGGCGACGGCCGGGGAGTGTGACGAGTGGCGAGAGACGCCCCGCGGGACGCTGGCTTTCGTGATCGTGCTCGATCAGTTCTCGCGCAACATTCATCGCGAGACGCCGGAGATGTACGTGAACGACGAGCTGGCTTTGGAGACGGCGCTCGAGGCAATCGACAACGGGGTCGAGGCCGGGCTCGAGCCGATCGAGCGGCAATTTTTGTACATGCCGCTGATGCACGCCGAGGACCGGGCCGTTCAGCAGCGATCCGTCGAGTTGTTCGATCGGTTGTGCCGGGAGGCGCCCGACGAGCAGCGCGAGGCGTTCGAGAACTCCTATGAATTCGCCGTCAAACACGCCGAGATCGTCGAGGAGTTCGGACGCTTCCCGCATCGCAACGAGATCCTGGGGCGCGAATCGACCGACGAGGAGCGGGCGTTTCTCGACGAGCACGGCCGGGGGTTTTGAAAGGCCCGGGACCGAAGTCCCGAGCCCCCCCCCGCCGAGTGACGGCTCGTCCGATCGGCTACTGGTCGCGAAACCACTCGAAGAAGTTTGTGTACATCTCCGTGATGTCCTCGGTCCCGTCCCCGTCTGCGTCGAGGCCGTCGAAATCGACGGGCAAAAAGCCCAGGGCGATACTGGTGTGGTTGTTCGTGAGCGCGCCGAGGTGATCGGAGGTATTGGACCTGTGAAGGACGAGTTCTCCACCTCCGGAAAGCGTCAGATAGTCTCCGTTGTCGATGTAGTAGTCGTTGCCGTCGGGATCGAGCGGAGCGGGAACGATCTTCCCGTACTCGAAAAAGTCGACGGAGGCACCGGAGACGGGCGAGATGGAATCCGGTGAGGAATAGGAGGTCGCTCCGACTTCCAGGCTCGTCTGCAGGGACGACTCGCCATCGAGGTCCCAGTACGAAAAGACGAGCGGCTCGCACTCGAGCTCCTCGCTCTCGCAGGTGAACGTGTCGGACATCCCTCCCGCGTCGGGAGAGTCGTTTCCGCTCACGGTGCCCGGTTTGCCCCCTCCACAGCCGAGCATGCCGATCAACAACAAGGTCGCGGGCGGGAGAGACCAATGAGACGACGACGTTCGATGCGCAAGAAACACGAGCACTCCATATTGAAACCTGTTAAAAATTATCGGGGAGCATGGACGCTCGTTGTCAATTATTCAAAGGGGGGATGGTTTCGTCAGGGCTCGGGAAAAGCTCGATGGGGTCTCGTCCCGGCGAACTCCGTTGCGGGGGCTCGACCTTCTCGAGGCTGAGGGAAACCGGCGGCTGGCCGCACGAAAAAAGCCCACCCCGGTCACGGTGGACCGAGGTGGGCGCGGTGGATCCGCAAGCCGCGGATCAGTTGTTCAGAAACCAGACGTACATGTTGACGTACATTTCGGTGAGATCGGTCATCCCGTCGCTGTCACCATCGACATTCGCAAAGTCCGGGGGCAGGAACCCGAGCACCAGCGAACTCTGATTGTTGGTGAGGGCGGCGACTCCTCTGGAGGCGTTATTTCCGGTGATGACGACCTCTCCGCCGCTGGTCGTCGTGAGGTAATCGCCATTGTCGACAAAATCGTCGGTGTTGTTGAGGGGGTCGGGGAAGGTCTGCTCGTAGGTGAAGAAGTTCACCGACGCTCCCGAGGTCGGAACGAGTGTCTCCGGGTTGGAATACGAATCGGCGTTGACCTCCAGCGCGGTTTGCAGTGCCGAATTGGCATCGAGGTCGTAGTAGGTGAAGATCAGTCGGGCCTGATTGTTGGCCCGGTTTTCCGCGATCGTTTCCACCTCGCTCGGCAGCGAGTAGGTCGATGCGTCGATGACGACGAGATCCCAGGACTGCGAGTTGTACTCGGTCTCGAAACTCGAGCCATCCTCGAAGACGGTCGTGTGCGGCCAGTTGCGATCATCGGCGGCGAGTTCGGCGGGGTGTGATCCTCCGCTGAACTTGTTGACGTCGTGGAAGATCAGCACCTCGAGGTCGGCGAGGGCCTCGCAGGCGCCTCCGAGGCATGCCTGAGACTGCGAGCAGGTGTTGCCGCACGCCCCGCAGTGGTCGGGGTTGCTGGAGGTGTCGACGCAGCTACCCGAGCAGTTGGTCTGGCCGGACTGACACGAGACCTCACACGAGCCCGACGAGCAGACCTCGCCGGCGCCGCAGGAGGTGCCGCAGGAGCCGCAGTGGCTGCGATTGCTCGAGGTGTCGACGCAGGTGCCGGCACACTCGGTCTGGCCGGACTGGCAGCTCACTTCACACGAGCCCGACGAGCAGACCTCGCCGGCGCCGCAGGAGGTGCCGCAGGAGC
>CAZRLK010000008.1:54140-57241 GCA_964600555.1 uncultured Bradymonadales bacterium
ACTTCACACGAGCCCGACGAGCAGACCTCGCCGGCGCCGCAGGAGGTGCCGCAGGCCCCACAGTGGTTGCGATTGCTCGAGGTGTCGACACAGCTGCCCGAGCAGTTGGTCTGGTCGGACTGACACGAGACCTCGCACGAGCCCGACGAGCAGACCTCGCCGGCGCCGCAGGAGGTGCCGCAGGAGCCGCAGTGGTCGGGGTTGGAGTCGGTGCTGACGCACTGGTCGTTGCAGACTTCCTGGTCGCCGGGGCATTCGATCTCACAGCTTCCCTCGACACAGGCCTCGCCCGAAGCGCAGCTCGTGCCGCAGGCGCCACAGTGATCGGCGTCGGTTTGCGTGTTGACGCACTGGCTGTTGCAGACCTCCTGGTCACCGGGGCAGCTCACCTCGCAACTACCCTCGAGGCAGACCTCGCCCGAAGCGCAGCTGGTGCCGCAGGAGCCGCAGTGGGTGCGGCTGGTGGAGGTGTCGACGCACGCTCCCTCGCATTCGGTCAGATCCGAGCTGCATCGGACCTCACAGCTTCCCGTCGAGCAGACCTCGCCGGCCTCGCAGCCACTGCCGCAGGAGCCGCAGTGGTCGGGGTTGGAGTCGGTGCTGACACACTGGCCGTCACAGACCTCCTGGTCGCCGGGGCACTCGATCTCGCAGCTTCCCTCGACGCAGGCCTCCCCGCTTCCGCACGTGTTGCCACACGCACCGCAGTGGTCGTCGGCGCTCGAGAGGTTGAAACAGGCGCCGTTGCAGACGTCCTGGCCGTCGGGGCAGGTCGTCTCGCAGGAACCCTCGTCGCAGACGGTGCCCCCCGAGCAGGTATTGCCGCAGGAGCCGCAGTGGTCGGGGTCGGTATTCGGATCGACACACATCCCGTCGCACTCGAGTTCCTCGCTCTCGCAGGTGACCGTGTCGGACATCCCTCCCGCGTCGGGAGAGTCGTTTCCGCTCACGGTGCCCGGCTCGTCCCCTCCACACCCGAGTGCACCGACCAGCAAAAGGATGGCGAGTGAGACAGACCAATGAGACGACGATGTTCGATGCGCGAAAAACACGGTCACTCCAAATGGATGAGAATCGTTGTTGCGATCAATAAATGATAATCTCGAGCAATTATCGATGTTTATTGTTAATTGATCAAACGGGCCATTCTCGGCGAGTACTGCCGCGAGCTTCGGGCGGACCGGTTTCGGGCGAGTCGGTCGAGCGAGTCACTTGTCGTGGATCCAGAGAAGTATGTTCAGGTACAGCTCGGTCATGTCGGTCATGGAGTCGCCGTCGGCGTCGAGGTTGGCGAAGTCCAACGGGAGAAATCCGAGCACGAGACTGCTCTGGTTGTTGGTGACGGCGGCCAGCCCCTTGGTGTCCTGGGGTTCGACCATGACGATCTCGCCGCCCGCCGAGAGCGTCAGGAAGTCGCCGTTGTCGATGAGGCCTGCACCGGTGCTGGAGAGGGGCGAGGGGATGGATTCCTCGTAGTTGAAAAAGTCGACCGAGGCGCCGGTGGCGGGCGAGACGGGCTGGGGATTGCCGTAGGTAGTCGTCCCGACGCCGAGTGCGGATTTGAGCGAGGAGTTGCCGTCGAGCCCGTAGAAGTTGAAGATCAGCGGGGCGTTCGAGCCGGCTCGATTTTCGGCGACGGTACCGACTTCGGGGGGAAAGGTAGCGACCGAGGCGTCGATGACGACGATGTCCCAGGACTGGGAGTTGTAGAAGGTCTGGAAGGTCGGTCCCTGCTCGTAGACGACCGTCGGGGACCAGCCGAGCGTCGTAGCGGCGAGTTCCGCGGGGTGGTTGCCCCCCTCGAAGTCCGGGCCGTCGTGGTAGATGAGCACCGAGAGGCTGGCCTCCTCGCAGGAGCCTCCCGTGCAGACGTCGTGGCCGCTGCAGGCATTTCCGCAACTGCCGCAGTGGCTGCGATGCGAGGAGGTGTCGACGCACTCGCTGCTGCAGCTCGTCTCGTGGGAGGCACAGGTCGATTGACAGTTGCCACCCGTGCACGTCTCGGTGGCGCCGCAGGCGTTCCCACAGCCTCCACAGTGGTCGCGGTTGGTCGAAGTGTCGATGCAGTTGCCCGAACAGGCCGTCTGGCCGGACGGACAATCGAGCTTGCAACTGCCGGACGCACACCTCTCGCCGGAGGGGCAGGCGTTGCCGCAGCTTCCGCAATGCTCGTCGCTCGAGGAGGTGTCGACGCAGGTCCCCGAGCAGGCGGTTTCTCCGGAGGGACAGTCGAGTTCGCACGTCCCCGAGACGCACGCCTCGGGTTCCCCGCAGGCGTTGGCGCACTCGCCACAGTGATCGTCGTTCGACTGGGGGTCGACACACTGGCCGTTGCAGACTTGCTGGCCGTCCGGGCACTCCAGGATGCAACTGCCCTGCTCGCAGACCTCGCCGGCCTCACACGAGGTGTCGCACGAGCCACAGTGATCGGTCCGGGTCGAGGTGTCGACGCAGCTCTCACCACAGCGTGTCAGATCGGAGGAGCAACTGACCGCGCACTCTCCCTCGCGGCAGCTCTCGCCGC
The DNA here is from genome assembly GCA_964600555.1 of uncultured Bradymonadales bacterium. Taxonomy (GTDB): domain Bacteria; phylum Myxococcota_A; class Bradymonadia; order Bradymonadales; family Bradymonadaceae; genus CAJXPB01. The sequence continues at coordinate 56,665 of CAZRLK010000008.1, forward strand.
TCGCACAGGTATTTCCGCACGATCCGCAATGATCGTCAGAACTCGAAAGAGAGTAGCAGCCGCCCTCGCAGAGGGTCTGACTGCCGGGACAGCTCGTTCGGCAGGTTCCGTCGGAGCAGACCTCGGCTCCGGAGCAGGCACTCTCACAGCCGCCGCAGTGATTGCGGTTGGAGGTCGGGTCGATGCACGTCCCGCCGCATTCGATCTCGTCGGACTCGCAGCTCGACGCATCTCGCGTTTCGTCGGTATCGGGGCGGTTGTGTGCATCGCCTCCCGAGAGTGCGGCATCCTCGACGGCGGGGAGGCGCTCCCCTTCGGCACAGCCGGTGAGGCCGACGGCGACGAGCAGGGCCACCAGGAGCCCCCCGGGGATTCGAGAGGGCGTGGTTGTCATCGGCGTCATGTCTTTTGTCTCGGGGGTGGAAGAGCGGTCGTGAGTGCTGCCAGACTAGTTGTGTGCAGGCAAACGGCACTCGCTGTGGGTGCGGACCATCAACGTGCCCGATGATCGCTCGAGTTTCAATTCCCCGGGGCGACTCCGGTGTTGCCTCTGGCGGGCGTTCGCTCGACTGCGCTC
>CAZRLK010000009.1:0-3278 GCA_964600555.1 uncultured Bradymonadales bacterium
CCATCGTCGGTCTGGGGGGCGAGGCCGGCGAGACTCCCATCGTCGGTCTGGGGGGGCGAGGCCGGCGACGCTCCCATCGTCGGTCTGGGGAGCGTGGACGGCGAGACTCCCATCGTCGGTCTGGGGGGCGAGGCCGGCGACGCTCCCATCGTCGGTCTGGGGGGGCGAGGCCGGCGAGACTCCCATCGTAGGGAGGTGAGGTTGCCCCGCCCGAAAGGACGTCGACGAGGTCGCCGAGGGTCCCGACGAGCGTGAGAGAGAGGACGCCGAGGCTCCCCTCGTAGATGGGGGTGAGGCCGCCCGGCGATGATTCCCCGGGCGGCGCACTCCTACTCGGCGCAGTAGCAGCTCGTGTCGGTGTTTTCGACGACGTGCTCGAAGGTCGTCTGCAGATCGGCGCTCGAGGCCGGCGCCCGGTACTCCGAGTCGGGGGCGTCGTCGGAGGGGCACACGCAGGCGCTGCGTTTGCCGCACAGCCGCTCCCGGTCCGCCTCGGCCAGCTCGGAGGCATCGGCGTCCCAGTCGTTGTTCGACCAACTGGCGTCGATGTCGTCGGCCTGGCCGCTGCAGTCGTCGTCGAGTCCGTTGCAGACTTCCGGGACGGGGTCGCGCACGGCGACACACTCGCCGAGCGACCCGTTCTCACAGGTGCGCACTCCCTCCGAGCAGCGTCCCGGCTCGCCGGTATCGCAGGTCTCGCTGGCGCCCTCGTCGACCCGGCCGTCGCAGTCGTCGTCGACCCCGTTGCAGACCTCGGTCTGCGGCTCGTGCGGCGTGATGATCTCGAAATCCGAGCTGCGCTGGGTCGTCACTTCGCCGGCATCGAAGGCGACCCAGGCGACCCGCTCGGTGGTGTGGGTGTCGCAGTCGTCCCCGCCCTCGTACTCGCAAAACCGGATGTCGGCGCCGGTATTGGTGACGTTTTGCACCTCGGCGTACAGGGCCTCCTGGCCGCCGTTTTCGGACTGGACCTCGGCGATGACGGCGGGCTTGCTGGGGAAGGCCGAGCTGAACGAGATACGCTTCCACTCGCTGTCACTGGTCGTGAAATCGCCCATCTCGACGCCCTCGAGGCTCGCGGCGGAGGGATCGATGGCAAACCAGCCGACGTCCTCGGCGTTGTGGTACCCGCAGCCGTCGTCGGTCGCCTGCTCGCACAATTCGACGGTCGCCGAGCTTCGGTCGACGTCGACGATCTGGGTGTGGCGCGGCACGTCGGCGCCGCGGTTGGTCTGGACATTGGCAAAGACGTAGGGCCGGGACGAGAAGGTCGTCCCGAAGCTGAACGACTGGTGGATTTCCACCCCGCCGGAGAGGCCGACGGTCCCGGCTTCGACGCCGTTCAGCCCGTCGAGCTCCGAGGGATCGAGGGCGGCCCAGCCGTTTTTCTCGGTGTTGTGCCCGTCGCAATACCCGCTGCCGTACAGGTCCAGCTCGCAGTGCTGGGTCGAAAAGCCGCCGGTTCCGACGTTGGTGATGTGCGCCTCGGAGGGATCCTGGCCGCCGGCGGTCGTCTGGGTGGTCGACAGGACGACCGGCGTGGCGTCGAAGTTGCCGGAATCGAGGCCGACCGACCGCCAGGTGGCGCCGTCGAGCCCGCCCTGCACGCCCGCCTCGCCGACGGTGGTCGTCGAGCCGCCCTCCGGCGTGCCGCACTGCTGGGTGCCCGACGAACTGCAGTACTGGACGCCCTCGTTGAGACACGCCCCGGTCCCGACCGAACAGGAGCTTTCGTAGCCCTTGCGCTGGTCGACCGGACAGTTGGTGTTGGGCGTACACTCGGCGTCGCTCTGGTTGCAGGTGATGGTGCCGGTCGTGCACTCGCAGGTCTCGGCCTGGTCGTTGGTGCAGCTTCCGCCGGGACTGCGCTGGTCGCACATGCAGGCCCGGTCGACGGTCACCTGATTGCTGGTGTAGGATTTTTCGATTTCGTTGCAGGTCTGCTCGTTGAGGATGATCGTCTCCTGGCGGTTTTCATCTCGCCACTGCCAGCCGGTGCCACTCGGATCGTCGGGGTTGTAATCGAAGGTCATCGTCGGCCCCCAGGAGAGCTTCAGGCAGCTGTAATCGTCGGTCGAACACTCGTACGGGTCGTCGCCCCACTGGCGCTCCCACAGGTCGTTGTTGGCGACCTCGATCTCGCAGGCGAGTTTGTTGCTGATCCCGGAGATGACGGATTTGAGTCCGGTTCCGCCGCTGACCTGCGAGGAGCCGTCGCAGTTCCAGCTCGAGTTGATGTCCTCGTTCGTATAACAGTACGTCCCGTACCAGTACGAATAGCAGTAGCGATTTTCTTCGATGGGATTGGTGTCGTCGTCGCACGGATCGACTTCGTTGCCGGCGGCGTTGGTACAGGTGCCCGTCCCGCCGGCGGCGGCGATCAGGTCGTTGAGTTCCTCGTCGGTCCCGGAACCGAAGCCGACGGTATGAAGGCGTCCGACGTTCTCGCGGTGCTGGCAGGCCTCGTCGACGATCCCCTGGTAGGAGTCACCCGGCATCCCGTCGGTGATCAGGATCGAGGCCTGCGGGCGCTCCTCGGAGTCCGGTTCGCTCTGGAGAGTATTTGCCGAGGTCTCGATGGCGGGCTGGATGTTCGTTCCGCCGATCGGATAGTTCGAGTTCAGTTCGCTGCGGATATCCCAGTAGGCATCCTCTTTGGGCGAGACCCGGTTGCTGGCACCGTTCGAAAACCAGCCGAGCCCGAACTGGACGACGTCCTGGCCGAAAAAGTCGGTCTTGGCGTAGACCGCCGACTTGATGGCGTCGGTGGCATCGTCCCACTTGTTGTACGAGCCCATCGACCCCGACTCGTCGAGCATGATGTAGGCCTGGGCCTGCATCAGCTCGAAGTTGCGCGTCTGGGATTCGGCGCCACAACTGGAGTCGAACTTCCAGGCGGCCGCCGTCCCCGACCACAATACGACCGCCAGTGCCGCGACGACGCCGAGTGCGACCGTCCCCTGCGGCGTTCGACCGGACGTCTGCCGATGTGTCTGCGTCTTTCGCGAAACCATGTGACGTCTCTCCAGGTCCAGTGAGAATCAATCGACATCTACGAGGGGGACAACTGGTCGCTCGGGCGCTATTCGATCTGAAAGTCGTAGGTAAATTCGTCGTCGCCGGCGGTCGCCCAGGTCTCGACGATCACGAAATAGGTGCCCGCACTGGCGGGGGTCCATTCGGTCGTGTCGTCGTCGGTCGCCATCAGGCAGGTCATCTCGCTCGGCTCCTGCGAGCAGCTCTCGGTGACGAAAATGACGTTGTCGACGGCCGTCTCC
>CAZRLK010000009.1:3288-55523 GCA_964600555.1 uncultured Bradymonadales bacterium
CCCGCCCCCCGCCACCCCCCCCCCGCCCCGCCCCCCCCGCCCCCGCCCCCCCCCCCCCCCCGCCCCCCCGCCCCCCCCCCCCCCCCCCCCGCCCACTCGATCGAGAGCGTCTCGTCCTCCTCGAGTTCGACCTCGAAGACGACCTCGGGCCCGGCGGTGTCGGGATCGGTCACCGACCCGTCGTCGCCGACGTTGCAGGTGTCGGCTCCCGATTCGATGAAGTTCATCAGATGGTCAAAGACGTTGAGATTGCCGGTGAAGGTCCGGGAGTCGGTCACTTCGATGGCGGTCTGGCAGCTATCGCCGGTACATTCGCCGCGCCGGCAGGTGTCGGGGCAGGAAAATTCGATCGGGGAGGCCGTCTCGGATTCGGCGTCCCACTCGCAGTACTGGAGTTGCTGCTCGGCAGTACACCGGTAGTGCTGGGGATTGCAGGCCATCGCCTCGGCACTCAAGTCGATCGAAAACTCGCCCTCCCCGCGGGTGTCGTTCTCGACGATCACCGAGACGGTCTCGCCCTCGGCGACCCAGACGGCCCCGTCGGTATCCCGGCAGGTGGTCATCCGCTCGGGGGCCTCGGCGCAGTTGTCGGCCCCGCGGCGAAACTCGACCTTCGGGTCGAGGTCTCCGCCCCAGTCGCTCGCCATCGTCACCAGGCTGTCTTCGGTGGCGGTGAACTTGTAGACCTTCTCGGGCACCTCGTCGGTCCCGGCGCATTCGGTCGACAGCCCGTTCGTGCCGCTCTCCCCGTCGAACTCGCCTTCGATCATCAGCGAACCCTCCGGCGAGAGCATCCCGGCACTTTCGGTCGCCTCGCATTTCATCGCCCCGAGATCGACGCATTCGCCCTGCTCGCAGACCTCGTGCATGCCGCACTCGCCGGCGCAGGCCGGCCCCGTCTCCCCGCCGTCGTCGACATCCCCCGTCGATCCGGCATCCGGCTCGCCGGTATCCGGGGTGCCGACATCCCGCGGCTGCATCTGCGAGGTGTCGGGCTCGGAGCCGGTATCCTCGTCGGCGGGACCGGGGCCGGGAGTGACCCCGCCGACCCCGTCGTCCTCTTCGCTCCCACAGGCGACGATCGCCAAAAGCAACATCACCGACAGAGGCGCTGCGACCCATCGGGAAAAAGTCGTCCATCTTCGCGTAGACATCATTCCGGATCTCCAGTGAGGTAGACCGCTCATCGCAACGTCGAATTTCCGACGTAGTTCCTGCGCTGTGTACTGCCTGGAAAACACCCGCGGGAGGCCCCCGCCGTATGCGTTAAACCATGCAAATTGCGCGCCGGCCGGCGCACCCCCTCAAATATGTCAAAAACCGGGCTTTCTCCCCGCGCATATCGCCACCCGTATTTAAATTATTTCGTACCCATTTTTGGGGAGATCAGTCCCGCTTGAGGACGACCAGCTTGTTGGGTTGCTCGGGGGGGGCGGCGAAGACGCCGCCGCGGCCGTTGTCCTCGATCAACACCTGCACGCCCCGGTCCTCGACGATCTCGGTTTCGGCGAAGGCGAGTTTCGACCAAAACGACGGCTCGTCGAGCAGGCGTGCATCGACGACGGCTGCGCTGGCGCCCTCGATCGCGAAGTTTCCCCGTTTGCGCAGTTGCTCGCCCAGGGGAGCGATCTCGTCGAAGGCCTCGGCGTGGATGCACAACAGCTTGTCGGCCGCCTCGGCCTCCGCGTCGCGGTAGGTGTAGGCGAACCAGACGCCCGGCACGACCTCGAGCTGCTCGCCGGCCCCGGCCTCTCCGGCGATCGCCCGGTCCTCGAGCGCGAAGGCCCCCAGCGCCTCGTAGCCGTCGAGTTCCGGGACCGGCTCGATGGCGGCGACCTCCCCGGAGCGATCGGGCACCGGAAACGGCTCGCCGCAGGCATCGCGGGCCTCGCGCATCAACGCCGCCTCGCCCTCGTCGAGCACCCGGGCCATCTCGCCGAAGACCGCCTCCTCGAAGCGGTCGACATTGTGCTCCTCGGGGTAGTCCGGCGCGGGGTGGCGATAGATCCCACACAGGGTCGCCGCCATCTCCTCGAGGTCGTTTCCCTGCAGCTTCTCGCGGTACGCGCGACTCCGGTCATAAAGCCGCTCGCGCTCGTCCGGCTCGCCGAGGTCGGAAAACGTCTCGCGGAGCCGCTCGGCGGTCGACTCCTCGACGAGCGGCCGAATGCGGCGCTTCGCCTCGTCGGCCCCGAGCGCCAGCTCCTCGCCCCCGTCGTCGAGGACGACCCCGCCGTCGTCGTCGACCGCGACGACCTGCAGCGGCCCGCACTCGGCGACCGCGACCCATTCTCCCTCGGCGATTTTCTCCATCGTCCCGTCCTCTCTCACCGGATCTTTTCGCTCACGCCCTCTCCATAGCGCCGCCCCGGGCCGTTGGCAAACCGGGGGAATGATCCTGCGCGATTGCAGTTCGACCGAACTTTCCGTAAACGATACGATCGAGAATGCGTTCGCCTCGTTGTCTGCAGTCGAAAGGTTCGCGATGGTTCGACAGTCACTGACGTTACTCGCTGCCTCGGCCCTGCTGCTGGTCGCTCCAGCCTGCTCGAGCGACACCGGAGACGACGGCGGCGAGTCCGATACCCGGGTCGGACCGGATGCGCAAGGGGCCGATGGCGGTGACTCGGGCGATGCCGGAGCCGACGGCGACACCGCCGGACTGGACGTCTCGGATGCGGCCGACGGCGAGACGTCCGACGGGGGCGGCGAACTCGACGGGGGGATGGCCGATGCCGACGGCTCGTCGGGCGCCGACGGCGGCGAGCAGCCACCGTGCCGCATGGACAACCAGTGCCCGGGATATTCGGTCTGCGAGGAGGGCGATTGTCGGTTCTATCGCCTCGTCCAGATCAAGGACGTCACCCGAGAGCACAGCTCCTCCTCGCAGGAGGCGTGCGACGAGGAGACCGGCGGGGCGGACCTGTTTCAGCTCGAGTTGCAGGGCCCGTTCGGCGCGGTCCGCGGCTACGCCGTCGCCGCCGACGCCGCCCTGACCTCCCAGGAAAACGACGACGCCGAGGGGGTCTTCGACGGGGCTCCCAACTCCCTGACCGAAAACGACGACGGCCACATGTGCCCCTCCGGCGGGTTCGGGCCGAACACGACGCTGTCGCTCGGCTGCGACGGCGTCCTGGGGGTGTATTTCACCGACGGGGCCGGCAACATCCTCAATCTGACGACCGGTCAGCAGCTCGTCGTCCACGAGTACGGCAACCAGTGCTGTGAAGGGGGCTGTCCGGAGGAGTACTGGGAGGTGCGAGTCTGTACGGCGAACCGGCGCGACAGCCTGCCACAGGGTGATCGAGACGAGGAGGGGAACTTCCCGACCTGTGCCACCCGCGTTTTGGAGACGGGAAGCGGGCGCGGGACGGTGACGCTGCAGCTTCCGCGCTGACGCCGGCCGCCGGCATACGAGCACACCGGCGTCGAGCCGGACGAGGCACCGACGATGGACGAACTGTTCGACGGACTTCCGGGTGGCGGGGAACGGCGGCGCTCGAGCCTGTACTCGGTCACGCAACTCGAGGAGGCGCAACTCGAGCGTCTCTTCGAGCTGGCGGACCGGATGCGTCGGCTGGTCGACGAGAAGGGCGGCTGTGATCTGCTGCGACACCGAGTGCTGGCGGCGATCTTCTACGAGCCGAGCACCCGGACGGCCTCGAGTTTCGTCGCCGCGATGCAGAGGCTCGGCGGCGAGGTGATTCCCCTGTTGCAGGGTGCCGGGGCGACGAGCGCGGCGAAGGGCGAGTCGCTTGGCGATACGGTGCGCACCCTCTCCGGGTACGCCGACGCGATCGTGCTGCGGCATCCCGGCGCCGGCAGCGCCCGCGAGGCGGCCGAGGCGGCGGAGGTTCCGGTCGTCAACGCCGGCGACGGGACCAACGAGCACCCGACCCAGGCGCTGCTCGACCTGTACACGATCCGCGACCGGCTCGGGAGCCTCGACGGCCGGCGCGTCGTGATCGCGGGCGATCTCAAGTACGGACGCACCGTCCACAGCCTCTCGCGGCTGCTCGCTTCGAGCGGCGCCGAGATGCAGTTCGTCAGTCCGCCGCAGCTTCGACTCCCGCAAAAGCTCGTCGACGAGCTCGAGGAGGCCGGCGTCCCGCATCGGAGCCACGAGTCGCTCGACGGGCTGCTCGGCGAGACCGACGTCCTCTATATGACGCGCGTCCAGCGCGAGCGTTTCGACGACCCGGACGAATACGACCGCCTCGCCGGCACCTACCGGATCGACGCCGAGACGATGAGCTGGCTCACCGAGGAGGCGTTGTTGATGCACCCGCTCCCGCGCGTCGGCGAGATCGCCGCGGAGGTCGACGGCGACCCGCGAGCGGTGTACTTCGAGCAGGCCGAAAACGGGATGTACGTGCGGATGGCCCTGCTCGCTGACCTGCTGGCAGACTGAGAGCCGCATTCGAGTCACTCGGACGACCCTTCATCACCACCGCGCGAGCAGATGACCCAGCTCGCCGGGCTCGCAGTCGACACGCTCGACGGCCTCGGCCGCGCCGAGAATCTCGAGGAGCCGTCGCGCCCGTTCGTGATCGTCGGCCGCCTCGTCGGCCAGCACACCCGCGACCTCGGCCGCCGCGGCGGACGACGGATCCTGCCCGAACGCCACCATGCCGGCATCGGCGAGCATCTCGAGAAATTCGGCCCCCTGGCCGGGATCGTCCGACGCCCGACTCCTCCCGCCCGCGACGCCTTCCCGCTCGGAGCCCTGCTCGCGGTGCTCGCTGCCGGCCTCCTCGGTCGGCACGAGCGACGTCTCGCCCTCGAGCCAGTAGCCGCCGGCCGCCAGATCGTCGGCGAATCGCCCCAGCCAACTGCTCCACGACGCTGCCAGCACGGTGCGCTCGGGGGACTGCGGCCAGACATCGACGACCTGCCCGGCGCTCCCCTCCGGGGGCGGAGCGAGGTCCAGGCAGGCGAAGCGCCCCTGGGCCGCTTCGGCGACCGGCAGCCAGCCGTCCGACCAGAAGACCGGGGCGACCGGCCCGTCGGGCTCGCCCTCCGAGGGCAACGCCGGATCGTCGTCGAAGCCGACCGCCTCGAAGCGCCGCCAGGCCTCGGCCATCTCGCTCGCACTCAGGAGCCGCCAGGTGCCGTGGACGACATACGCCTCCCAGCCGTCGTGGATGCGGAGTGCGGCGACGAGATCGTCGGGGAAATCGGGGTCGACGCCGCTCCGGGCCTCTCGCAGGGCCTCGTCGGTGACCGGCCCCGCCAGGGCGTCGACGAGCGTCGGGGCGCGTCGGGCACACCAGCGTTCGATCGTCTGCCAGATGTCGGCGATCTCGTCGGGCATGGCTCGGACCTGGAGTGGAGCGATGGTGGAGGACTCGCCCCCTGGACTCATCGACCGGGTCGAACGGTCGCCTCGTCGCCGGGAGCGGCGACCGGACCGGCCTGCCCGTCGGAGCCACCGAGCATGCGGACGGCGCCGTCGAACAGGCCCGGCGCCCAGTCGAGCAGCCGGATGAACGGCCGGTGGAGCTGCCGCCAGCGGGTCACACGCAACAGCAGTTCCGTCAACCCGAGATACCTCCGGGTCGTGCGCCGATAGCGCCGCTCGTAGCTCGCCGGGTCGCCGTCGGCAATCGCCTCGACCGCGGCACATCCCGTCTCGACCGCGAGCGCGACACCCTCGCCGGTCAGCGCGTCGAGGTACCCGGCCGCATCGCCCACCAACAGCACCCGCCCGGCGACGCGCCGATCGACGTGCTGCTCGAACGGGCCCGCGCCCCGGGCCGGGGTGACGGGCTCGACGCCGCGCAGGCGTTCCCGGAGGATCGGGAAGGCCTCGATCAGCTCGTCGAACCGGCCGCCCCCCTCGCTCAACAGCGCGACGCCGACGGTCCGCTCGTCCACCGGCGTGACATAGGCCTCGCCGCGGCCGCTCAGATGCACCTCGACGCGCGACGACCACGGCGGACGGTGAAAATGACGGCGCACCCCGTAGCGGCTGCGGCGCCGCTCCGCTCGCTCGAGGCCGAGCATCCGCCGCACGTCGGAGTGCAGCCCGTCGGCGGCGACGAGATACCGCCCGCACCGGCCGCCGGCACGGACCCACCGCTCACCGCGCTGCACCGACTCGACGCGCTCCGCCTCGAAGGCGACCCCGAGCTGCCCGGCACGCTCGTGCAGCGCGCGGTGCAGTTCGGTGCGCCGGACGCCGAGCCCTCGACATCCGTCGGCGAAATCACCGCGGGCCGTGCAACGCCGGTCCCGTGCATCGACGTACCGGATCCCCTCGAAGGATCGGCCCTCCAGCGGCCCGACTCCGAGCCGCCGAAGACGCTCGATCGCCGCCGGCATCAACCCCTCGCCACACGCCTTGTCGATCGGCGGCGACTCGGGTTCGAGTACGAGCGCCGAAAGGTCGAGTTGCCGGGCGCGCATCGCCGCCGCCAGTCCGGCCGGACCCCCGCCGACCACCAGGACGTCCGCGTCGACCGACCTCATCGATGCGCCTCCTCGAGCAACACCATCTCGACGCAAAACCCCGGGCCCATCGCCATCAGCACGTCGGGCCCCGGTTCGGCACCGGCATCGACCGACTCGTAGGTCTGCTCGGCGACGTGCAACACCGACGCGCTCGAGAGGTTGCCGACCTCCCGCAGCGAGGTGCGCGAGACCTCCAGGGCCCCGTCGTCGAGCCCGCCGGCCCGCTCGACCGCCTCGAGGACGGCCGGCCCGCCCGGGTGGACGATCCAGTTGCGGACCGCGTCGATGCCGAGGTCGTGTGCGGCGAGGAACTCGCCGACCAGCGGGCCGAGTTCCTCCTCGACGACCTCCGGGAGATCCCCGGAAAGGACGAGATTGAACCCCGTCGCGTCGATCTCCCAGCCCATCACCCATTCGGTCTCGGGATACAACCGGCGGTGGCTGTCGCACATCGCCATCCGGGGTCCCTCCGTCGGGGCCGTTCGCGCCCCCCCGACGCCGACGGCCGCCATCGCCCCGTCGCCGAAAATCGCGGCGGCAACGTGATCGGCGACCGAGACGACGTCGCGCTCGACGGTCAGCGAGCAGATCTCGACGGCGACCAGGCCGGCGGCGTGGTCGGGGTACGCCCGCAGGTAGTCGGCCATCCGCGAGAGCCCGGCCGCCCCACCGACACATCCGAGCCCGAACATCGGCACCCGGCGAACCGCCGGCGCCAACTCCAGCTCGTTGGCGATCTTCGCATCGAGGCTGGGACTGGCGACCCCGGTGACCGTCGTGAAAAACAGCGCGTCGAGCTGTCCCACCGCGAGGTCCGCCTCGGAGGCCGCCCCCTGGAGTGCCTCGGCCCCGAGCTGCGTCCCCGCCTCGACAAACCGGTCGTTCGTCTCGCCGAACCCCTCGAGCTCGAGGTACTCCTCCGGTGCGAGCGCCAGGTGCCGGCGGTCGACCCCGACGCTCTCGAAAAAATGGGCGAGTAGCTCCTCGTCGTAGTCGAGTTTTCGCCGGTCCCACAGCCGCCGGAGGATCTCGAACGACTGCGATTGCTCGAGGCGGACCTCCGGCAGGGCGCGTCCGGTCCCGGCGAGGGTCGGTACAGGCCCGTAGCTCATCGCATGCTCCCGTCGTCTCGAAGTTTGGCGGTCTCGTCGTCGGTCGTCTCGTCGCCGTCCGTGGCTCCGGAGGCATCCGGCGGCGGATTCGGTCGGTCCCACCTCAAAAACACGAAAGCGCATCGGCTCCGTGCCACACGAAACCGATACGCCGTCGTCGCGTTCTCCCCACAATGTCGTGCGCGTCAGCGCTTGTCGACCGCCCGGCGCACCCGGGTGACGAGGGCGGCGCGAAGTTCACTGCGGATCTCGGTCAGGTGCTCGGCCGCTCCGTCGAGGTTGCCGAGCGATTCGAAGACCTCTTCGAGGTCGCTGTAGCTGTCGAGCTCGTCGGGGATGTCCCCGTGGGTCTGCTCGACCAGCTCGGCCAAGCCTTCGGTGAGCTTCTGAGCGCGCTCGAGGGCGTTTTCGATCTCGTCCATCTCGCGTCCTCGTTGCCTGGAAAACGATCACGTCTCGGTATCTCGCCACACCCCGTAGCTTTACGTGCTGAGGCGGTCTCCGACAAGGGCCCGGCGGTCGTGCGGCCGACCGGAGTGCCGCTCAACCGGAGGTCTCCCGTTCGTCGGCGGCCCCCCATCGGACGACCAGCTCGCTGTCGGCCACCTCCGGCTCAATGCGTCGATCGAGGTCCTCGAGCACCCGATCGACCTCCTCCTCCGGGACCGGAATCTGCTGGACGAGTCCGCTGGCGAACCGCAACTCGATCTTGGTGCCCTCGTCGTCTTTGACCGGCAGATAGCGTTCGAGATAGGCGAGATTGACACGGTAGGGTCCGAGCTGAAGCCACATGACCGTCTCCCGTCAGTTCGTCACTTCGATGTCGAGCTGGTCGGTGAGTCGCTCGAGCGTATCGCGTTCCATGCCGAGCGCCTGGGCGGCGGCCGAGACGTCGCCGTCGGCCAGCTCCAACTCCGAGACGATGCGTTCTCGCCAGCCGGTCGTATCGACGGTGACCGTCCGCGCGTCGACGCCGATACCGTGCTCGCTCGAGGCCTCGGCGAGGCCGTCCTCGCCGAGCGCCTCGGCCCGACGGTGATAGACGAACACGACGTTGCCGATCTCGACGACGTCGCCATCGTCGAGTTCCGCCGGCTCGCCCGGCGGTACGTCCTCGTCGTTGACGCGGGTCCCGTTGACGGTATCGAGCGCCTCGACGACGACCCTCTCGTCGCGGATCCGAAACCGGCAGTGCACCCGGGAGACGTCGCCTTCGGTCAGTTGCAGGTCGTTGCGCGGCAGTCGCCCGACCGAGACCTCCTCGCGCAGACGGTAGCTTTCGTCGGCGACCGATCCGCGCAGCCCCTCCAGCCAGTGAGCCGGTCGATCGGGCCGGCCGCGCTCGTCGTATTCGCCCGGGACGCCCGAGCCACTCGCCGCCCCTGTCCTCCCCTCGTCCGGCGGGGCACTCGCCATCTGCCCGTCGCTTCTCGCCAACTCGAGACCCGCCTCGGTCCCCCCCGGCTCGTCGATCGAGGCCGACTCCTCCGGGCCCCCGTCGTCGAACGTCTCGTCGAGCCACTCTTCGAGCTCCTCCCGATCCGACGAGCCGTCCTCCAGCGCACCGGTCTCCGAGCCGGGCGGCGGCATGTCGTCGCGCTCGCCTCCGACCCCGACTCCCGGCTCCCCACCCCGACGCTCGCCGGGTGCGGCGTCCGAGCGGCGGACGAGGTAAAGCGCAACTCCCACACCACAGACGAGTCCGAGTGCGAAGACGACGAAACCGCCCACACTCATGGTGAGCCCTCACAGTACGAGGCAGCGTGGTGTCATCGAGCTGTGGCACCCATGATGCTCCAGCCCGCCATCGCCGTCAAGATCGGCTCGCATCGCCTCCCGAACGCCGACGGTCGCCAGATCTCGGATGGAAGAATTGCGGCGAACGATTTATTCTCGTCGACGCCCCGACCACCGAGCCCGCCCCGACGATGTCTCGAACCCGATCGACGCGATGAGTGACGAGAGCTCCGACAGACGCATCCGTATCGAGGACAACGTCCGAGTGCGCGAGTGGCAGGTCGACCAGAATTTCGACGGCTGGCGGCTCGACAAGTTCATCGAAAACCGGATCGGGACGATCTCGCGGACGAAGGCCGGCAAGATCGCAAAGCATGGCGATGTCGAGGTGATTCCCGACCGAAAGATCAAGGCCGGGACGTTCCTGCGCGACGGCGACTCGGTGATCGTGCGGGAGCACCTGGAGCCGGAGTGGGTCCAGGATCCGCAGGTCGAGTGGCTGTACGAAGACGAGGCGGTCCTGGCGCTCGACAAACCGGCCGGGATGCTCATCCACGAGGTGGGACCGACGCGGCTCAACACGATCGTGAAGTTTCTCGACCGGCAGGGCAATCCGGAGGCACATCCGGCGCATCGACTCGACCGCGAGACCAGCGGAGTGGTCGTCTGCGCGACCGACGATCGCTACCAGCGCGAGCTGCACGAGCTGTTCAAAGACCGACGGGTCGACAAAGTCTACCGGGCGCTGGCGCTCGACCCGGAGGGTCGGTGGTCACCGGGCGCCGAGGCGACAATAGACGTACCGCTGGGCGACGACGCGGAGAGTGAGATACGCCACAAGAAGGGACGAGGCGACCAACGGGCGATCACCCACATCGAGGCCCTCGAGCGCCTGGAGGTCGACGGAACCTCGCTGGCCGACCTCCGGGTCAAAATCGAGACCGGCCGCCAGCACCAGATCCGTGCGCACCTGGCCCTCGAGGGGACGCCGATCGCCGGCGACAAGCTGTACGCGAAATCGGAGAGTTTCTTCCGGGCGATCCAGGACTACCCGGACGACGAATCACTTCTCGAGCGATTGACCTTTCGGCGCCAGGCCCTGCACGCCCGGCGGCTGAGCCTCCCCCACCCGGCCCGAGAGGAGCGACTGGAACTGGAGGCGCCGCTTCCCCCGATCTGGCCGACCCGCTCGGACCGATCTTCGTAGAGCTCAGTCTTGGTAGAGCACCTCCTCGACGATCCGGTCGGCGACGACCGCCGGAGAGGCCTTTTCGGCCTCGGCCCGCTCGAAAATCTCGCGCATCGTCGCGTAGATCGATTCCGCTTTGTTCATCGCCGCGCTGCGGTCGTAGCCCTCGTACTCCTGGGCGACGTTGATCAGGCCGCCGGCGTTGATGGCGTAATCCGGGGCGTACAGAATGCCCCGCTCGAGCAGCACGCTGGCGTGGCGAGGTTTCGCAAGCTGGTTGTTGGCGGCCCCGGCGACGATGTCGCAGCGCAGCTTCGGGATCGTCTCGTCGTCGAGCACGGCACCGAGGGCACAGGGGGCGAAGATGTCGCAGTCGACCTCGAATATCTCGTCGGGGGCGACGGCCTCGGCTCCGTACTCGTCGACACACCGCTGGACGGCCTCTTCGTCGACGTCGGTGACCGTCAGATCGGCCCCCAGCTCGTCGAGCTCCCCGGCGAGGTAGTAGCCGACGCTTCCGACGCCCTGGATGGCGATCTCGAGGCCCTCGAACGTCGATCGCCCGTAGGTGTGTTCGACGGCGGCCTCGATCCCGCGGCGCACGCCGAAGGCGGTGACCGGCGACGGATCGCCCGACCCGCCCTCCTCGGAGGCGTAACCGAGCACGTGATCGGTCTGCTCGTGGATGACGTTCATGTCGCCGACGGTCGTCCCGCTGTCTTCACAGGTGATGTACTGGCCGTCGAGCTTGTCGACGAACTGCCCGTAGGCGGCGAACAGGCGCTCGCGCTGCTCGTCGTCGAGGTCGGGGGGACGGACGATGACCGCTTTGCCCCCGCCGTGGGGAAGGCGCGTGATCGCCGCCTTGTACGTCATCCCGCGCGCCAGGCGCATCGCGTCGCGCAGAGCATCGTCGGTGGTCGGGTACTCGATGAACCGACAGCCGCCGATCGCCGGCCCGCGCTGCAGGTCGTGGATCGCCACGACGGCGTGCAGGTCGAGGTCGGGCTCGATCTGAAGGTGCAGTTCTCCGTATCGCAGCTGGTCGGCGTATTCGAACAAATCCACGGGTGCCTCCTGGGCCAAATACCACCCTCCCCCGCAGGGTCGCTCAACGACGAATCGCAAAGTCTCCAACTGTGGCGGAGCTTCGGTCGCGAGCACATATAGTGACCGAACGAAGACCGCGCAAGGAGGGAGGGAGTAGACCGAGGATCGCCGGGAGCTCCGGGCGCTCGCCCCGGCGGCCGAGTCGAGCGTCGTTGCACCGCGCCCCCGCGCTGATCTAGATTGAAGGCTCAGTATCCGTACGCATTTGGCCGGACGTCCCGAACGCACCCGCACGCCACGAGGCTTCCATGTACGAAACAGGTGAAAATGCCCCCCACACGGGGATCTATCTGTTCATGCGCCACCAGTACGAAACCCACTGCCAGCCCGACCAGGACGAAAAAGAGGTCCCCGTCGACGAGGGCGACGAGTTCCCCGGCTGCCCGGTCTGCGAGGATCCGGGCTACTGGCGGTATCTGAGGGCCAAAGACAAGGATTGACGCCCCGACGAGGCGCCGGTCGGCTCACATCTTGCCGCTGACCGGCAGGAGCGCGCCGTTGATCGGATCGCCGAACGGCTGGGTGAGCCGAAAGATGATCTCGGCCAACTGCTCCTGTTTGACCCATTTGGCATAGTCGGCGTCGGGCATCGACTCGCGGTTGGCCTGCGTGTCGATGATCGACGGGAGGATGGCATTGACCGTCACGTCGGCCTCTTTGACCTCCTCGGCGGCCGATTTCGTGAGTACGTTCAGCCCCGCCTTGCTCGAGGCGTACGGGCCCTCGCCCTCGCCCGGTGAGAGTGTCGATTTCGAGCTCATCAAAACGATCCGCCCGTACCCCCGATCGGTCATCGCAGGAAGCACCTCACGGACGAAGAGCAGTCCGGAGCGCAGATTCGCCCCGACCAGAAAGTCGAGATCTTCGTCGGAGACGTCCTCGACGTGCGACCACCGGTAGCCGCCGGCACAGTTGACGAGGGCGTCGATCGAGCCGAATTCGCCCTCGACCTCGTCGACGGTTTCGGCGACGGAAGTGGCGTCGGTGGCGTCGACGTGCCGCCAGTACAGCCCGTCGGTCTCGTGGTCGGCGACGAACTCGCCCCGGCGCTCGACGGCGATGTCGACGCCGGCGACTCGGCAGCCGGCTTCGAGGAACGTCTCGGCGACGGTCGACCCGAGCGCCCCGCGGGCTCCGGTGACGACGACATTCGAGAGGGCCTCGACTCGGTTGGTCCGCTCCATCGACAATCCTCCGTGCATTCGGGGTCGTCGCGACGACTCGCTGCGAAATTATCGGGGGCTGCGCCGAGGGTCAAACGTCGAGCACCGACGGACGGACGATGAGCGGACGCAATCGCCCGACGGGTGTCGTTTTCGCAATCGATTTGATTAAATGGCGGTCGATGCACGTCGAATGGACGATGATTCGTGCGGACGAGTCCCGTCCCGAACTGTTTCCTGCGAGTGTGACGAGGTCCATCGTGTCTCTCCGAGATTCCGTCCCGACGCTTTTGGTGGCGATGGTGGCCCTGACGAGCTGGGTGCTGCCCTCGAGTGCTGAAGCGACCGAACCCGACTTCGGCCTCGAGTGGGGGCTGTCGCCGGGAGAGGTCGAGCAGGCGGTCGAGGGGAGTGTCGACGGGGGCGGCTGGCGGAAGTTCGAGCGCCGCGAGCGCCGGGTCGAATTCAACGAGACGGCCTGGCGGCACTTTCTGGTCTTTTACGACGACGAGCTGATCGCCCAGGGCTACGAGCGCGACGAGGCCCCTTCGAGTCCGCGCGTCGGGACCCTCTCGGACATCGTCTCGTACGACAACGACTACTGGATGGCCGCCTGGTTGCAGGCCCGCCACGGCGAGCCGGCCTTCCGCGACGTGCGCACCGAATCCGACTACTCCGAGGAGCTCGGCGACCCGGCCAGACGGGCAAAGCGGTCCGTCCAGTGGGATCTGCAAGGGGAGCGGATGCGCTGGGAGACGGACGCAGGGCCGATCCGCTACAGTGTCAAATTCAGCCTCACAGGCACGCGCTACCACCGCGCGGTCAAAATCGACCCGGGGGCATCGAGACACTACCACTTTTATCAGATCGCACGCGCCTTTCGACGGGCGGGCATCGAGGTGGTTCGCCGGTTCGAAAAAAAGAGCAAGAAGATGGTCGTCGCGATGGTCACCTCGTCCGGAGAGACGGTCAAATCGGAGGTCGACTCCGAGAGTGACGAGCTTGTGGCCGTCGAGCCCGAAAAAAGCCAGCGTCGCATCGACGAGTGCTCGATCGACGAGCACGACTGCACGATCACCGTCTCGATGTACGGCGGGCGTATCTACCAGGTCGAAGTCGATCTGTCGGCCCGCGGTCGGCCGGGACGCAGTGAGCGGGGGGGATTCGACAAGGCCGGCGAGCGTGTCTATCGTCGGTACCTGACGGTCAACGGTCGACTCGAAGATCGATTCGGCGAGCCGACCTCGGACACCTCGGTCTCGAAACTCGAGGACGATCGAACCCGTCGCAAGGTTCGGCGGTTGACCCGGGGCATGGAGGCGTTTTGGACGGTCTGGTACCGGCCCGATCGCGACATGCTGATCCGCCACGTCATCACCGGCGAGCGGAGCGGCGCCGAGTGGCACGTCGACCACCGCGTCGTGTTTCGACTCCACTCCGTCACGCGGGCCTTCGCCGACCAACAGGCCTTCGCCGAGGAATCCCGGGCGATCGAACAGCAGGCGGACGAGGAAGCCGACCCGGAGGAGCCGACCGACGACGCAGAAAGTCAATCGGACGCCAACGAGTGAGTCTGGCATGGTATGGATGGTCGCGGCGGTGGTCGTCGGAGTGGTCGCCGTCGCCTGGCTGGTGTTTCGCGATACCGACGAGACGATCCCACGGGCCTCGCGCATCGACCCCGAGAGGCTCGAGCAATTTTTGCGCGACTCCGACATCGAGCTACGTTCGACGCGCAATCCCGACCCCGAGATTCTGAGGCCGCACATCTCCGAGCAGGACACGCTCGTGGGCGCCGTCGAAGGCCGGGCCGACAACAAACGCGCCTACCTCGTGCTGCTCGACGATCGGCTGGTGGTCGGAGAGGCGACCATCGGGCGGATGGGGGCGGTGGTCCACTCGATTCCATTCCACCGCATCACCGACTTCGACCAAAGCTACGACATCGGCGGGACGTTCCGATTCGCCACCGACCATGCCGATCTCGTCGTCACCCACGTTCCCCGCAGCAAAACCCGCGATTTTGCCGCCCTCGTGCGCAATCGGATCGGCGACCGCCCCTTCGGCTCGCAACCGTCGGCTTGATTGAGCGCCCCGTCGCCGCCACATTTCTCGCACGATCGGTTCACCCCCTCGGGCTCCCCGCACTGGAGGCACCATGCACCGTCTCGTCACCGTCGTCTTGCTCGCAGGTTCTCTGGTGGCCTCGACCGTCGGCTGCGAGAGAAAGTCCGAGGGAGACGACCAGACCGCCAAGCAGGCTGCCCAACAGGAGGATACTGGCAGTGCCGACGGTCCGGGCGAGGACACCGGCGGGCAGGCCGAGGAAGCGTCCGGCACCGGGGGCGATGCGCGCACGATCACGCTCGAGCCGGTCGACAATCAGATGAAATACGCGACGACCGAGTTGACCGCCGAAGCGGGCGAGAAGATCCATCTCGTCTTCGACAACACCGCGACCGCCCAGGCGATGAAACACAATGTCGTACTGCTGGAAAACGACGACTCGGAGACGGCCATGGAGGTCGCCCGGGCCGGCTGGAAGATGCCCGACCAGGAGTACGTCCCCGACCACGACGCCGTCCTCGCGACCACCGACATGGCCGATCCCGGCGAGACGGTCGAGATGACCTTCACCGCCCCCGACGAGCCCGGCGAGTATCTGTACATCTGCACCTTCCCCGGCCACTACCCGACGATGAAGGGGACGCTCGTCGTCGAAGACCCGTGATCGTCCGTCTCTCCGACCGGGTTGACGATCGGCGACAGCTCGACGACCATCCCCCGCATGATCGACGTCGAGCATCTGACACGCTACTATGGAACGACCCCCGCCCTCGTCGAGGTCACCTTCTCGATCGACGAGCGTGCCGTCGTCGGATTTCTCGGCCTCAACGGCGCCGGCAAGTCGACCCTGCTCGAAATTTTGAGCGGACTGTTGTTGCCGAGCGCCGGACGCGTGGTCATCGACGGCGTCGACGCCGTCGAGGCGCCCGACTCGCTGAGAAGCCGGATCGGCCACCTCCCCGAAGAGCCACCCCTGTACGAGGAGATGCGCGTCGAGGAGTTCCTGACCTGGTGCGGGCGCCTGAAAGGACGCTCCCGATCGGAGGTCGATCGGCGCCTGCCGTGGGTCGCCGACACCTGTGAGATCGGCGACGTGCTTGATCGCGTGATCGCCTCCCTGTCTCACGGCTATCGCAAACGGGTCGGCATCGCACAGGCCATCGTCCACGACCCGACGCTGGTCGTACTCGACGAACCGCTGGCGGGGCTCGATCCGGTCCAGATCGTCGAGATGCGCGAGGTCCTCCGGCGGCTTCGCGAGGAGTGCACGGTCCTGATCAGCTCACACATTTTGGCCGAAATCTCGCAGACCTGCGACCGCATCCTCGTGCTGCACGACGGCGAGCTCGTCGCCGACGGCACCGAACGGGAGCTGGCACGCCGCCTCGGGGGTGGCCTGCGCCTGCGGATCGCACTTCGGGGAAGCCGCCCGAAGATCGAGGCGGTCTTCGAGGCCGAACCCCGACTCGCCAACTGGGAGCACCGGGATGGCGAGGAGGACGTCTCGGAGTATCTCGTACGGCTCGAAGAGGACGTCCGCGAGCGCTTCGTCGCGGCCCTGGCCGACGCCGGGATCGGCGTGCGCCGGCTCGAGGAGGCCGGCAGCGAACTCGAAGAGGCGTTTCTCGGCGTCACCGGACAGTCCGGCGCGGCCGAGGCCCGGGAGATCGAGCCATGAAGGGACTGTTTTTGATCGTGCGCCGGGAATTCCAGGCGTACTTCAACTCGATGTGGGGCTACGGCGTCATCGCCTCGATCCTCGTCGTCGACGGCCTTCTTTTCAACGCCTTCGCGCTCGGGGCCGGGGCCCGCTACAGCGAGGAGGTCCTCCGGCAGTTCTTTTACTTTTCGTTCGGTACCACCGTCGCAGCGGGCATCCTGCTGACGATGCGACTCATCGCCGAGGAGCGCCAGACGGGGACGATCGCCCTGCTCGACGCCTCACCGCTGGCCGACTGGCAGATCGTGGCCGGCAAGTGGCTGTCGGCCTTCGGCGTGCTGGCGGTGCTGACGCTCTCGACGCTGTACATGCCCGCCCTGATCTTCGTGAACGGGAAGGTCTCGCTCGGCCACATCGCCGCCGGGTACCTGGGGCTGTTGCTGGTCGGTGGCGCCATCACCGCGATCGGGACCTTCGCCTCGACGACCACTCGCTCGCAATTGGTCGCCGGGGTCGTGGCGACCCTGGTGTCGGTCTTCTTTTTGATCGCCTGGTTGCTGGCTGAGATCGTCGCTCCCCCCTTCGATGCGATTCTCGGCCACCTCGCGATGTTCAACGACCATTTCGCCCGGACGTTCATGGAGGGACGCATCACGACCGAAGATCTCGTCTATTACGCATCCGTGATGTTCGTCTTTTTGATGCTCGCCACCCGATGGCTCGGCACGCGGAGGTGGCGATGACGACGAGCGCGCTGATCTATCTGGCGGGGATGGCGGCATTGTTCGTCGGCGAGCGACTGCTCGAGGCGTACGGTGCGCTGCGGGCGACGACGACCGGTCTCGGACTCCTCGCCGTCGGAGGGGCGGCCGTCGCCCGGCATCGTCGTATGCACGGAGCCGACGACGAGGGGGCCGCGCTCGCCCAGCGCACCGCGCTGGCCCTGACGCTCGTCGGCGCCGGCTCCCTGGCCGCCTACGCCCTCTCGACCGGCACGGCCACCGAGCTGCTCGGGCTCTCCGGCGAATCGGCGGACCGGTGGCGAGGCGTCTGGGCGGCGATCTGGCCGGTCGTCTGGCTGCTCGGAACACTGCCACTCGTCGTCGTCGACCGGATCCTGCACACCTCGCCGGTCGTCATCCCGCCCCGCCAGGTGCGCCAGGCCCTCGAGCACGGCCTCACCGCCGCCCTCGGGCTCGCGCTGGTCTGCCCGGTCAACTACCTCGCCAGCCAGCACGGCCTGCGCTGGCACCTGGCGCACTTCGAGACCGCTCGTCCTGGCCCGGCGACCGACTCGATCGTCAGCTCGTTCGACGAACCCGTCCACGTGTACGCCTTCCTCCCCCCGAATTCGGAGCTCGGAGCCGACATCGACGGGTATTTCGAGGTGTTGAGCGGCCCCCGGCTGACCTACCGTCGCGTCGACCACGCGGCCCGACCGCGACTCGCCCGGCAGCTCGGTGTGCGCGAAAACGGCCGGATCGTGTTCACCACCGACGATCCAGAGGATCGCAGCAGGGAGAGCGACGAGAAAAGTAGCGAGGGGCAGGAGGCTCCACTCGCTGTCGAGACCCTCGAGATCGGGACCTCGGTCGACGAGGCCGAGAAGACACTCGAACAACTCGACCGAAAGGTGCAGCAAAAGCTCGTCACGGCCTCGCGAGGCGATCGAACCGCCTATCTGACGACCGGTCACGGGGAATTCGCCCCCAACCGACGCGCCCCCCGGAAGCGCCGGCTGCAGGTGTTCGAGCGCGTGCTCGAGTCGGCGGGTTTCCGCGTCCGCACCCTCGGGGTCGACGACGGGCTCGGCAGCGGGGTTCCGGAGGCGGCCGACCTGGTGGCGGTGGTCGGCCCGCGCAGCCGGTTCCGGGAGGCGGAACGCCGCGCCGTGCTCCAGTTTCTCGAGCGCGGAGGGGCGCTCCTGCTCGCCGTCGAACCGGCGGCAGTTCGCGAGGGGACCGGCCTCGAGGGCGGAGAGACGACGCTGCTCGATGTAACCGACCGGCTCGGCGTGCGCCTCGGCGACGGACTGCTCGCCGCCGACCGGTCGATCGTCGCCACCTCCAACAACCGACGCGACCGCCTGAATCTTGCGACCGACCAGTTCACCTCCCACCCGACGACCGCCTCGCTGGTCGGGACCGGCCACGTGCTGTTCACCCCCTCGAGTGGCCATCTCGAAATCCTCGAAGAGACGGGCGCCGAGACGAACGTCACCGTCCATTCGCCCTCCAGCGCCTGGGTCGACCACGACGGGGACCTGGCGTTCGACGGGACGGGAGGCGAATCGCGCGGAAAACGCCCCGTCGTCGCCGTCTCGACACGGGGCGGCGAGCGGGCAGACGCCCAGTCCTGGCGCACCATGATCACCGCGGGCGCCGGTCTCTTTTCCGACCGGGGGCTCTCCCACCGCGCGAACCGCCAGTTTCTGTACGATAGCCTCCAATGGCTGGTCGGGACCGAGCAACTCGGCGGGGAGAACAACAGCGAGCAGGATATCCGGATTCGACACACCCGAGAGGGCCAGAGCCTCTGGTTTTACTCCACCGTCGTCGGCCTCCCGCTGTTGTTGATGCTCGTCGGGGCCGTCCGGGTCCGCACCCGTCGACGAACCCGGGACGAGAGGACCGACTCCCCGAATTCGAAGACGTGACGAGACCCATGAGCCGTTCCGTTCACCTGTACGCACTGCTGCTGTTCGCCGCCCTCGTCGGCTCGTACCTCACCTGGAGCCACCAGCCCGGTGCCGATGGCGACGACGATCCGCTCGTCGCCGACTTCACCGCCGACGAGGTCGTCGAGATCCGCTACACCGCGCCCGAACGCGAGGTGATCGCCGCGCGCAGACAAACCGATGAGGGCCGCTCGTACTGGTGGGTGGAGTCGACTCGGACAGGAGAGCAGCGAGCGTATCGAGCGAGCCGCCGCCTCGACCGCTTCTTCGACGACGTCGCCCCGTGGCGTGCCTCGCGAAAGTTTCCCGATCCGGGCGAACGGCAACGCGAGGCGTTCGGTTTCGACGATTCGACGGCGAGGCTCGTCGTGGAGACCGAGAAGCGAGAGCGCACCTTCACGCTCGGCTCCCGGACCCACGGCGGTGGCCTCCGCTACCTGCACGACGATGAATCCGGAACCTACTACGCCGTCGACGCCGGCATCCCGGACGTGTTCGCCTATGCCGACCGGCGCCTCCGCGAGACCCGGCTGATCGCCGGCGACGAGAAGGACCTCGTCGCCCTGCAGGTCGAGCATGCGGGCCGGTCGATTCGGCTCGTGCGCCACGGCGGCGATGCGCGCACCAGCGCCCACTGGTCGACGAGCGGAGACCCGGCCGACGAGAGCAACCGCGCTGCCCGGTGGGTCGAACGGCTGCTGGGCCTCCAGGTCGTCGACTATCTCGAGGAGGGGCGACCGGAAGGCCTCGACTCGCGACTCGTCGTCGAGGCCGAGTTGACCGACGGCCGGAACTCGACTCTCGAGATCTTCACCCGCCGCAACGACGGCGAGACCGGCTATTTCGCACGCTCCGATCTGACGGTCGAACACGTCCGGCTCGACCGGGGCGCGGCCGGGAAGCTCCTGGCCCACCTCGACTCGCTGCTCGAAACCAGCGAGTAGTCGCGCCGGCCCACCGCAGCCGCCGCGGGACGCCCCGACGCCCCGGGACGACAATCGCGTTGAAATCGAGTCCACTCAACGCTGTTTGATCGGGCCGACCCAGGTCCGGAAAAACTCCGGGCAGTCCTCGCGCAGCGACTCGCACACCTCCGGGATCCGGTCGTCCTCTCCCGAAAAGAACGGCTCGTAGCTCTCCTCGTAATATGCCGCCGTCACCTCCGAACAAACCGGAAGATCACGCACGTACCGGACAAACCGGTCGGCGAACGCCTGCTCGCACGATTCCCATCGACCGACGCTCACGGTACACCCCTGACCGGCGCCGTCGGGCATCGACTCGCAACTCCCCTCCCCGCCGGACCCATCCCCCTCGTCTGCATCGCCGTCGGCCTCGTCGATCCAGGCCTGGTAGCTTTGCTCGCAGCTTTCGACGGCGTCGGCATCACTGTCGAGCTCCCCCTGCCCGGCGACCTGGCGGTGAGTCGCCCAGCGACAGACGTCCTCGGTCCCGAGCGCTCGATCGACATAGTCGACGCCGGCCTGGCAGACCTGCACGCGCTCGGCCGGGCTCAATCCGGCCGCCTCGCGCGACTCGTCGATCCCGCTCTCGACGCTTCCCATCGTGCCGACCTCGCCGGACTCTCCCGCGTCGGCGGTTTCGCCACCCGTCGCATCCCCGGGTGGCCCGCCGGAACACGAGCAGCGCTCGAAGCCCGATCCGTCCACGCGGCACTGCTGCGTCCCACTCTCACCATCCTCACAGGTGCACGAACGGCTCGCACCCGGCGAACAGCTCGTCTCCCCGGGGGATCCGCAACCCGACAGGCCGACCCCCCCGATCCAGACGACGAGCAAGACGAGATGTAGCATTTTGGGGGCCATGAACTCCTCCGTACGGGCGCACCGAACAACCTCCGAAACGGGCGTCAATGGTAGCCGATACCGCTACCAGACGCCACCGACCGTGCTCGTCGTCGTGGTCGTCAACATCCTCGTGCTCGTCGTCGTTTTTGTTGTTTTCGCCCTCCCCCGGCTCACCACCGAGGCCGTTGCCAACCCACCCCACCACCCGCTAGACGTATCTCCCGCGCCCCGCCGCTTCGCCCTTCGCGTGTTCACGGAGCCGCCCATGCCCGTCGATTTCGACAACACCTACCTCGACCTCCCGGATCGCTTCTACGAGGAGTGCGAGCCCGATCCGGTCGACGACCCGCGGACCATCCGGGTCAACGACGCACTCGCCCGCCGGCTGGGCGCCGATCCCGACTGGCTCGGCTCACAGGAGGGGGCCGAGTTCGTCGTCGGCAACCGCCTGCCGGAGGGGGCGGAGCCGATCGCGACCGCCTACGCCGGCGACCAGTTCGGCAATTTCGTCCCGCAACTCGGCGACGGCCGAGCCCACCTGCTCGGCGAGGTCGTGGACGACGACGGGCAGCGATTCGACATCCAGCTCAAGGGCTCGGGGCGGACGCGGTTCTCGCGCCGGGGCGACGGCCGGGCGCCGCTCGGGCCGGTCCTGCGGGAGTATCTCGTGAGCGAGGCGATGCACGCACTCGGCATCCCGACGACACGGTCGCTGGCGGCGGCGTCGACCGGCGAGCACGTCCGCCGACGCGAGGGCCTCGAGCCGGGGGCCGTGCTCGTCCGCGTCGCCCGAAGCCACATCCGGGTCGGCACCTTCCAGTACTTCGCCGCACGGGACGATGCCGAGGCAATCCGCGAGCTGACCGCCTACACCATCGATCGCCACTACCCGAAGCTCGACCCCGACTCGCCGGCCGCTCTGTTCGACGCCGTCGCCGAACGCCAGGCCGAACTCGTCGCCCGGTGGCAGTCAGTCGGTTTCATCCACGGCGTCATGAACACCGACAACACCCTCGTCAGCGGCGAGACCATCGACTACGGACCGTGCGCATTCATGAACGCCTACGACCCCGAGACAGTCTACAGCTCCATCGACGAACGCGGGCGGTACGCCTTCCGGAATCAACCGGGCATCGCCGGCTGGAACCTGAGCCGCTTCGCCGGCGCGCTGATGGCCGGCGCCGACGACGACTCCTCGATGCACTCCGACCTCGAAGACATCCTCGACGAATTCCCGAGACGCTTCCGGGAGGCCTACGAGAGGCGGATGGGCCAGAAGCTGGGGCTCGCGCAGTTCCGTGAGGACGACGAGCAGCTACTCGCCGACCTGCTCGATTTGATGGAGCTGCACGAAGCCGACTGGACCCTGACGTTCCGTCGTCTGACCGAGCTCGCCAACCCCACGCCCGGCGCCGACCGGCCGAGAGTCGGCGACTTCTTCGCGCTCCCCGACGCCTTCGACGACTGGCTCGACCGCTGGCGGGCCCGCCTGGCCGAACGCCGTGCTCCCTCCGAGGAGATCGCCGAGTCGATGCGCACGGTCAATCCGGCCGTCATTCCGCGCAACCATCACGTCAATGCCGCCATCGACGATGCCGTCGAACAGAGTGACTTCCAGGCGTTCGACACCCTCTGTAACCTCCTCGCCGACCCGTACACCTTCCCCGCCGACCACGAGCAACTCGTCCATCCGCCGGCACCCGACGAGAGAGTGATGGCGACGTTTTGCGGGACGTGAGTGGCAACCCGCGACTCGCCATCCGCCGCATTTACACATTTGACGATATCGAGTACCCTCTGAGCTACTGTAGATACGCGCGCTCGGCCGGTCTGTGCGCACGCTGGCCCGCTGTCGAACCTCGAAGATCCGCCGGCTTCATACCCGAGATAACGGTAGCCACCATGTCGACCCCCGACACGCCCCGACCTTCCAGATCCGGCCGCATCGTCCCGCTCGTGTGGGGCCTCGCGACCCTCGCCCTGCTCCTGATCGCCTGCGGCGACACCACTCCCGGTTCCGCCGACGATTCCGACGACCCTTCCGGCGACGGCGACCGGGCGAGCGACGAGCGCTCGGAACTTCCCGGCGAACCGCGGCCGAACCAACCTGGTCGCATCAAGGAGGGGATGCACCTGCGTCCCGGCGTCGAATTCGCCCAGTTCACCTCGGCGGAATCCAACAACAGCGTCGAGATCGTCGAGCGCGAGCAGGGTCGCGCCGTCGGCTACGTCACCGGCTCGGCGCGCGAGAAACTTCGCGGCCACGACCGCCGCGACGTCTTCATGGGCGACGAGTTTCTGTACCTGATCGCCTCGGAGCCGGTCGAGACCGATCGCGGACTGCGCGTCGACCTCCACCCGTTCAACCTCCTGCGCATCATCTGGGGCGACTTCGAGATCCAGTTTCCGATCGAGCCCCCCGACGGGCTGACCGATCAGCCCCCGGCTCCGTACCGCCGACGCGACCAGAAACTCAACCTGCCGACCATCTCGATCCCCTTGACCCAGTTGGAGCTCGGCAAAGTCACCTTCTCGGGCTCGCTGAATCTCGGCGGCGAGTTCAACGTCGAGATGCAACCGGGCGCAAGCGGCACCTTCGAGGGCCGCATTCCGTTCGTCACCCCGGGCTACGACTGCCAGAACCCCCAGTACAATTTGAGCGGGCTGTGTGCTCCGAAGGAACTCGGGGGTGGCTGCGCCGTCGACGAGGATTTTTGCGTCGAGAAACTCCGGGTCGAGGCCTCGCTCGGCACGCGGCTGCACGGCGACTTCAGCGTCACGGCCACCGCCGGGCCGAGCTTCTCGTATCCGGCCGACGCGCCTCTGGAGGATTTCACCACGCGCACCGCCTCGGCCGGTCTGACGATCGGGCCGCTTACGCTCAAACCCGAGTTTTTCGTCGGTCACAAGTTCACCGCCAACTTCTCCGGCTCGGCGACGATGTCGGTCCCCTACGACACCAGCTTCGAGCCGCGCTTCGGCTTCGAGTACAACCAGGGCCAGGGCCTCGATCTGATCGCCGAAGTGGGTGACGGCCCCGAAACCGAGCCGACCGGCGGGCTCGACTTCGAGGCCGGCCCCGACGAGTTTCTCGCACGCTACGGCGTCGAACTGGGCCTGCGCTGGCTGGTCGTCCCCTCGCCACTGTCGGTCCTCGAGGGCAAGGGGCTGAAATTCCGACTCGAAGGGCTGAAGACCGCGATCGAAGGGCGACTCGACAACATCTATACGTTCAGCCCGGTCGAGGAGGGGCCCGTCGCCGGTTCGTGTCTGCGAAGCCGCCTGTTCGTCAACCCGCTCCTCGCCTCCGATTTCATCTTCGAGGTCGGCCTCGAGTACAACGGCGTCGGCGGATCGCACGAATTCGATCTGGTCAACGACGCGTACTTCACCTGGCGGCCCCCCAACAACTCGCCGCTGACCTGGAATCCGATCAATCTCGACGCCGGCGGAGAACTGTGCCTGCCGGACCGGGAAAGCGAAATCGAGATCCCCGCCGACGAACGGGAGGGATCGAGTGGGGATGGCGGCGGGACCCACGACCCGGGCCCTCCGCCGTTCAAAATCGAGGCCGTCTGGAGCGACCGCACCGACGTCGACCTGCACGTCATCCCGCCAAACGTCGGCGAGCTGACCCCGGGCGAGGACCGGGATGGCTGGCTGCACCCGTTCGACGTCTGTGAACAGGACTGCCCCGACGGCGGCGAGTACGCCGAGACCGTCGTGCACGACCCGGCCGAGCAGGCTCCCTCCGGCAACTACCAGATCTGGGTCGTCAACGACGGCGGCGGCGCCCCGACCGAAGTGACCGTCACCGCCCGGGTCGGCGACGAGGTCGTCTGGGCGCGGGAAGTACGGCTCGCCGGCCGCTCCGGCGCGGAGGCACGCTTCCGGGCGCACCTCGAGCCGGCGAGCCACTGACGCGAACGCTCAGCACGAGACGTCCGAACACTCCTCGCCCTGGTGGAAGGTACTCTGCGGCGCGTCGCTGCAGGTTCCCTGGTCGGTGTGGAAGCATTCGCCGAAGATGCAACACGCCGACATCGACGCCCCGTCACAGGTGACGTCGGTGCATCCCGACCCCGATTTCGCGGTCCCCGAGGCGTCGTCGCACTGGCTCTGCGACATCACCATGCAGGCATTGCCGAAGTCGTTTTCGAGGCAGCACGGCTGCGTGCTCGGACAGGTCACCGAGCTGCAGTCGCTCGCTTCCATCGTCTCGCCGACCTCCTGCAGGCACTCCTGCTGGGTACGCATCGAACACTGGCCCTCGATGCAACACGGCTGCTCGTCGTCCGGCCCCTGACATTCGACCTCCTCACAGCTGTCTCCGGATTTCGGCGTCCCGCCGAACATCTCGCACTGGGAGCGCTCGAGCATCTCGCATTCGCCGAGCCCACAGCAGGGAACCTCCTCCCCCTGGGAGGCATCCCCGGAGTCCGTCGTGTCGGGCTCATCTCCTCCGTCGGTCCCGATGTCGACGGGGTCGTCGTCGGTATCCTCCTCGAGCGGCCCCGAGTCCATCTCCTCGTCGGGATCGGTGTCCATTACTCCGGGATCGTCTCCCCCGTCGGACGGAGACACGACATCCTCCTGGGTCGTGTCGGCCCCCGGCGCCAGCCAGACATCCTCGTCGTCCCCCGAAGAGTTCGAACCCGGCGTCGAATTGCAACCGATCATCCATCCCGCACACGCGAGCCAAATTCCGAGAAACACACATCGTCTCATGCGTCGAGTCATCGACGACCTCCAGGATAAATGGGGCACCGAAATGCCGGCCGCGACCCCGCCACGACCTGCCGAACAAGTCGAAGAGAGTCTGGGAATCGTCGCTCCCCGCGTCAACCTCGACTTCGCCGCTCGCGTACTCCCCTCTCATACTCCCCTCTCACTGCGACTTGGCCTCGCCTCTCCCCTCTGCTAGTTTCTCGGCTGTCGCCCCCCATCACGGACTGCGACCATGCGCTGTGGTACCTTCGAGCTTGTCGAGCGAGTCGGCCGAGGAGCGGCCGGCGAAGTCTGGCGGGCCCGCCATCGCCAACACCGGACCGCTGCCGCCGTCAAGCTGCTGGCCCTCCCCTCCGACGACGCCGCCGAGGCGATCCGCTCGGCGTTCCACCGCGAAATCCGGGCCCAGGCCCGTCTCACCCACCCTTCGATCGCCGCCGTCCTCGACTACGGCGTCGTCGACGCCGAGGAGGCCGACGCGGCCGACGGCGCCCTCACCGCCGGCGCCCCGTACATGGCGATGGAACTGGCCGAGGCGGGCACCCTCGCCGATACCCTGCTGCCCCCGGACTGGCGCACCTGCCGCGAGATCCTGTTCGCCGTGCTCGACGCCCTCGCTTACGCCCACGCCCGAGGCGTTCTTCACCGCGATCTCAAACCCGAGAACATCCTGCGCTTCCCCGAAGCCGCCGGTCTCGAGCGATGGAAGCTCGCCGATTTCGGCCTCGCCGTCTCCTCGTCCGCCGACCAGGGCCCCGACGAGTGGACGAGCTACGCGTCGGCCGGCACGCCCGAGTACATGCCCCCCGAGCAACTCGACGGGCACTGGCGGCGCTTCGGCCCCTGGACCGACCTGTATCAACTCGGCTGTTTCGCCTTCGAACTCGTCGCCGGCCACCTGCCGTACGAGGGCGAATCGTTCGAAGCCGTCGCCCAGCAACACCACTCCGCCCCCATTCCCTCGGCCTCCGAGGCCCGCATTCCCGTCCCCGACGGCGTCGACCGGTGGCTCGAGCGGCTCCTCGCCAAATCACCCGTCGATCGGTTCCGCCGCGCCGCCGACGCCGCCCACCAACTCGCCGAACTTCCGCCCGTCGAGCCGATCCCCGACACCGAGAACCTCGGCGACTCCGAGTCGGACCTCGAGCGCAAACGCCGCGAGCTTCACGAGGCCAAACGCGCGACCCGCACGCTGAGCCGCCTGTACCCGGTTTCCTCGACCCACCGCCACGACGAGCGCAATGATGGCGACACAGCCGACGAGCCCGAGACCGCCCGACCGGTCGACCTCGATCGGCCGGCCTGCGCGACTGACCTCCCCGACACCTGGCGGCGCTCCGAGGAGGCCCCGCGACGCCAGCCGGCCGATCTCGGGGGCCTCGAGCTGTTCGCCCTCCGCGATGCCCCGCTGGTCGACCGTCTCGACGAGCGCGACCGCCTCTGGGAGACCCTCCGCGAGGTCGTCGACACCCGCACTCCCCGGGGACTCGTCCTCGAGGGCGCCCCCGGACTCGGCAGCAGCCGCCTCGCCAAATGGGCGGCCCGGCGAAGCCACGCGGCCGGCGCCTGTATTACCCTGCGCGCGCCGCACGAAAACGACAGTGACACTTCCGCCGGTCTCACCGAGATGGTTCGCGGCTGGCTCGCCCCCCACGGCCTCTCCAGGGGCGCCTGCGCCCGCCTCGCCTACGACAAGCTCGCTGCCTATCCCCGCCCCGGCGATGCCGAGACCGGAAATCGCCGCGACCTGGCGGCCGGTCTGACCGAACTGCTATACCCGACTCCGATCAACGACGACGGCGTCGATGGTCCCCCCTACTACCTCGAAACGCCACGGGAGCAGTTCGCCCTGATCCACCGGCTGCTCGAGCGCCTCTCGACGCGCCGGTCCGTGCTGCTGTGGCTCGACGACCTGCATCTCGGCCCCCGAACCGTCTCGTTCGTCGAGTTTTTGTTCGAACACCTCCGCTCGTCGGCCGTCTTCGTCGTCGCGACCATCCGCCGCGACCCTCCCCCGACGGCCGTCGACACCTACGAGCGCATCCAGACCCTCTGCGAGCGCGACGACCTCGGGCATCTGTCGATCTCGCCGCTCGACCCCCAGGCCGAACGCACCCTGATCGAGCAGATGCTTCCGCTCACCCCCGAGCTCACCGACCGCATCCAGCAGAGAACCGAGGGGCACCCGCTGTTCGTCCTACAGTTGCTCGACGACTGGGCGACCCGCCGGCTCCTGGAGCCGACCGACGAGGGATTCGCGCTGATCGACGATGCCGACGACGCCCTGCCGGAAAGCCTCTACGAGGTGTGGCGGCGCCGACTCGACGACGCCCTCGCCTCACACGCCGCTGCACCCGCCTCTCGGCGGCAGGCGTACCGCTCGCTCGAGCTCGCCGCCGTCCTCGGCGAGAGGATCTCGCCGGAGGAGTGGCACCACGTCCGCCGCCGCGCCGACCTCCCCCGCCAGCCGGCACTGATCGACGAACTGGTCGATCGCGGATTGGTCGTCCGAGAGCGCGACACCTGGCGGTTCACCCACCGGATGCTCGTCGAGGCCCTCCACCGGCGCGCCGAGCGCCACGATCGCCTGCGGGAACTGCACCGCATCTGTGCGGCGAGCCTCGAGGAGCACTCCGTCGACCCCGCCGAGACGACCGCCCGGCGTCGCGCCACCCACTGGGCCCGCGGTGAGCGGCCCGAGAAGGCGCTCGACCCGTTGTTGACCGCCGCCCGGTCGGCCCGCGTCGACCACGGCGAACTCGAACACGCCTCCGGCCTCCTCGAGGAGCGCCGCGAGCTGATCGAACGCGCCGAGCTGCCCTCCGAAGACCGGACCCGGGCCGAACAGTGGCTCGAGGAGGCATGGACCGAGATGCACCTGGACGTCAACGATCGCGTCGACACCCTGGCCGAACGCGCCGAGGCGCTCGCCGACGCGCACGACTGGGACGAGATCCGCGGCGAGGCCAATCTCGTCCGGGCCCGGCTGGCGAACGACCGGGGGCGGCTCGAGGCCAGCTCGGAGTATCTCGACTGCGCCGAAGCCGCCTTCGAGCGCCTCGAGGACGACCGCGCCCTGGCCCGCTGTCTGCGCTTCCGGGGCCACATGCTTCGGC
Source organism: uncultured Bradymonadales bacterium (assembly GCA_964600555.1). Taxonomy (GTDB): domain Bacteria; phylum Myxococcota_A; class Bradymonadia; order Bradymonadales; family Bradymonadaceae; genus CAJXPB01. Next base: position 32,109 of record CAZRLK010000009.1, read on the forward strand.
GCAACCAGCAATTCGACCGGGCCGAACGCTCCCTGCGCCGGGCGAGCCGCTATTACACCTCGCTCGAGTCGGTGACCGAAGGCCTGTGGTGCGAGTGGGGGCTGGCCCGGGTACGCTACGAGCGCGGCGACATGGAGGCGGCGAAATCCGATGCTCAGGAATTGCTCGTCCGGGCCGACCAGGCCCAGCATCCTCCTCTGCAGGCGGCCGTCTGCAACCTGCTCGGCGACATCGCCCGCCAGCATCGCGACTGGGAGGCGGCCGCCGATTACTTCGAGCGCGCCCGGCGCGTCTGGCGCAAGGGAAGTCCGAAACACACCCTGGTCGCCGAACTGAACCTCGCGTTGACCGCCCTGGGACGCGAAGACTGGGAGACCGCCCGCACGGAGCTTCGTCGCCTCGGCGACGATTTCACCAAAATCGGCTGGGAGACGTTCCTGCCGCACGTCCACCTCGGGCTCGCCGCCTGCGCCGCACGCGCCGCCGATTGGCCGAGCTGGACCACCCAGATCGAGTCCGCCGAATTCCACCTCGAGTCGTTCACCTACCGAGATCGCGACTTCCCCCAGCTCGCCGAACGCATCGCCGAGCTGTGCCTCGACGCCGACGTCCCCTCCCGCGCCGCCCGCGCCTACCGCCTCGCCGTCGACCTGTGGAGCGAGTTCGACGCCGACGACCAGCGACGCCGCGTCGAACAAAAACTCGAACAACTCGACGCCCCGACGGCCTGACTGCTTTTTCGGGAGGGCACCCCGCCGGCGATCCGATCGGACTCGGTGCGATGGCGTGGGGAGTTGAATCACTCCCTCCCGCCGGCTTGTCATCGGGGATCGAGTGGATAACTTCCCGGTGCCTTGCGCGAGTTTCTGCCGTACGTTCACCTCGAATCTCGGATGGATCACGGAGTAACGCCCATGGAATTCGTCACAGTCGACGGAGACGACGTCCCCGCCCTCGGATACGGCACCTGGCAGATCACCGGCCCGGCCTGCCGCCGCGCCGTCCGGGATGCTCTCGAGCTCGGCTACCGGCACATCGACACCGCCCAGGCGTACGAAAACGAGCGACAGGTCGGCCAGGCCATCGGCGAGGCCGACGTCGACCGCGACGAGATCTTTTTGACCACCAAAATCTGGCACCGCAACCTCGCCCCCGACGACCTCGTGCGCACCGCCGAGCAGAGTCTCGAGCGGCTGCAGACCGACTACGTCGACCTGCTATTGATCCACTGGCCGGTCGACGACGTCCCGCTCGAGGCAAGTCTCGACGCGATGATGCAGCTTCGCGACGACGACAAGGTCCGCCACCTCGGCGTCAGCAATTTCACACCCTCGCTTCTGCACCGCGCCCTCGAGCACGCCCCCGTGGTCTGCAACCAGGTCGAATACCACCCGTATCTCGGCCAGCAGACGCTGCTCGAGATCGCCCGCGAGAACGACCTGATGCTCACCGCCTACAGCCCGCTCGCTCGCGGTCGGGCCGCCGACGACCCGACCCTCCGCGAGATTGCCGATCGTCACGACAAATCCGCCGCCCAGGTCGCCCTGCGCTGGCTGCTCCAGCAGGAGCGCGTTGCGACCATCCCGAAGGCCGCCGGCCACGACCACCGCGTCGCGAATGCGGAGATCTTCGATTTCGAGCTCTCCGACGAGGAGATGGAGACCATCTTCGAGCTCGACGAGGGCCAGCGCATCATCGATCCGTCGTTCGCCCCGGATTGGGAAAACCGATCCCGGTGAGCTGCCCAGACCGCCGTCCCGTCTGAATGCTGCCTCATCGGTTTGCACCGTCCCCCCGGTCTGTAGTATGAAGATCGACCGTATCTCGGCCAATCACGGGCGTGAAGGCAATGTTGGCCTCTCCGCCTCGATTTCTGCAGACGGGACGGCTTTTCATGTGTCGTCGGATTCACATCCTCTGTTCGATCGGTTTCGTGCTCTCTCTCGTCGCACTCGGATGCTCCTCCGATCCCTCCGGCGAGGACGAATCGGAACAAACCGAAGAGTGCCCCCGCGGCACGATGCCCACCGAGGGAGGAGAGTGCGTCCGTAGCGAGGACGACCCGGAGGACGCCGGGTCGATGGACGACGCCGGTGAATCCGACGAGGATTCGGAAGGCGAATGCGGCGGCTGCGGAGAGAACCAGTACTGCGACGACGGCCAGTGCCAGGACGGCCGCGAGTGCAACGCCGGTGAGCTGCTCGGCTGCCACGGCGAGAGTGGCCTGCGATACTGCCGCGACGAAGGCATCGGCACTCGCAGCGAGGATTGCCCCGACGACCGGCCCAACTGCCGCAACGGCGAGTGCCACGCGACGGTCTGCGAGCCGGGGACGACATACTGCAGGGGCGACGGGGTCAGCCTGATGGAATGCAGCGAGGACGGGATGAGCACCGATCAGATCGAGACCTGTCGGGTGCGCTGCCAGGAGGGCGAGTGCATCGACGGCTGCGGGGGCTCGGCGAAGGGCTCGTACATCGGCTGCGGCTTCCAGGCCGTCGACCTCGACAACTTCAAAACCCCCTGCCAGCGTCAGTGTCCCAACGGCAAGTGTGAGTACGCCGGCGCCGATCCAATCACCGGCCAGCCCACCGGTCAGTGCGCCGCCGACGGTAGCCAGTGCACGCCGTATTGCCTCGAACCGGACGGCAACGGCGGCATCACCACCGGGACCTGCCAGGAAAACGGCTATTGCACCAACGGCAACGTCAACGAACAACAATACGCCATCACCGTCTCGAACACGACCGAGGAGGAGCTCGACGTCGAAGTCACCGACGCCGAAGACCAGCAGGTCGCCTCGACGAGCGTCCCCCCGGACGAACTCGAGGTCATCGATCTCCCCGAATACAGCGTCGAGGACTCGGTCCTGACCGACAAATCCTACAACGTCACCGCCGACAGCGGGATGACCGTCCACCAGTTCAATCCGAAAAACAATCCCGAGGCGGCCACCAACGACGCCTCGCTTTTGCTTCCCTCGAACGCCCTCGGCACCAACTACACCGTCATCGGCTGGAAATCGAGCCCCGCCCCCACCGGCGGCTTGCCCGAGGCCCAGCGCCCGTATGCGACGATCGTCGCCGCCCAGGATGGGGAGACGAGCGTCACCGTCGAGACGCCCACCCCGATCGTCTCCGGCGACGGCGTCCCGGAGCTGGCGGCCGGCGACACCCACGACTTCACCCTCCAGCAAGGCGAGGTCGTACAGTTGATGGCCAAACAGGAGGCGGGCAACGACCTGACCGGCATGACCATCGAGGCCGACCAAAACGTCGCCGTCTTCTCCGGCCACGAATGCGCCACCGTCCCCGTCGGCACCGACTACTGCGACCACCTCGAGCAGCAATTGTTCCCGAACCAGGCGCTCGGCCAGCAATACGTCCTCTCGAAATTCTCCGACCGCGGGGACGAAGACGACATCTACCGGATCGTCGCCTCCCAGGACGGCACCGAGCTGGAAACGACGCCCCCGATCTCGGAGACGCCGAACGGCGAACAACTCCACGGGGCGACCCTCGACGCCGGGGAAATCAAACAGTTCCGGTTTCAGGGCGACCTGGTCGTCGAGGCCGACAAACCGATCGCCGTCTCGCAGTTCATGGTCGGCTCGACCTACTCGGGCGTCTCGACGACCTGCGAGGAAAATGCCCAGACCAACATCGGCGATCCGGCCTTCATGCTGAATGTCGGAACCTCGCAGTTTCTCGACGAGTACGTCGTCCAGACGCCGACCGGCTATCAGGAGGACTGGCTGAACATCGTCGCCCCCGAGAGTGCCGACATCTCGGTCGACGGCGAGGAGCTGTCCGGCGAGGGCAACCAGATCGGCAGTACGAGCTGGCGCGTCCACCACGTCGACGTCTCCCCGGGAGTCCATCGCATCGCATCGGCGAACGGCGAGAAGTTCGGCCTGTACGGCTACGGCTACGACTGCGATGTCTCGTATGCGTATCCCGGCGGCCTGAACCTCGAGTCGGGGAGCGGCGAGTGAGGCGGCGGCCGTTCACATCTGTGAAGATTTGAAATAATACTGGACGGGGATGCGTCTTATGGGACGCAACGAGCCGAGGCAGTGACTCCCCCCGTGTTGTCGAGTCGATGTACTACTTTGCGTACGGTTCCAACCTCGATACCGACCAGATGGCCGAACGATGCCCCCAGGCCGACCCGGTCGGCAAGGCCCTCCTCCCCGATCACACCCTGGCGTTCGGCGGCCACAGTCCCAACTGGGACGGCGCGCCGGCGACCGTCGCCGGCGATCCACAGGTGGACGTGCCCGGCCTGTTGTACGAGATGGACTACGCCGAGATCCGCCTGCTCGACAACTACGAAGGCCACCCGGTCCGCTACGAGCGCCGTTCGATGCCCGTGCTGCGCGAGGACGGCGAACTGCAGGACGCCCACGTCTACATCAAAGAGGTCGACGAGGAGTTCGGCCTCCCGCCGAAACGGTATCTGAACGTTCTCCACGACGCGTACCGCGAGCTCGGCTTCGACCGCGAGATCCTCGAGCGCGCCCTCACCCTCGGCGCCAACGGCGACCAACCCGAGCCCGCCGACCTGCTCGGCGCCGTCGCCTCCACTCCCGACCTCGTGTAAAACCCCACCCCGCCGGCGCAATCGTCGGACCCGCTCCTCGGTCTACCTCTCGCTCCCACCTTCGCCGTCTTTCGCCCGATCGACGATAGACAACGACGAATTGAGAGCGGGAGAGACCGCATACGAGGAGAACCGTAACCTCTCGAACCTCCCGACGGACCTCCCGCGGGGCCGCCGTCCGGTTGAAGCCGCCGTCTCCCGCAGCTACCATGCCGCCTTGAGCCAACGTCACGCGGGTCCGAGATGCGCCGGGAGGCTGTGGTGGAGACGACAGCACGACCGCTCCTCGCTCTCCTGCTCGCGTGGGTTGCCGTCGGCTGCTCGGGCGACCTCGTGCGCGGCGCTCCGGCGGGCCCGGCGGATACCGCCGACGCCGGCCCGAGCGACACCGGCCCCTCCGACGACCGCGGCTCGGCCGACTTCACCGACGCCGACGCCGCCGACGCGACAGACGCCACTCGCCACCCCGACCACCCCGCCCTCGTGCTCGCTCACGGCATGGCCGGCTTCGAGCACCTGAGCGACGCCGAGAGCCTGCCGTACTTCTACGACCTCCGCGAGCCGCTCGAGGAGGCCGGGCGCGACGTCTTCACCCCCGAGGTCGACCCGTTCAACGACTCGAGCCACCGCGGCGCCCAACTGCTCGACGAGGTCGAAGCCATCGTCGAGCAGACCGCCCACGAGCGCGTCACTCTCGTCGGCCACTCCCAGGGCGGCCTCGACGCCCGCTACGTCGCCCACCACCGCCCCGAGCTCGTCGCCGCCGTCGTCACCATCTCCTCGCCGCACCGCGGGACGCTCATCGCCGACATCGCCCTCCAGTTCGTCGACCACCCGCTGTTTCGCGACCTGGTCGACGCGCTTGTGCGGCTTTTCGGCAAACCGCTGTACGACGAGAGCGGCGAGGAGACGAGCCTGATCGCCACGCTCCGGCAGTTCTCCGACCCGGGCATCGAGGAGTTCAACGACGAGATCACCGACCGCGACGGGGTGTATTACGCCTCGATCGCCGGCCGCAGCGGCGGCCACTCCGGCGAGGGCTTCTGCAACCGCGAGGCCGCCCCCGAGTTTCTCGCCAGATGGCACGACCAGCGCGACCCGGTCGAGCCGATCTTCGAGATCCCGCACCGCATCCTCGAGGGCCCCCGCGACGTCAAACGCCCCAACGACGGCGTCCTGCGGGTCTCCGACGCCGAGTGGGGCGAATTTCTCGGCTGCATTCCCGCCGACCACCTCGACGAGGTCGGCCAGCTCGGCGGCGATCATCCCGGGGGCGCCAACGCGTTCGAATACGTGGAATTCTACCGAGATCTGGTCGATTATCTCGAACAACGAGGGCATTGATCGCACGCCCCGCCCCGGCTCGCCGATCGAGCAGCGTCGGCAGCTCGACGCCTCCCGGACAGGAGATTCGATGGACATCGTCGTCACCCACCAGCACGCCGACCTCGACGCCCTGGCGAGCCTGGTCGCCGCCAGCCGTCTGTTCGACGGGGCGGTCGCTTTGCGCAACGCCCAGGTCAGCGAGTTGAGCCAACGGTACCTCGCCCTGCACAAAGACTCGCTGCCGCTGCGCCCACCCGCCGAGGTCGACGCCGACGAGGTCGAGACCGCCGTCGTCGTCGACAGCCGCAAGCGCGGCCGGCTCGCCGAGTTCGTCGACCACCTCGAGGCCGCCGACCGGCGGATCGTCTACGACCACCATCCGCCCTCCGACGACGACATCGACGCCGAGGAGGTCCACGTCGAACCGGTCGGCGCCTGCGCGACCCTTCTGTGCGAGGAGATCCGCCAGCGGGACGTCGAGCTGACCGACCGCGAGGCGACGTTGATGCTGCTCGGCATCTACGCCGACACCGGCCGGCTCTCCTACGAGAGCACCACTGCCCGCGACGTCGAGGCCGCCGGCTTCCTGCTGCGCCGCGGGGCGCATCTGCCGCTGGTCAACCGCTACCTGCGCGACCAGCTCGACCTCGAGGAGCGCAAGCTACTCTCCGAGCTGATGTTCAATGCCCGCGACGTCGACGTCGGCGCAGCGAGCGTCCGCGTGGCGGTCGCGACGATCGACGGCTACGTCGAGGGGGCGGCCGACGTCGTCCAGCACGTCATGCAGTTGGATGCCCCGGAGGCGATGTTCGCCGTGCTCGGCTTCAAGGGCGGCCGCCGCGTGCAGCTCATCGCCCGCAGCCGGGTCGCTTACGTCGACGTCAGCGAAATCGCCGAGGCGTTCGGCGGCGGCGGCCACCCGAGTGCCGCGGCGGCCGCCTGCAAGGGGATGAGCGTCGAGGAAGTCGAGGCCAAACTCGAGGAGGTCCTGCGCGGCGTCGAGATGAACCCGACGATCGTCCGCGACCTGATGAGCTCGCCGGTCGAGACGATCCCGCGCGACATGTCGCTCGGGGAGTGTCGCGAGCGGCTGACGCACTGGGGGGTCACCGGCGCGCCGGTCATGCGCGACAGCGAGATCGAGGGGATCGTCTCCCGACGCGACGTCGAGCGGGCGGCGGAGGAGGATCGCCTCGAGCTTCCCGTCAGCAGCCACATGAGCCACGAGCCGGTCACCATCGCCCCCGACGCCTCCCTCGAGGCCGCCCTCGAGCGGATGACCGAGCGCGACATCGGCCGGCTGCCCGTCGTCGCCGACGGCCGGCTGGTCGGCATCGTCACCCGCACCGACCTCCTCGAGCACCTGTACGACGGGGAGTGACCGCCCCTCACCCCCGCGCCGCATCGAGGGCAGCGAGTTCGGCTTCCGACCAGGCGGCCTGGAAGTTCAGCCCGCCGATCGGCCCGGTCACATCGAGGATCTCGCCGAACACCCACAGACCCTCGTGGTCCTTCGCCCGCATCGTCTTCGCGTCGATCTGATCGAGGGCGACGCCGCCGGCCGTCACCTCGGCGTGCTCGAAGCCCTGTGAGCCGGTCACCCGGACCGGGAAGCGCTTGAGCCTCTCGACGAGGCGGTTGCGCTGCTTTTTTCGCAGGTCGTCGACCATCAGCCCCTTTTCGGGCAGATCGACCATCCGGCAGGCGACCCGGAAGACCGCCCGGGGCGGCCCGTCGGGCAGCGCCGAGAAGACGCCCCTCGCCCCCGGGCACTCGGCGGCCTCGACGACCGCCTCGTGCAGCCGCTCGTGGCCGGTCTCCGGGTACAGATCGAGCTCCAGGTAGCGTACGACCTCGTCGCCCTCCCCGGCCTCGATCCGCGGACGCGTCACGAGCTCCGCCAGGTCCATCGCCCCGGGCCCCGAGACCCCCTCGTGGGTGAAGACGACCGGCCGGCGCCGCCGCCCCAGGATCCGCCCGTCCCCGTCGACCATCCGCGCCTCGACCCCCTGCAGATCGACGCCAGCGAGTTGCTCGACGAACGGCTCGGGGCTGGTGAGACCGACGAGATGCGGGACCGGCTCGACGATCTCGAAGTCGAGATCGCGCAGCCACCGATACCCGTCGCCGGTCGTCCCCGCCCCCGGATAGCTGCGGCCACCGGGGCAGACGAGCAGCTTCTCGCAGGCGACATTCGGCGCCCCGTCGACCTCGACGCGCCACCGCCCCTCCTCGCGCCCGAGCCCGGCGACCGGCGCCTCGAGCATGATCTCGACGCCCGACTCGCGGGCCTCGCGCTCGAGGGCATCCCGGACGTCGACGGCGCGCTCGCTCGTCGGAAAGACCTTCTCGAGGTGGGCCGATTTGGTCGGCACGCCGATCTCGTCGAAGCGCCGCCGCAGCCTCTGCGGCGTCAGAGCCCGGAGGGCGTGGCGCAGAAACCGCCCGCCCGCATCGCCGTACAGCCGCTCCGCTCCCCGGGCATCGCGCGTCGTCGTGAGGTTGCACTTTTGGCCACCACTCGCCAGTATCTTCGTGCCGACGCGCGGGGTCTTTTCGACGAGCACCACCTCGGCCCCCTCGCGGGCGGCGCGCTCGGCGGCCCAGATCCCGGCCGCTCCCGCACCGACGACACAGATCTCGGTGTGACGTTTCGCCATCTGACAGGCCTTTCTGCGACGAGTACGTACGATGTCGATGTACCAGACGATTGCCGACGAACTGTCCCTGACGGTCGACCAGGTCGAGACGACCCTCGATCTGCTCGACGACGACAACACCGTTCCGTTCATCGCCCGGTATCGCAAGGATGCGACCGGGGACCTCGACGAAGTCGCCATCCGGGACGTCGAACGCGAGGCCGAGCAGATCCGCCGCCTCGAGGACCGCCGCGCGACGATCCGCTCGTCGATCGACGAGCAGGACGAGCTGACCGACGAGCTCGCGGACAAGATCGACGCCGCCGAGACCGTCGCCGAACTCGAGGATCTGTACGCCCCGTACCGCCCGAAACGCAAAACCCGCGGCAAGCGCGCCCTCGACGCCGGACTCGAACCCGTCGCCGAGGCCCTGCTCGCCGGCGAGTCCGTCGACGCGATGCTCCCCGAGCACACCGGCGAGGCGTACGAGACCCCCGACGAGGTGCTGGCCGGCGCCCGCGACATCATCGCCGAGCGGGTCGCCGACGACCCCGACGCCCGACAGTTCGCCCGCGAGCAGATGCAACAAGACGGGCTGTTTACCTGTGACCGCCGCCGCGGCGCCGAGGAGGACGAGACCTTCGAGATCTATTACGACTTTTCGGTCCCCGTCACCGAGATCGAACCACACCAGCTTCTGGCCATCCGCCGCGGCGAGAAAGAAAAGGCCCTCAGCGGCGGCATCGAGGTCGACGACGAGCGGATGGTCTCCCGGCTCGAGCAGTTCGTCGAGATGCCCGACGGCCCGGCGCGCGGCGATCTCGAGGAGGCGATCGCCGAGGGCTGGGACCGGCTTCTGCACCCGCGCACCGAGCGCCAGATCCGCGGCGATCTCGAGGACGAGGCCGACGCCCACGCGATCGGCGTGTTTTCGGTCAACCTGGAGAATCTACTCCTCCAACCGCCCCTGCCCGACCGGCGGGTCGTCGGCCTCGACCCCGGCTATCGCTCCGGCTGCAAGATCGCCGCCGTCGACGAGAGCGGCCGGCTGCTGGAGACCGGCCAGATCTTCGTGCACGACAGCCGCAAAGACGACGGCGCCGAGCGACTTCGCGAGATGTGCACCGACCACGCCATCGACGTCGTTGCGATCGGTAACGGCACCGCCAGCCGCGAGGCCGAAGAGCTAGTCGCCGACGTCGTCGCCGAGCTGGCGTCGGAGGGCGACTCGGAGGTCGCCTACGCCGTCGTCGACGAGGCGGGAGCGAGCGTGTACAGCGCCTCGAAGACCGCCCGGCGGGAGTTCCCCGACCTGCCGACCGAAAAGCGCGGGGCCGTCTCGATCGCCCGCCGGCTGCAAGACCCGCTCGCCGAGCTGGTGAAAATCGACCCCCAGAGCATCGGCGTCGGCATGTACCAGCACGACGTCGACCAGACGCGCCTCGCCGAGGCCCTGTCGCATGTCGTCGAGGACGTCGGCCACGCCGTCGGCGTCGATCTCGACGCCGCCTCCCGGGAGCTTCTCGCGCACGTCTCCGGGATCGGCCCCGCCCTGGCCGGCCGCATCGTCGAGCACCGCGACGAACACGGGCGGTTCCGATCGCGCGAAGAACTTCTTCAGGTGCGCGGCGTCGGCAGCAAAACCTACGAGCAGTGCGCCGGCTTTTTGCGCATCCGCGACGGCGACGAACCGCTCGATGCGACGGGCATCCACCCGTCCAACTACGCGATCGCCCGGGAGCTGCTGGAGGCCGCCGGGGCGTCGCTCGGCTCCCCGAAACTCGCTGACGCCCTCGCCGCCCTCGAGGACGACGGACGGGTCGGCCAACTCGCCGAACGCCACGAGGTCGGCCCCCACACCCTCCGCGAGATCGTCGACACCCTCACCGAGCCGCGCCGCGACCCGCGCGACGAACTCGACGCCCCGGAGCTTCGCTCGGACGTCCTGTCGATGGAGGATCTCCGCGAGGGCATGGCCGTCACCGGCACCGTCCGCAACGTCGTCGACTTCGGCGCCTTCGTCGACATCGGCGTCAAAGAGGACGGGCTGGTGCACATCAGCGAGATGGCCGACCGGTACGTCGAAAACCCCCACGAGATCGTCGGCGTCGGCGACCAGGTCGAGGTCGTCGTCCAGTCGGTCGATACCGACCGCGGCCGAATCGGCCTCTCGATCGCCGAAGCCACCGGCTGAGCCGGCACGAACGCTCGCGACTCCGCGACCTCCGCGACCTCCGCGACCTCCGCGACTCCGCGCTTCCGCGCCCAATCACCAATCGTCCGATACGTCTGATACGTCCGATACGTCCGATTGTCGGATTGTCGGATATGTCGGATGCCTTCCGCACGGGGTCAAAGGGGTGATCGGGGTGGCCCGAGGCCGTCTCCGCCACCGGAATTTTGTCGGAAAAGCCTCCCCGACCCCGTTTTTTCTCGCGTTCGAACGCCGGCCGACGCGGGTCGGGAGAGGTGGTCGCCGGGGGTCGAACGCGAAAAAAAAGACGGCGCACGGTTTCGCGCCGGCGTTTCGATCGGCGAACAACCTCGCTTCGGGGTCCCCACCCCGGGGGTCGAACCGCCGTCGCGACGGCCCGCGGGAGGTGGTCGGCGACGTTTTTTCGAAAAAAAACCTCGGCGACCCCTCGCAATTTTCGAATCGACCCTCGGCCGAAAAGGGTGTTTCCCTCGTCGGCCGCGATTCGACCCTCCGCCAAAACGGATTTGTCCATCGGCGCGAGCGATTCGACCGCCGGGCGAAACGGGATGCGGGAGGTGGGGCGGGGGGGTCGACCCGTGCCGACCGCGGCCCGTACGGCCTCGCGACCGCCGAAGCGACGGGCTGAATACGCCGCGGGGTCCGAGTCGTCGGGGGGACGAGCCAGGTTCATCCAGTTGATCCGACATCCGCCGAGAATACCTTCTTGAACGTGCGGGGCCGCTCCCCGCACGCCTTTCCTCCGATGTAGCGCCGTTCCGGCTGTACGAGCCACGACGAGGTATCGGCGCGCCGCGGAAGATCCGGGCGCCCTGTCTTCCGACAAGCGGCCGTCGCCTCTCGCCGATGCGCGGTCTGCATCCCCTCTCGTCGGCTGCTCGGCCCCTCGCGGGAGCCGCGCAGTCGAACGTTCCGCAAGGAGGAAACATGCACTCGATCGTTCGGGGTATCCGCCGTTGTACCCGGTGGTGTCTCGCCGCCGCCCTCGCCGTAACCACCCTCGCCTGCAGCAGTGACACGGTCGCCCCTTCCGACGCCGAGGCCGATTCCGGGCTCACCGTCGGGGTCCAGAGCCTCGCTGACGACGACGTCTCGCAGTTTCGGTTCCGCGTCGAAACCTGCGGGGGCGACCACGTCGAAACCGCCACCACCTCACTCGAAGACATGATGCTTCCCGGGGGCATCGGGAAGTTCGAAAACGAGCCGTTCGACGCCGACTCCGCCCACAAATTCGCCGACCAGTACTTCACGCTCGATGCCGGATGTTACCGGGTCACCGCCACCCCGCTCGACGACGCCGACACCCGCGTCGACGCCTGCACGAAAGAGAGCAAAGAGGTGACCGTCGAGGATGGCGAGACGACCGAAATCACGCTGATCAGCCAGTGCGACGGACCCCCGCGGGGCGGGCTCGACGTCATCTCCTCGATCAACCATCCCCCGGAGGTCGAGTCGGTCGAATACTCGCCCGGGAAATTCGTGGCGTGCCCGGAGACGGTCGAGATCTGCGTCGACGTCTCCGACCCGGACGGCGACCCGCTCCGGACCGAATGGGAGCTGCTGGCGGGACCGTCGCCGCTGCCCGAGCTGGAGGTGACGTACTCGGAGACGACCGACGGGGTGTTGCGCGAGTGCGTCGAGTTTCAGCCCGACAGCGAGGCGTGGACCTTTTCGTTTACCGCCTGGGATCAGCTTCGGGTCGGGGGCGAGCTGGTCGACTTCGAGACCCACTACGAAAACGAGGGGCAGCCGAAGGACTCGCGCGACTCGATCGAGTTTCCGCTCTACGGCGAAGAGTGCGAGGGCGGCGAGGACGCCGGACTGGAAGATGTCGGCGAGCCCGAGCCCGATGTCGGCGAGCCCGAGCCCGATGTCGGCGAACCCGAGCCCGATGTCCGTGAGCCCGAGCCGGACGTCGGTGAACCGGAGCCAGATGTCGGCGAACCCGATGTCGGCGAACCGGACGTCGGTGAACCCGACGTCGGCGAGCCCGATGTCGGCGAACCCGATGTCGGTGAACCCGATGCCGGAAATGGGGCCGACTGCACCCGGACACAGGGTTACTGGTCGCAGTGGAACATCTACGCGCGGCAGGACCACCGCCAGATCCCGTGGCCGGAGCTCACCGGCGAGGACTGGCCGAACAGCGAGGATCCGACGCAGGATCCCGACATGGAGGACAATCTCTTCTGCGCGGCGGACGACGAAACCTGGCACGAGATCATCAGCGATACGACCGGTGCGCAGGGGCGGTGGTACCAGTTGGCGTGGCAGTGGATCGCCGCCCGGCTCAACGTCGCCAACGGCGTCCCCGCTCCCCAGCACGTTCAGGATGCCCTGGACGACGGCGAGGATCTGCTGACCGACAATTGCCCCTCGAATGCGATCCCGACCGAAGACGACGACGAAGCCCAGGCCATCCAGCAGTTGCTGGACTCGTACAACAACGGCAACGAGGGACCTCCGGCGTGTGACTGACCACCGACACCGAACGCCCCCGGCTCGGCCGACCGAAAGCAGGATGCCGACGGTCCACGAAGCGCCGGCCGGGGGCCTCGTCGTTCCCGCTTTCCCCCACGGCGAGCGGGGCCTCCACGGTGCTCGTTCGATTCCTTCGGCCCGCGTCTCGATCGCCTCTGGTCGACCGAGACCTGAGCCCTTACAGTGCGCAATCGTGTACGAAGGAGCGAGCGACAATCCCGACGCAGTCTCCGAGACTCGTCGACGCCTTCGCACAGGGCAACGAACGTCTCCTCGACCCGGAGGTTCCCGGATGGTCAGGCTCAGTGCCGAGTGGACGAAGCGCCTCGAGGCCTTCGACGAAATCCACGCGGACCCCCGCAACCAGTTGTGCCATGACATCAGCGTTCCCCTCGTCGTCAGCAGCATTCCTTTGCTCGCCTTCGGCGCCGGACTGGCGGTCGGAATGACGATGGTCATCCTCGGCGGGTTTTTCGTCGCGATCGGCCACCGCTTCGAAGGCCACGCTCCCGATCTGATCGACGATCCCCGTCAACTCGCTGTCGCGGTCATCTGGTGGCTGGAGCGGCGTGGCGTCGACTTCGACAAACCGATCAAATCGACGGCCGAATCTGGAAAGTGACAACCGTCTCGCCGGAGGGAACCGCCGGGTTTCAGGAGGGGGCGAGGTGAGTCCCTGGCAATGTCCCAGCTCGTCGGTTGCCCGACGTTGAATTCGGCAAGTTGAGTATAGTCTAATAAATATTTTCCGCGGCGTCCAGTCGCTCCGCAATCCGGCGCGGGAATCTCCTCAGATGCAACATAATCCCGGGATAGAAACCAACATCGACCGCTATCCCTGGTACGCCGCCCTGTACAACTCGTTTTTCTGGATGCCGGTCTTTTTCCTGTTCTTCTCCCGGCACCTGCAACTCGGCGACGTCCTCACCCTCGAGGCCATCTACTACACGGCCACCGTCGTCCTGGAAGTCCCCTCCGGATACCTGTCGGATACGTACGGACGACGCCGCACCCTGATCGCCTCGTCGGCCCTGCTGGTCGTCGCCTACACACTCTTCTGGTTGTCCGCCTCGTTCGGGGCCTTCGCCGCCGCCCAGATCGCTCTGGCCGGCGGGATCGCCTTCCAGTCCGGCACCGGCACCTCGTTTCACTTCGACTCTTTGTCGGCGGTCGACCGCGACGAGGAGTACGAACACCGCGAGGGCATCGTCGCGCGCAACAGCCTGGCCGCCACCGCGACCGCCGCCGTTGCCGGTGGTCTGATCGGCTCCTGGAGTCTGCGGCTGGCCTACCTGCTGTCGGCCCTCGCGGCGGTCGGCGCCCTCGCCGTCACCTGGAGCTTCACCGAACCTCCCTCGAGCGACGCCGACGGGCGGCGCGGATTCGGCTCCCAGCTTCTCCGCACCGCCCGGCAACTCGACGATTCCGCCCTGGGGTGGTTGTTCGGCTACGCGGTCGTGATGACCATCCTCAACCACGTCCCCTACGAGTTTTACCAGCCGTACCTCGATCTGGCGGGACGCGACCTCGGCCTCGCCGATCACACACCCGCCGTCACGGGGTTGCACATGGGCCTGACGACGCTCCTCGGTGCGACGCTGGCCCGGCGCGGCGTCGCGCTGGACGAGCGCATCGGCACCGCTCCCACCCTGCTGGTCGGCACCCTCGTGCAGTTGGTCGTCATCGCGGGGATGGCGATCGTGCTGCATCCTCTGGTGGCCGTGCTGATTCTGGTGCGGGGCATCCCGAAGGCCCTCACCGCCGCCCCTCTGCGCGCCGCCGTCACACCCAGGCTCGAGCAGGGGGTTCGAGCGACCTACCTGTCGGTCCAGAGTCTCGCCGGGCGGCTGGGCTTCGCCGCCGTGCTGGCGACGCTCGGCGCCGCCGCCGGAAGTGCTTCGCCCAACTCGTGGGCCTCCCTCTCGAGGCTGCTGACGATGTGCGCGGGCTTCGGAGCCGTCGCGTTCGTGGGGCTGGCGACGACCCGGAGATTCGTCCAGTCCACCGGGACGCCCGGCGAAGATCACGACGAGCCGTGACCGGATCTATGCGGGGACGGGGGCCCTGCCTCCTCCGAGTGTCCGGCCGGACGGCCATCACGACGCAACGATCCGGCGAGTCCTGTCGGTAACTATAGATGGCGGGGTGGGCACGGCGTCCATGGGGTAGATCGTCGGAGGGGACGCCGCGAGTTCGGAACCGCGTGACCGCCGGTTGGTGTCGCCCCCCGTCAGGAAGGCACCGGTCGGGGCGGAGCTGCGAGGCTCCCGGAGGGCCCTTAGATCCCCCACTATATCTTCAGCTCGACACTACCCCGCTCGCTGATGAACCCACACGCTACCCATGCTACCGTCTTCTCGCCTCCTCGTTCCCGCTCCCCCCGCCCTCTCGATGAACATCGACCTCCACCAGGGCCGCGCGCCGGACCTCGAGCCCGCACAACTCAACGTCGTCATCGACGTCCTGCGCGCCTTCACGACCACCCACGTCGCTTTCGAGCGCGGCGCCACGCAGATCCTGCTGGCCGAAACCGTCGAGGAGGCCTTCGCCCTCGGCCAGACTCACCCCAACGCCCTGGTCGCCGGCGAACGCAATGCCCGCAAGATCGAGGGGTTCGACCTCGGCAATTCCCCGGCGGCCCTGCGCGAAGTCGATCTCGGGGGCCGGCCGCTCGTCCTCACGACGACCAACGGGGTGCAGGCGACCCTCCACGCGCTCGACGCCGAGTGGACGCTCGTGACCGGCTGGTCGAACGTCCCGGCGACCCTTCGATTCGCCGAGCGTCTGCCCGCCGACAGCGCTCGTCCCCCGCCCGTCAACCTCGTCGCCTCGCATCCCGTCAGCGACGAAGACGTCGCCTGCGCTCACTATCTGGCGGCCGCCCTGCGCGGGACCCGCCGCCCGTCGGAACGCTCCGTGTGCGACCGCATCCGGACCGCCCGATCGGCGATGAAATTCTACACCCCCCAGTTCGATGTTCGCGATCTCGACGTCGCCTGCCGACAGTTCGTCTCGGATTACGTGATGGCGGTCGAGACCTCCGGCGATACCCCCCGCGTGGTGGCCCGGAAGCGATAGGCGTCCGGAGGCGCGAGCCGTCGGCGCCCGCCCCTACGCATCGCTCGCATTCTGGCGGAAGGCTCGCGGCAGGAGCATCCGTTCGACGCCCTCGAAAAACATCTGAGCGAGGATCGCCAGGCCCGCCGCCGGGATCGCCCCTTCGAGAATCAGGGCGATGTCGTAGCGGCGAATCCCGGTCAGGATCGGCTGACCGTAGCCCCCGGCGCCGATCAGGGCGCCGAGCGTCGCAATGCCGATGTTGATCACGACCGACGTCTTGATGCCCGCCAGAATCGACCGGGTCGCCATCGGCAATTCGACCAGCCGCAGGATCGCCGACGCCTCCAGCCCCAGCGCCCTGGCCGACTCGCGGACGTCGTTCGAGATGTCGTTCAACCCGGCGTAGGTGTTCCGAACGATCGGCAGCAGGCTGTACAAAAACAGCGCCGCGATCGCCGGCCAGGTGCCGATGCCGAACAGCGGAATCATGAACACCAGCAGCGCCAGCGACGGAATGGTCTGCAGGATGCCGACCGCGCCGAGTACGGCCTGGCCGATGCGGCGGCTTTTGGCCGCCCAGACACCGAGGGGGATGGCGAGCGCGATGGCGGCGGTCATCGAGACGAGCACCATGAACAGATGCTCGAGGCTCCGCGTCCAGATGCGCCGCAGCCGACTCTCGGCGTCGACGGCCTTCGAGATGCCGAAGGTCCGCTCGAGAAACGCCGCCGCGACGGCGCCTTCGGATTCCCCGTCGATTTTGACCCGCTTGTTCATCCCCGCCATCTCTCGCTCGCTGATCTCCCCGGCTACCGATCCGAGCCGATCGACGGCCTCGGGGGCGCGCTCCTGGAGGTCCGTCCGATACAGATAGATCGCCCTGTAGGCCGGGAAAAAGCCGCGGTCGTCGTCGAGCAGACGCAGGTCGTGCTGCTCGATCGCCGCGTCGGTCGTATACAGTTCGATGACGTCGAGATCCCCCGCGGCGAGTCCCCGATAAGCGAGGTCGTGGTCCATCCCCTGCACCTCCGCCGGCTCGAGCCCGTAGGCCTCCCGCAGCCCGAGCCACCCGTCCTCGCGGTCCATGAATTCGTTGCTGAATCCGAAGACCAGGTCCGGATGCTCCTGCAGGTCCGAGATCGTCTCGACGCCGAGCTTCTCGGCCTGCGGGTGCTTCATCCCGAGCGCGTAGTTGTTCTCGAAGCCGAGCGGCTCGGTCATCGCGACATCGTGCTCAGCGAGGAGGCGCCGCAACTCCTCGTCGCCGCCGATGTCGCGGTCGGCGAAGATCTCCTGGCGGATCGTGCCGGTGTACTCCGGGTACACGTCGATCTCGCCCTCGGTCAACGCCTTCCAGGCGACCCGCGTGCCGCCGAGCTGGGCCTGGTGGTCGGCCGGGGTCTCGGTCGAGGCGATCAGCCCCTCGGCGATCTCGCCGAGGACGACCGACTCGGTGAACTTCTTCGAGCCGACTCGGACCGGCTCCTGCTGGGCGAATGCGGAGGCGCCGGCCCCGACGATCCAGAGGGCCACCCACACCGCCAGGCCCGACCCGCGATGTGCCATGCGATCACCCATCGGCCTCGAATTCGGCGAGGGTACTGCGCTGGGCGCGAATGAACTCGGTGACGAACGGATCGGCGGGTTCGTCGAGCAACTCCCGGAGGCTCCCCCGCTGGACGACGCGCCCCTCGCGCATCAACACGATGGTCTCGCCGAAAAACGCCGCCTCGTCCATGTCGTGGGTCACCAGCACGACCGTCTTGTCGAGCTCCTCGAAGACCATCTGCAGCTCGTCCTGCAGGTCCGCCCGGATCATCGGATCGAGCGCGCCGAGCGGCTCGTCCATCAACACGACCTCGGGGTCGAGCATCAGCGCCCGCATCAGGCTGATGCGTTGGCGTTGTCCGCCGGAGAGTTCGGCCGGATACCGATCGAGTCCGTCGCGCGGAAACTGCATCAGGCCGACGAACCGGTCGATACGCTCCCGGATCTTCTCCTCGTTCCAGCCGAACTGGTCGGCCATCAGTCGGACGTTCTCCTCGGCGGTCAGGTGAGGAAACAATCCCCCGCTCTGGATGACGTAGCCCATCCGGCGGCGCACCTCGAGGATCTGCTCGCTGGCCAGCGGCGTCCCGTCGAACCACACCTCGCCGCCGTCGGGCTCGAGCAGGCCGATCAGCATCCGAAGCGTCGTCGACTTGCCGCACCCGCTGGGCCCGATCAGCACGGTCGTCTCCCCGGCCCGAAAGTTCAGATCGACCGCATCGACGGCCGTCACGTCACCGAAGGTTTTCGTCACACTCCGCAGTTCCAGCACGGGCTCCAGACTCCCTCGCGCAACGCTACTCGAGTTCGTTTTCGGTGACCGTCGGCCGGATCGTCACGTCCCCGTCGTCGACCTCGATGCGCTGGGTGGCCGTGTGCACCGGTCCTCCCTCGTCGAAATCGGCCCGGGCCTTCAAGACCGCCTCTCCCCCGTCGTCAGACCGCCGTACCCGGTAGGAATACTGAAAGTACAGGGGATCTCCCCCGGTCGGCCACCCGAGCTTCGCCCACAGCTCCTTGTCCTTCTGCGACAGACCCGCCGCGCTCGGCTCGTACTTTTCGCCGCCGGTCGGCGGTCGCTCGGTCGTCCTCAACTGGCCCTCCGGTTCGGGCAGCTCGCCATTCGAGTCGTAATGATTTTGCACGAACTGCGCCGACCGGGTCAGCACCTGGGTCGCCTCGGCGGTCTTGGATCGCTCGATGTACTTCACGAAGGCCGGCACCGCGATCGCCGCGAGAATCCCCCCGCAAAACAACAACACGACCAGCCCGCCCCCGAGCAGGATGATCCATTTCCAGGTCGAGGCCCCGTGATCGTCTTGCTGCTGGGGCGTCTGCTGTGCTCCGTGCTGGTCACTCATCTCGATTCCTCGTCATCGACACACATCCATCCGCTCGTCGCGGCGAATCTTCGAGTCTAGCAGCCTGTTGCACATAGATTCACCTTCGCCTCGGCGGCGGCTTTTGCGCCAGAATCCGCCCGTATTCCTCACCATAGCGCTGCTATTTGTTCGTCACACGAACGAATCTGGCATCAAAACCTTCTCGCCGAACGCTCGATTCACTA
Source organism: uncultured Bradymonadales bacterium (assembly GCA_964600555.1). Taxonomy (GTDB): domain Bacteria; phylum Myxococcota_A; class Bradymonadia; order Bradymonadales; family Bradymonadaceae; genus CAJXPB01. Next base: position 51,547 of record CAZRLK010000009.1, read on the forward strand.
CGCACAACAGGCTGCTAGGTCCGTCCCGCCTCCCACCGATCGTCTGACCGCGGAGACCAGAGGGGTGGGCCATTGTACGGACCACCGTCCCATCGCGAAACGCTCCCGACCGTCGAGGCCCGGCGGGCGACCACGGGCTCTCGTGGTGGACGATGGCGACCAACTCGAATATCGTGCGCCTGGCTGCACATTCGCCTTCACTTTTGCGAACCGAGGAGAGACGACATGCTCGACGGCGAACTCGGCGTCATGCTGTACGTGAGCGACCTCAAACGGACCGTCGAATTCCTGCGCGACGGCCTGGGATTCGGCTTCACGGGCTACTGGGACAATGCCTCCGGGGAGGTCGTCGTCGAGTGGGAGGAAGTCGAGGATCCCGGCTACGCGTCGGTCCGGATCGGCGACGACGAGATCGGGCTGCACCCGGATTCCGACTTCGAGCCCGGCGAGACCCGCATCAAGCTCAGCTTCACCGTCGAGGATGTCGACGCCGTCCACCGGCGAGCGGTCGAGCACGGGGTGGAGGCGACCGAACCGCAGGATCGGCCCTGGGGCGCTCGGATGTTTACGGTCACCGACCACGACGGGCACGAATACGACTTTCTGACGCCCCTCGACGGGGCGCAATGAATCGCCGACGCCCGACGCCCGACGACCGACAACTCACGACCGAGGACCGACGCCCCCATGCCCATTCCCTTCGAACGTTACCTGAACATCCGCCGGGCCGGAAACGGCTCGCTGCGCGGCGACGAGGAGCGGCTCGCCTTTACCACCGACATCACCGGGACGTCGCAGTTGTGGAGACTCGACGAGCCGATGGGTTGGCCGGAGCAACTGACGTTTTTCGACGACCGGCTGATGTTCGCCTCCTACAACCCCGCCCGGCCCGTCATCGCCTTCGGCAAGGACAAGGGCGGCGACGAGCGCCAGCGCATCTTTCTGATCGACGACGAAGGCGGCCTCGCCGAGGAGTTCAGCGAGGCCGACGCCAAGCACATGTGGGGAGGCTGGAGCCACGACGGCGAACTGGCCGCCTGGGCGCACAACGGCCGGAACGGCCGCGATTTCGATCTGTTCGTCCGGGAGCTGGACGGGGGGGCCGAGCGATGTGTCCTGGAGCGGGAAGGCTACAATTACGTCGCCGGCTGGATGCCCGACGACGATGGTCTGATCGTCGCCCGCGCCGGATCGAACGTCGACAACGACCTGTGGCTGCTCGACCTCGACTCGGGCGACCTCGAGCACCTGACCCCCCACGACGAGGACGCGCTGTACGGCAGCCCGACGCCCCTGCCGGACGGCTCGGGGATGTATCTGCTCTCGAACGAGGGACGCGATTTCACGAACCTCGCTTTCTACGATTTCGAGCGCGGCGAGCTGGAGTTCGTCGAGGACTACGGGTGGAACCGCGAAAGTCTCGCCCTGAGTGACGACGGCCGCTGGCTGACGATCGTCTCCAACGAGGAGGGCTACTCGGTGGTCGACGTCCACGACCTCCGGGAGGACGAGACGCGGCGGGTGGAATCGCTCGGCCGGCCGATCGCCGGCGGCGCCCGGTTCGCCCGCGATTCGTCGACGTTCACGATCACCGTCGCGGCGGCCGACGACACGACCGACGTCTGGTCGGTCGATACGGAATCTGGCGAGTCGACGCGCTGGACCCGCTCGAGCACGGCGGGCATCCCGCGTTCGTCGCTCGTCGAGCCGGAGCTCGTCCACTATTCCTCGTTCGACGACCTCGAGGTGCCGGCCTTTTATTACCGCCGCGAGGATCTCGACGAGCCCCACCCGGTGATCATCGACATCCACGGTGGCCCCGAGTCCCAGTACCGCCCGTCCCTGAAGGCTTCGACGCAGTATTTCGTCGAGCGCGGCTTCGCCGTCCTGGCGCCGAACGTCCGGGGATCGGCCGGCTACGGCAAGTCGTATCTCGAGCTCGACGACGTCCGAAAGCGCATGGACAGCGTCGCCGACATCCGGGCCGGCCGTCAGTGGCTCGTCGAAGAGGGAGGCGCCGACCCCGACCGGATCGGCCTGATCGGCGGGTCGTACGGCGGATTCATGGTGTTGAGTTCGATGGTCACCTACCCCGACCTGTGGGCCGCCGGGGTCGACGTCGTCGGGATCGCGAATTTCGTGTCGTTTCTCGAAAACACCTCCGATTACCGCCGCCACCTGCGCGAATCGGAGTACGGCTCGCTCGAGGACGACCGGGAGTTTCTCGAGGAGATCTCGCCGCTCAACCACGTCGACGCCATCGCCGCCCCTTTGATGGTCGTCCACGGCGAAAACGACCCGCGCGTGCCGGTCGGCGAGGCGCGCCAGATCGTCGAGGCCGTCGGTGAGCGGGGCCTGCCGGTCGAATCGCTCATCTACGAGGACGAAGGCCACGGCCTGGCCAAGCGCCAAAACCGCATCGACGCCTACTCGCAGATCGGCGAATTTTTCGTCGAGCACCTCGCCGGCTAAGAGCCGGTTTCACAACCTCGGCGAGGAGCGAGAGCGTGGCTGGTACGCGCAAGCGCCAGGAGCCGATGCGCAGGCGATACCGGAGCACTGCACCGCAGCATAAAGCATCGTCGAGTTTCGGCGACGCCGCGATTGCCGTGCCAGACGCGGTCGCAGCCCCGTTCGAGTGTTTTGAAACCGGCTCTAAGCCTCCCCCCGCCGCGGCGTCAGGCGCTCATCGCGTAGCCCGCCTCCTCGCTGCCGCCGAGCTCGGCGGTGAAGAACCGGCGGAAATCGCCGCACAGCTCGGATTCGATCTGGCGGATGCGCTCCTTGGAGACGTCCCAGTCGTCGCCCAGCTCGCGCAGGATCTTCGGATCTTCGGCGACGGTGCGCTCGTACCAGATCGCGCGGCGGCGCGGGTCCTCGAGCCTTTCGCCGAACACCCTCAAAGCCGCCCGGAACTCGTCCATCAGCTCCGATTCGGCGACGACCTCCTCGGGGCTGTCCTCGCCCGATTCCATGATCTCGCCGAGCGTCCGGCCGCCATCCTCCGCAACTGATCCTTACCTCGATTCGGCCCCGTTCGTCGACGGCGTCGGCGGCATTGAGCAACAGATTGACCAGAGCCTGGCGGACCAGCGTCGGGGAGCTGGTCACTTCGATGGAGTCGGGATCGGATTCGACGTTCAATTCGCAGCCTGTCAGCCGGGAGTGATCTTCGAGCGAGTCGATGATCGCCACCGAGAGTTCGGCGATATCGAGGCGTTTCGTCGTCGAAATGTCCTGCCGATCGATCGCTTCCGACAGGTGGTCGGTCAACCCGAGAAGCGAGTCGATGGCCTCCGATTGTTCGTCGAGGACCTCGTCGATCGACTCGTCGAACTCGTCGCGACGCGACAGGTAGTCGTTGTTGGCTTTCAGGATCGCGAGTTCGTTTTTGGCATCGTGTGCAAAAGAGGCCGCAAGGAGGCTGGCGGACTGTCGGCCCTCCATCTTCAGAAGTTTTTCGCGGATCGACTGCGAGCGCCGTCGGGCGTCTCTGAGCCGAGAGACCATCGTCCAGCAGACTCCGAAGATCAGAATGGCACTGAAACTGACGAAGGCCATCCCCTTGGTGATTTCGAATTGGACGACCGTCTCGAACGTCGAGGCGAGATCGGCGGTCATTCGGGACGAAACGTAGATGTAGATCAGCGACGGGACCAGGTAGATCCCGGCCACGATAGCGGCGACCGTACGCGGTTTCATCATTCTCTCCTTCGGCTCGATCGTCCGACTCCCTTCAACAACGAACCGGTGGTGGCACAGCGAAGACGGAGCGCGAGCCGTAAACTTTCGCCGGGAACCATAACGGTTTCGGCTGGTGATCGAAATAAGCTTGGTTTACTCCGATCGTGGAAAATCAAGATAGCGCGTGGCTCCCGCCGGTTGGGTGCGAACAGAGATGAGATTGCTCACCGGGTCGTTCTTTGTCGCCGAACTCTACCTCGGCGAGTCTGGGGGGAGAGTGTTGGTGTGCGGGG